>JACRLR010000007.1 GCA_016219645.1 Nitrospirota bacterium
GTATTCACCGGAGTTGACTTTGAAGCCCGTGTAATAGGTGAAGGCCGAATACAGGAGGCCAATCGAGTGAGGAAATGGAATGTCCCACAGCGGGGTCAGTGTATGTCCTTCCCCCAGCCACGCCGAGGTGGTCGCCCACTCGCCAACTCCGTCCATGCACAGGACCCCTGCCCGTTCATACGGGGAAGGATAGAAGGCTGAGGCCGCGTGGGACTCGTGATGTTCACCGAAGAGAAACTCCGGCAGTGCTGACTTTTCCAAGCCGTTCGAACAGGCCAGCACTTCCTTTTTCAGCAAGTTACGCAGAAAGAGCTTTTCCTTTAACCATACCGGCATCGCGGCCAGGAACGACTGAACCCCTTTGGGCGCGAACCCGACATAGGTTTCCAGCAATCGTTCAAATTTGATGAGCGGCTTGTCATAGAACACGACGTATTTCAGGTCTTTGATGCCGATGCCGGCCTGGCCCAAACAATACTCAACGGCTCGACGTGGAAACCCCGGGTCGTGCTTCTTTCTCGTAAATCTCTCTTCTTGGGCTGCGGCAACGATCTCGCCGTCCCGCACCAAGCACGCAGCGCTATCATGGTAGAAAGCAGAAATGCCAAGTATATACATCGGGGTTACCTCTTTCCTTACAAGCTGCCGCCATCCCGGCGTCAAACGCGGAAACTCAACTCATATTCCGAGGCACATTTCCGAACGGGTACCACTATCATTGGGCACTACGACACCCGGGATCGAAACTCCGCTTATCCAGAAATGCCCTCTAACAAACCGACGCACACATCGCCAAAACCTTTACATGTTTGCGACGCACTGAGATTCAAGAATCACCCGGGCCTGGAAGGAAATGGCCTTCAGAAGCAAGACCGCCCTGCTGGTCCCGTCCAATTTCTTTTCAAAGACGGCTTCCAAGCCACACAATGGCCCATTGAGTATTCGCACTACCTGCCCAGGCGAAAATCTATCGTGAGGGAGTTCAGCGACCCCATCTGTGAGCTGATTCCGAATAGCATCAATGATCGACTCATCAACCATCGAAGGTCCCCCGCCGAATGTGACGATATTTCTTACCCCTCGAGCATAGGTGACCGCCCGCAATTGGTTCGACGCGTCGAACTTCGCAAAGAGATATCTTGGAAACAACGGCGATGTCGTGAGACGGTACTTGCCGTTAAGCAACTTCCGCTCCCTTAGCATTGGAAGAAATACCTCCACTCCATGGCTATCTAGGCTTGCGCGCGCAAAGGCTTCACATTGCGTTTTTGTGTGCACGGCGTACCAGGACTTCATAACTCTCCTTTTTTTGAAATCTTCGTTGCTTCCACACATTCACACTGGCAAGAACACCGGTTCTCGTTTTGCTACAATTTCCTCCGACTGCGCTTCCGGTCTTGTACAAATATCCCGAATAGGATCAACGACGTCATGAATCGGAGCGAAGTCAAAATCATGCAGTAACAACCTCAATCGTTGTTCCGTTTTGCCAAGATTCATGTAGTGACGAATCTTGGAGAGCACTGGTCCATCCATACGAGGCTGTTGGGGATCGAGCTCCCAAGGGTGGAGATACATGACAAGCTGAGCTCCCTGTCTCTCAAGACTCCTCAGAAACATTTTCGATGCTGCATAGGGGAAGAGGCGAAAATATCCGCCACCCGCGACAGGCAACTGAAGACCGCAGGCGTTCATGGTTGATGGAGACACCTCCCATATCGTGCCGGCCTCAGTCTCAATCTGATATGCACCAGCGCCTGCCATGCTACGCTCCTGCGTCCCTCGGAACCGGTTGTAGATGCTGGAATCATAACGGTACCCTTCCTCGACCAGTACGGACAGAGCCCATTTCGTTCGAGAAGTAATTGAGAAACTCGGCGCACGGTATCCCATAACCTGCCTGCCAATGAGATCTTCCAAGATCTGCTTTGACCGCCTGATATCTTCACGAAATTGAGCAGGAGCCTGTGTGTGCACAAGTTCGTGGCCATAACCATGCGACCCAATCTCATGACCGTGCTGCGCCAAATCTTTCACCAAGCCCGGATGGCGTTCTGCAACCCACCCAAGAACAAAAAAGGTGGCCTTCGTCGAATGCTCCGACAACAGATCGGCGATTTTCCTGGTATTGCGCTCGACCCGGCTCGCCAGGTGATCCCATTCGCGCCTTCTCGCAACCGACCAGAACGCCGCAACTTGAAAATGTTCCTCGATGTCAAACGACAGAACATGCCTCGGTTTCCCCTGAGCTATCTCTCCTGAACAGATCACCGTGCCCCCTCTCCGAGCAGGATCACCCGAATCGTGCGAATCAAGATCGTCAGATCAAAGTGGAATGACAAATTTTTTACATAAAATAGATCGTATTGCAGTTTCATATGAGAATCTTCTTGCGATGCTCCATATCGAAACTTCACCTGTGCCCACCCGGTGATGCCGGGTCGTACCGTATGTCGAATGTCGTAGTACGGGATCTGCGTGCGTAATGTCTCGACAAACACCGGCCGTTCGGGTCTTGGCCCCACGAGACTCATCTCGCCCTTCAGCACATTGACAAGCTGAGGCAACTCGTCAATCCGCGCTTTCCTGAGCCACCGACCGACCCGGGAGATCCTGGGGTCATTCATTTCAGCGCATCGAGGTCCATGCTTTTCCGCGTCCAGATGCATCGACCGAAACTTCCAGATCAGGTACGGTTGCCCGCGGAGCCCCACTCGCGTTTGGCGATAAAATATAGGACCCGGTGTGTCGACTCGAATGAGCGCGGCGACGAGGATGAAAAGAGGGATCAACACCACTAACCCCACGGCTGATATCACCAGATCAAGGAACCTCTTGCTTATCCGTGATATGAGGCGGCGGCGAAATCCCTCCGAGAAAATGAGTGCGCTCGGATGAAGCGAGTCGACCGAGATACGCCCGGCTGCCTCTTCGAAAAGGTGATGGCCGTCGAGAACGTCCAATCCCATGACCTTACAATCGAGAAGCGCCTGGACCGGCAGTACAGAACGGCGATCCTCCATGCAAACCACGATGGTATCCACGTGATGCTTTTCGACTAATTGAGCCAATTGATCATATGTCCCGATAATGCCGGGATTCACAAGCCGTTCCCCTATTCGCTCTGATTTCCCGTCCAGAAATCCGACGACCTTAACCAGCCGCAGGTCCGACATAATGATGCGGCATAGTCCGACAGCCGACGGCCCTGTCCCAAGGATAAGGAGCTGCTTCGTTAAACCGTACATAACAGTCGATCACTTTCTCCGTTCATATTGCGATGAGTCACCTGCTTGTGACTCCCGTAGCCCTGTGCCGACGTACGTCAACTGATCCAGCCGATCACCGAAGCCTGGCCGGATCAGACGTCGCTGCGCTCGTCCCTTATGCGATGCCCCCGGCATGGGTATTCGACGACGATTGCTGCGGACGCATTTGACTGCCTTCACTTATGTAAGCTGCTGCGTAGGTGAAATACGGCGCATACTCCATTTCCACCTGCGTCAAGATGATGGCTGCGGCACCAGGAATCTCACCAATCGTCCCCAATGCCTTCTTGGCAACATCCTGACTTGTTCCGCTGGCGCGAACTACGAATGTCATCATGTCCGCCATGCCGCTGAGGATGTTCACGTCCGCCAATGGCATCACCGGAGGCCCGTCCAAAATCACATAGTCGTAGCGTGTCTTGAGCTCCGGCAATATTTTCTTCACGTACTGAATGCCCGATAGGCCTACGGGCCGGACCGTGGGAGATCCCGATGACAAGACCCAGAGCGGCACACCGTCACACTGACGGATACAGTTCTCAAGAATCTCACTCCCATGAAGCACATCGCCCAAGCCAGGCCCTGCAGAAAACTCCATATACTCGTGCACCATCGGGCGTTTAAAATCGCAATCGATCAGCAACGTGGACTTGCCGAGATCATGGGCAAGAATATAGGCGAGATTGACTGCCGTCGTGGTCTTGCCTTCGCCCATCACACTGCTGGTGACAAGCGTCACCACATTTTTGGTTTCAGTGGTCATGAGAATTAATCGTGTGGCCGCCACTCGGTACTGCTCAACCATCAACGAGGCGGGCCCCCACTTCGCGATCAAATGGAATTTCGGCGGTAGGCCACCGCCGGAATTCAGAGACCCCCTCTTGCTGTAGGTGAATCTGGCGCCACGCTTTGGAAGCCCAAGGTAGGATGGGGCATCGCCGACGGCACCTATGGGCATGACGGGACCGGCCAGCAATGCACGTGACTGCACCATGCCGATTCCACTCATCGCACTCGAAAAGGAAGGAATAGAGGCGATCACGGGAAGGCCGAGGTAATCTTCAGCTTCCTCAGGTCGGCGGAACCCGATTTTCATCATTTCCATTCCAGTGGCCGAGCCGAACCCGAGAAGACAGCCCACCGCAAGGCCACCAAGTAGAAAATGCAATAGCGTCGGCGGTTCTTGCACCTCTGGGTAGTTGGCAGGCTCGATGATCCGATACTGTTCACCGAACTGCCGATTCTCATAGTTCTCTAAAATTCTGGCATTCGTGCGCTTATCCAGAAGAGATTGATAGCCTTTTTGCATATTCTCATAGTCTCTGAGCAGCACGGCTAACCCCTGTTCCGTAATGGGCATGCGCTGGATACGCGCCTCAAGCTCGTTGATCTGCCGACTAACATGGGCATGCTTTTCCTTCAGAAAACTTATTTCGCTTTTCACTTCGCTACGCTCTTTCATCAGCTCTCGCACATACGGATCGGTTGGCCTGTGGGCGACCCCGCCATTGCCCCCGACTTTCCCTGCGGCCGGCTCAGCCACAGTAGGCTGACTCACATCACCATGTGGCGCTGACTCCAACCTACGGATCTCTTCCTTCAGATACACCGCGTCCGGATAGTTGTCCTTGTATGTGCCAAGAAGTTCGTTCAACTTTTGTTTCAGTTCCCGAAGTCGTATGGCCTGTAAATCAATCGGCCTGGCATCTCCCCCCCGTCCTTCCCGAGCAAATGGAACGATTACAGCCGGGCCAAGATCAGATGCTTCCTTGATCGACTTTTCTAGCCCGGCAAGCTGCTCTTCCTTCTTATTTAATGCTTCAGATGAATTTGTGAGGTCAGTCTGTAATCGGTCGATGGTGCGCAGATTGGCCTCCATCTGCTGCGGCAGTTCTCCCATATGAATTCTTTTGAAATCCGAGATCGCACGTTCTTTGGCGTCAAGCTCTCCTTTTACCCGTTCAAGCTCAATGGAGAGAAATTGCGTGGTGGTTTCCACGATGCCCTCACGGCGCTTCAGGCTGTCCTCATGCAGCTTGGTAGCCAATAGAGCCGCCACCGCTTGAGCCATGAAGGGGTCTGGATTGACGTACGATACCGCCACCCCCACACCGTCTTTCGGCTTGCCAAATGTCACAGCCTTGCGAAGTCTTTTCATCAGCTGGTCAGGAGATACTGTCTCTGCATCGGGGTACGGCTTCAGCGTCTCAAGAACCGGCACGAGAATGGACTTGTTCGTAAGTCCCATTGCGATCTGCTGCATAACCACACCCGTTGGGTCCTCGTTGTACCGTCCCTCTGGTCCTTGCGATAACCCCTTGACGTACTCTTTCGCAATCCTCGGGTTATCAATCGTCATGACGACAGTCGACTTGAAAGTCTTCGGAAAGAATTTCCACGCCACATATCCCAACGCCACGCACAAAACCATGCTGGCGAGGATCCACCACTTTCGCTTGAATGACACTCTAAGGAGATCTTCTGGAGTGATCGTTTGAATCGTCATGGGTAATCCCTATGCTGGTGAACTAAGAGGCCTGGGCCAGGCTCAGCTGGACCAGATGGCGTTCGATCAGGAACTCCTACCCCCCGAACGACTGATTAGTATGCGAATAACTACAGGTCGGGCCTCCCATGCCGCCCCCCGCGCCCCCGATCCTCTGCGCCTCGCTGACGGCCACCACCCCGAGCGAACTTGCCAGGACTATCCCTGCCAGAAGGAGATGTCCCGCCCTGTCGGCCACCTACGGCACCACGATGACATCGCCTGACCTGAGATAAAAATTGCCGACAGCGGCATGACCCTTCACGATATCGTCATAGTGAACCGGAATCTCGATCTGATGTTTCACGCTGGCCCCCTCTGACGTCGCACGCAGGACCTTAATCTGGTTTTTCTTGGCAAAGGGCGTAAACCCGCCGCCCAGCGAAATACCTTGCATGACGTTGGCATATGACTTCAGAGAATACTTGCCAGGCTTCGGCACCTCCCCCAATACATAGATGAAATAGCTATTCACTTCTTTCAGCTGGACGGACACAATGGGAGATGCCATGTACTCTGTTAATCGATCGGCAATGCGCTTCGCGAGGCTATTAGCCGTCAGATTCGCAGCGGGCACATCGCCGATCAACGGCATCGAGATCATGCCATCTGGACGAATCGCCACTTCTCGAGAAAGATCCTGGTTTTTCCAGACCGTCACGACCAGCACGTCTTCCGGGCCCAAGAGAAACTCACTGGGCGCAACCATATCGACTTTGTAATTCACCTGCTCTTCTACGCAGCCGGCCGCGCCGCAGGCTAGTAGCACAACGAGGAAGCAACTTGTAACGAAACGCATCAGATTCCTCCTTCTCAAGAGACCCTGTCAGCTATTTCCTATCCCCGACTGGTTCAGCTGAACATGTACTAGAGCGCCACTACTGGCCTGGGATAACCACCATCGATTCAGACGGCACGACGATCGTATCGCCAGGCTTCAGTTCAATGTTCTGACCAGTTCCATCCCGCAAGACAATGTCGTCATAACTTGCCTTGATTTTCATCAACGGTTCCCCATCCTTGGCAAAACGGAAAATGACGATCTTGTTCCTGGACGCCACAGGGGTAAGCCCGCTCGCCAGCGTGATGGCCTGAAGCAAGGTCGTCTTACTCTTCAACGGATAGCGACCAGGCTTAGCCACTTCACCCAACACAAAAATGGCATAGCTATTCACCTCTTTCACTACAATAGATACCGTAGGATTTTCCATGTATGACTTCAACCGAGTAGAAATTTCCTCGGTCAATTGCGCGCTGGTTCGGCTGACCGCGGCCACGTCCCCGATCAATGGCAAAGAAATTTTTCCATCGGGGCGCACTTGCACCGTCTTAGAAAGATCCAAGTTTTTCCACACGGTGATGTCCAGCACGTCTTCCGGTCCAATGATGTAGTCTGTCGTCACGATCAGCGACGACTTCTCGTGTGAGGAATCACGGGTCGGATTTACGACAGGTGCTGTCGATTGCCCCAACGCCGGCGTAGCCAGCACGGCTGCCAGACCCATTATTGAAAGAGCACGCATCCCGATAATCATGAGCACCGCCTTGTGATTCAGTTCACATCTTCCGTTTTGCCAAGATACCTGCATCGCCATTCCGTTCCGCAGTCCATATATAGCGTGGGGCGGTCATGAAGAATATTCCCTCTCCGAGGGGTATCCCCCTCAGAAGTTGCCGGGAGTCTCCTTCATCCGACTCGGTGCCATCACATCCGCTAGAGTCCGTCATCTAGAGCAAGCGCGCCCCCCATCGCGGCTAACATTTTCAGAGTCACCTCAAATCCAGGCCGGATAGGTGCCCGCAAGTTCTGCGCGTGCGTCTTGAGCGTATGAACACTCTATGGCTTCCCCTTCTGGGGGGGCTACCCCCTACAAAGTAGGACTCTCCACTAGGCGCCGGACATCTCCTTTCATTTTAAGAACAGCGCGTCTTGATGCTCATTAGACGTCGCGATCTTTAAAATGAATCAGGAGACCCGAAGTCCGTTGAACTCTGAACAATGAATTACGCGCAGAGGCTTCCGCGTTTCCCGTAACCAAAGACGCCTCTGTGCAGAGTGGCCTGCAGCAGGGGACAGGCTAAGGCAGGATGGAAGGCACTCTTTGGCAAGCCGGCTCACAGGCAGCATCGCTGGAGGGGTAATGTCTGCCCTAACTATTATTGAGGGACCTTGCGCTGCAGAAGGAAGCGCGCATGAGGAGGTATTGCACTCAAACCTTAGCCGGGTATGGTGTCACGTGCTGAGAGGGGTTGAGCCGGTATGTCGCGTATTCTGGGGTCAATCACAACCGAACAAGACGAGCCGCTCAAATCCTCCACAACCTTGCTGACTACGTTGGTTGCAGTGCCCTCGCGGGCTTATCCACGAATCACTACGATGCAACCATCCCTATGCTCATCGCCCAGAGCCCGATGAACAACACCATCGAGACTCCTACGTACAACATGGCATCGATCATGGTGTTCCCCTTCCAACTTTGCGAGCGTGGCGCCTTGACCTTCAAGAAATGGCCGGGATTTTCACGAGCATGACAAATAGCCTTGTTGTCGGCTCCTGCCTTAAAACATGAACCTCAATCCAACAAAGTGCATCCCAACCCCACCGGGCTTGCCCAACGGCAACCTTTTCGTCCAGCGCACTTCAGCGAGGGTCGGCGTACCAGCCAGCAAAATTGGGGTAGGCACATAAACCTTTAATACCTGCGTAACCTCCGGGGACTGGTCCATCAAGAGCAACATCCCTCCGCTGCTGATGTTCAGTGAGAGTGCCTGCCCACTTTGGGTCGACATGGGCAAGGCTCTGGGTGGCCCTGTCATCTCGTACCGTATCTCTCTGATGAGAGCCGCCCGCTCGCTGTGACTTTTCTGAGAATCTACAATCGGCCACTCCCACTCTGTCTGTCCCACGTCGCGCCTCCTCTGTTCCATAAAAATATCTCCGCTCACTTTGTTAGGTCGGCTCAAGATTTTCTATCTGAGTACCATGCCATGGCATGGAAGACTGAACCAAAATAGTCAGCGCCTTCCCCTGATTGTGTTTCACACTATAGGTTGGGTGAGAAGTAGAGACAATACCGAGGACGTAGGCTTTGCTCCTCCTAAGTGTGGGTGTTGATTCTCCCTAAAATGGTTGACTCCCCTAAAAGGGTTAGATAGTATTTCCACTCTGAAGTTTCATTTCTTCTTTGAGCGTGATGCATTCAGAACACGGCGGATCATTTAGCATTGTTCCATTAACGACTGCGAAAGTATTCCTCCAACCATGAATGATTCGTCGCCCCTTGTAGATCCAACAGACAATCTCGCCGATCAGCGCGTGGGTTCAGGTATTATTGTCCTTTCAGCTTCCATGCAACTCCTCCATATGAACCGTCAGGCTTCAGAATTGTCAAAACTCATCAACGCGGCTGAACAAACTCAATCGAACCGGAAGTCCGGACATGGAGTCCTGCCGACCGCATTGACAGAACTCTGCGGAGAAATCATCAAAGCCCTCCATGTGCGCACCGAAGCAAAAGACTGGGAACAATTCGAGATCAAGCGTGTGGCTGGAAATCCTGAAAAACCAATCCTGCTGCGGGGGTTTGGCTTACCGGATCGAGGCGGGGTTCAGCATGCAAGACTCGTCGTCACATTGGAAGAGTTAGCCAGACGACAACAACTGAATACCGACCAAGCCAGGGAAAAGTTTCAGTTAACGAATCGCGAACAATCCGTTATTGAACATCTGGCCAAGGGATGGACGAACAAAGAGATCGCAAACGCTCTTGAGATTACTGAACAGACTGTCAAAGAACACATTAAACACATCATGCGGAAAACCAACTCTACGACCAGGACAGGAATCCTCGTTCACGTCTTCAATTCGTAATCTGCATCAATACCTGTGTCGCAAATACCATAGTGCGCGAAATACAACACAGCGGCTCATTCCGAGTCGCTATATAACTCATTGCAAATCAATGACTTATATAGCGATGCTCTGGCCTGTCGATTGCACTGTTGGTTCAGTACAGATGCATTGATGGTTGTGATTCTGAACTGATGTAAGACAAATTGAGGACAGAGGCCATATGAAGACCCTGCGCGTAGTTGTGGTAAGTGTTCTGGTTTCCCTGGCTGGGTTTCAGCTAGAACAACCGGTACAGGCAGCCTCAATTGACAACGGAAGCTTCATGAGCCTGTGGAATATCTATTCTCATTGCCAAGCCACCAGCGATTTCGCCCAACTAAGAGAGAATGCGTTGACCCTGACTAAGGCGGCTAACCATTCGCTCACCGAGGAAGGCTTTATTCTCCCCCTGCCAAACAAGCTTGAAGAGCTTGTATCCACTCCAGCTGCCAGATTCGCAGTTGATGTGAAAGCCATGGCTGCTGCCTGTTCCCTACGGGCAGGCTTCGCTGCCGTAGAAGCAGGGAAACTCGACGTTGCCAAAGACCTTCTCCGGCCAATCCTCAGCTATCAACCTCAATCTGAGTATTCCTACTACAGCCTCCAGGCAAAATCCTTACTTTCCGAACTCGAGCCAAGCGCTATAGAGGTTACACTCAATCTCCGTTAGCTCTGACTAGTCCCACATAAGTCCCTCACCGCGTCAGGATCAAGCTTCGCCGATGGGGCCGTTCGTAAGCCGTGACAAGCGCTGTGGCTGTCATCCCCTCACTAATGACAAGAATAGTCTGTCATAATCTTTCGCCGAACGAGCCCACGATACATCCTCAGCCATCCCTGCTTCGATCAATTGATCCCACATCGATCGATCTCGATATATCAACACAGCACTGCGCAAGACGGCCAGCAAAGCGTCGGCCCCGTCTTCTTCAATATGAAACCCCGTCGCCCGTCCTACCTGCTGAGCGTCTCTAGTCAGCGGCACAACTGTGTCAGCCAATCCACCGATTTTTCTCACAACGGGAACGGTGCCATAGCGGAGGCTGTAGAGCTGGCTAAGACCACAGGGCTCATACCGAGACGGCATGACAAAGATATCTGCTCCGCCTTCAATACGATGCGCGAGCCCTTCATCGAAGCCGATTCGAAGTCCCATGCGATGGGGATAGCGAGCCTGAAGTTCCTTAAACCTGGCTTCGAGGTCCGGCTCGCCAGTTCCCAAGATCACCAACTGCAGATCCATTGCCATGAGTTGTGGAATAATAGTTGCCACAAGATCTAAACCCTTTTGCGACGTCAACCGTGCAATCATGCCAAGAACCGGAGCCGTTGTCTCTGGCAGCTGAAACTCCTGCTGAAGCGATCGTTTGCACAGCAGTTTCCCAGAACGATCCATTACCGAATATTTGGCCGGCAGATAGGAATCGGTCTCCGGATTCCATCGATCGGCATCAATACCATTGAGAATTCCCAGGAGTTGATCCTCACGATTGCGCAGCACACCCTCCAGTCCAAAACCGAATTCTGGCGTCAGAATTTCTCGCGCATAGGTGGGGCTGACCGTCGTGATATAATCAGCAAACACAATTCCACCCTTAAGTAAATTCACCATCCCATAGTACTCAATGGCTCCAGGATTAAAAAGCGAGGGGGGCAGACCAGTGCGTTCGAACTGCTCTCCAGGGAAAAGGCCTTGATACCCCACATTATGCAATGTCAGCACGGAGCGCACCTCAGGAGCAGCGACATCCTGCCGGTCCCGCACGATTGTATTGAGATAGACCGCGCAGAGAGCTGTTTGCCAATCATGCAGATGGAGGAGATGGGTCTTCCACCTGCAAGCGGTATGGAGATATGCCATCACCTCAATCGTCGCCCGGCAGAAGAATGAAAACCGGTTCAGATTGTCAGGATAGTCCAGACCCTGATGTTGATACAGCCCCGGGCGGTCGAAAAAGCCTTCGTTCCGAATCGTCCACACTCTCAACTGACGATCACCTTCGCCGGCTGGAAGGATATCTTCTTCAACCAACGTATCGACAGGCCCTTGAGGTGTCGGGACCCGCAACCAACAGATGGGACGAAAAGATCTTCCAGATTCGTTCAGACAACGATAGTGCGGCAGGAGGAGAATGACATCATGGCCAAGCTTCGCCAACTCAAGAGGCAAGGCGCCGGCGACATCGGCAAGCCCGCCCGTCTTCGCATAGGGCACCGCTTCTGAGGCAACCATGAGTAGATTCAGGGGCTGCTGTGTCAAGGAAGACCTAAAAGTCTGTCCACATTGTCGGCCGGAACGAGACGCTCTGGTTCGTTGTTTGTATCTCGTCGGTCGTGAATTGTGAGCGAAGCAAGCTAGACACGCGGGAAAAGCGCGACTCAAAAATATAGACTTCTGACCGGTCCCGCTTTTCACGCAAGTCGTACGCGAGTAACGAAATACGCTTCACGGGGGGCAGAACGCTATGCGGATAACCGAGGATCGTTCGCTGCAGTAGAGAAATCAATATCGGCAAACTCCTAGAAAACGCATCCCATCATTGAGCAGCAGGGGCTTCGAACCTGGTGCGAAATTTCTCTTCGTGCTTCCAACTTCGTCCTAACGCATGGAGTTCGGCCGAGGTTAGCGCCTCGCTATAAACAAGCCGCTCCTCAAAAAATACCACCAGCCACCCATGGTCCGGATAAGCCAGAAACAACGCATCGCCGGCCTCGATACGAACCTCCCACCCTCGAGGCGGTTCTCCGCTTGCCAATCTTGATCGTGGAATCAGCGAGTCGTCTTTCATGCCGAAGAACTGCATAAATTCGGTATGTTGATATGTCGGCTCCCCCCAAGCCCCCACAAATGCGCGGGGAGTCAACTGATGGAGCAGCAACTGGTTGTTTCGCACATGCTCCTCTTGTACTTCCAATGCTGGCATCCCGCTGCAATTGAGAACCGACCCAAGCGCCATTACGATGAACACCCAGGCCCATCCAGAGCGCCACACAAAACCAAAACGCCCGGGCCACTGTCCACCATAACAGGTCGGCCCAACGATGCCGGGGAAGTTCATCACAATAGACGCCGACTCCTTGGTTCAACAGGCTTCACAGGCTGACAGCTATCACACTGACAAAGCCGCCGAAGAAGGGCATAGGAGTATATCCCTGTGTCGTGACCATCGCTCCAGGTAAATTGCAATGCATACCGCCCGACCGGCTGCACATCCTGCAGCATGATTAAGAGCGGCACATCATTCGGTTGCAATCGTCGAGCGCCAGACCACTCATCTACGCAAGCTGCGCAGGGACATTGCTGACGGAGATACCGGACAGGATAGACGGCCTTGTGCCCATCATTCCATTCGATACCCAACACCCCCTTCTCAATCCAGGTCATGTCTCTCGGCTCACACACCGTCTCGGCCATGTTCACGCATTCCTTCTTACGACGTCACTGATCAGGGATTCAGGCTGAAGGCTTTTAGGCCAAAGGCAGAAGACTTAAGATCGGATTTCCGAACACTTCAGCCTGAACCCCTTCGGCCTGTGCCCCTAGCCTTCAGCCTAAACAGCCTTCAGTCTATCTACCTGCGTAGTGACTTTCCTACTGACAAACGCCTCATCCGCGTGACGGAATCGAGAGAAAATTCACAGGAGGGAGTTGTCTGCCTGCCACTACCGTCACATACCCTTCAATCGCATTCTCCACCTCGTGCCGAACCTGCCCGGCGGCTTTCAGACGATCGATCACAGCAGGCGAAAGCCGCAACGCCTGCTGAAGAAATGCCAAGCTCCCTCGCGAGAGCGGCACACAGCGGAACGCCTGGCGCGCGGCGCAGGCGACACAGACCAGGCCTCCTGACAGAGGTGAGAACTGCGGCTCTCCCACCAACCGACTCTGACCACAGGCGGTGCAGTGATCGGTCTGAGGGCGAAACCCGATAAGGCCCAGCAGTCGAATCTGAAACAAGAGGGCCGTCAATGCCGGGTCCTGGCTCATGACTAATGCGTGCAATCCCTGTTCAAGCGTCTCGAAGAGCTGCTGGTCTGGATCCCCGTCTGGCGTCACCGCGCCCACCACATTGACCATCCGTGCGGCAGCGGTCATCCGCGTCAAGTCTTCGCGGAAACTCATGAACGGTTCCACGAGATCGACTTGAGAAATTCTATAGAGTGAATCCCCAGATTTTTCGAACAGGTTCAGATGGCAGACGGTAAGGGGTTCGAGTGATGCGCCGAGACGGCTCTTCATCCGACGAGCTCCACGCGCCACACCCCGAACCTTTCCCCGCTCCTTGGTATAGAAGGTCACGATACGATCGGCATCGCCCCACTTCCGACTTTTCAGCGTGATGGCCGCAGTCTTGATCAGCGGCATGGGAAATACCCCTGTCGAGACAGAAGATAGGCATGGCCGCCAGGTTGCGCAGTCTTTCCCATTATCAGTTTCCTGAACAACTCAGTTTTTGTGTGACACACAGCTGTGATAATACGTATGGTGATAGCGCTTGACGGTCAGCAGGATGCTCAAAAAGTTCGTCCAGCAAGGCCGCGCGAATAGAGAAGGTTTAGGTCGAGGTTAAGGTCAAGTGTCGAGCAGGTTCTTGTTTGCTCAACCTTAGTCTCAGCCTTAACCTTCCCATAACGCTGGCGGACTTTTTCAGCATCCTGCTAGCGAAGGTATCCCATGAATACTGTGGCCAGAGAGAGATAGATGGTAATACCCGTAATGTCATTCGCCGTTGTCACAAAGGGGCCGGCCGCTACGGCAGGATCCACCCCCATGCGCTTCAGAAAGATAGGCATGAATGTCGCCATACTGGTCGAAACCATGAATGCCAAAATCAGCGATACCCCAACGACCATGCCAAGGAACTCTTGATGCCATATCCAACCGACGACAGTGAGAATCACACCGCAGGCAAGCCCCATCAGTAGCCCTATCTTGATTTCCCTCAAAAAGACAGCGCGCACATCCGTCAGTTCAATCAGCCCTGTCGCCAATCCTCGGATGATAAGGGTCGAGGACTGGAGGCCCACGTTTCCCCCCATGGCGGCGATGACCGGAATAAAAGTCACGATGGCCACGACTTCCTGAATCGTATACCGAAACTCCCACAGGATTGCACCAGAGAGCAGACTGCCGACCAGATTCGTAAAGAGCCACGGAAGCCGGTGCTTCGCCGACGCCACACTGGAAGATTTTGAGGCCGTCCCCTCCTCAATCGCACCGGCCATCTTGAGCATGTCTTCGGTCGCTTCTTCCCGGATCACGTCTACAACATCGTCAACCGTAATAATACCGACCAATCTGTTGTCGTTGTCGAGGACCGGAATCGCGAGCAAGTTGTAACTCGCTACCTGACGGGCGACTTCTTCTTGGTCCATGTCGACAGTCACACTGATAATATCGCGCGTCACGAAGTTTTTCAGCGGCGTCGAAGGAGGGACCGTCAGTAACCGCCGCAGTGAGAGCACCCCGACCAAGCGCTCATCCTTGTCGATCACATAAATATAGAACACCATTTCCGTATCGGTCGCCAGCTGGAGACGTTGGATGGCATCCTGCGCCGTTGCATCTTCCGAAAGCGCAAAGAACTCTGTCGTCATGATGCCGCCTGCCGTACCCTTCGGATACTTCAGCAGGTCGGCAACTTCCGTGGAGTCCTCCTTCCGCATCAGCGAGAGGATTTCTTTGGCCCGTTCTTCCGGCAACACCCCGAGGAGATAGGCCACATCGTCAGGGCCGAGGTCTTTGATCAGCCAGGCGATATCCGAATGCAGTAGATCCGCCAGCACTTGATTGATACTGTCGCTGTCAAGCTCGCTCAGCACTTGGCCGCGCTTCGATTCACCTCGCACCAGTTCGAAGACTTCCCTCTTTTCTTTGGGGGAAGAGAGATGCGTAATGACTTGCGCAATATCGGCCTGATGCATTCGGCCCAGCATCTTCGCGAGATTGGTGATTGCACCCCGGTGCAACAGCCGTTGCACCGACAACAGCACGATGTCGGACTTGGTCCTGCCCCGATCAGCCTGATCACGTAGCGTGTCGCGGAGGAGATCTTTATCCCCAGGGCGAGGACCAGGTTCCGCCGGATTGGATTCTGTTACGCGTTCGGTCGGTTGCATCGTCACATCCGGTCTAAAAGTCTGAATGCCAAATGTCATCAAGTCTTGGATCTGGACACGATGACGTTATCACCTTCACGACTATCTAATATCCCAGCTCCGTGAGGGCATGTTCATCTTCTCGCCACGCTTCTCTCACTTTCACCCACAACTGGAGAAACACCTTCATGTCAAAGATCTGCTCCATGTCGCGTCGTGCATCGGTCCCGACCGCCTTAAGCCTCTCTCCGTGCTTCCCGATCAGGATCGCTTTTTGAGATTCCCGCTCGACCAGTACCGTCGCACCGATGCGAGCAAGCTTCCCCTCCTCGACAAATTCGTCAATCTCTACGGCAACCGAATAGGGCACTTCCTCATAGGTCTGGCGTAAAATCTTCTCTCGAATCATCTCCGCCGCCAAGGTCCGCATGGATTGATCTGTGACTGTGTCCGTATCATAGGCCGCATCTCCTTCCAAAAGATGGGCCACCGTGACCGACATCAAACGATCGACATTATCGCCCGTTTCAGCCGATACCGGCACCACGTCTGTCCACTCGAATAATCTGGCATAGGCTTCCATCACCGGAAGCAACTTGAGCTTATTAACCAGATCCACCTTGTTTAGCACCAGAATCACGGGGCGAGGACGCTTCCTTACTGCCCCCTTCAGATGGTCGACGACCAATAGATCACCAGGACCGGGGGAACTCGTCGAGTCCATCAACACGAACAGGATGTCTGCCTCCTCCAGCACATCGACCGTGGTGCGGACCATGCGACGATTGAGCAGGTGTTGGGGCTTATGCAATCCCGGGGTATCAAGCAAGGCGATCTGTGCGCCAGGCGCATGCATGATCCCGAGAATTCTCGTCCTTGTCGTTTGCGGCTTGTCTGAAACGATCGCAATTTTTTGATCGAGCAACTGATTGAGCAATGTCGACTTGCCGACGTTGGGCCGCCCGATAATCGCTACTGTCCCGAACTTCATCATGCTACCGGCTGCGCCGCTCCTGTCATGGCGATGGGATCAATTGATACACAGTTTCACCTTTACGCACGTACCCGAGCTGTTCACGCGCCAACTGCTCGATTTTCGAGGGGTCATGTTCCAGACGATCAATGTCCCCTCGAAGTGTACGGGTCGCCCGCTGCAACTCCTGAATATCTGCGTCCAACCGTTGTGCGTGCTCACGCATGGAGAGGTAGCCCGGTAGACCCATGTCGCCAAAGATCAACACCACGAGCAACAGCAGACACATGGCAACCCCGACATAATGGGCGCCCGTCACCATGCGACGCCGCCAGTCCAGCCACTGCCGTCCACGATTCCGCTTGATGATCATTGCCGCTCACTCACCATCAACATCGCCCGGGCACAGCCTCATGGCCCCGATAGACTGCATTTCGACCCAGCTCTTCCTCGATCCGGAGAAGCTGGTTATACTTGGCTACGCGATCCGTTCGGGACAGCGATCCGGTCTTGATGAGCCCGCTATTCGTCGCGACCGCCACGTCCGCAATCGTCGTATCTTCCGTTTCGCCGGATCGATGTGAAATAATTGCCGTATAGCCGGATCGTTTCGCCAATTCAATCGCCTCCAGCGTTTCCGTCAACGTGCCAATCTGATTGAGCTTGATCAGGATGGAATTTGCGATCCCTTCCTTGATCCCCTTGGCAAAGATCTCCACGTTCGTCACAAACACATCGTCTCCGACCAATTGTACCCGTTTCCCCAACTTCTCCGTCATCATCTTCCAACCCTTCCAGTCCAACTCGCTCAGCCCATCTTCGACCGAAAGGATCGGGTATCGGTCTAGAAGCTTTCCGTAATAACTGATCATCTCTTCAGAGGAACGTTCCGGATTCTTTTCGGCTTCAAGGAAGTACCGGCCCTTCTCATAGAGTTCGCTGGCCGCACAGTCCAATGCAAGGGCAATATCACGCCCCGGTTTATATCCGGTCTCTTCGATCGCCTGCATAATCAGGCTGAGTGCCTCTTCATTCGATTGGAGGTCCGGTGCAAACCCTCCTTCATCACCCACCGCCGTGTTCAACCCTTTTTTCTTCAACAACGACTTAAGTGTATGAAACACCTCCGTCGCCATCCTGAGCGCCTCGCCGAAACCTGTCGCTCCAACCGGCATGATCATGAACTCTTGCAAGTCCAAACGATTGTCGGCATGGGCCCCGCCATTGATGATGTTCATGAGGGGCACCGGCAGCACTCGCGCATTCGCTCCGCCAAGATATCGGTAGAGCGGCTGGCCTGTTTCCGCCGCTGCCGCCTTTGCCACGGCGAGCGACACACCGAGAATGGCGTTGGCGCCGAGTTTCCCCTTCGTTTTCGTGCCATCCAGACCGATCATTGTCTCGTCGATACCAACCTGGTCGAACGCGTCCTTCCCCAACAACTCCGGGGCAATCAGCTTGCCGATGTTGGCAACCGCCTTCGAAACGCCCTTTCCCATCCACCGCTTCTTGTCGCCATCACGCAATTCAATTGCTTCTTTTTCGCCGGTTGATGCCCCGGACGGCACCGCCGCCCTTCCACGCGCTCCACTTTCTAGCGCGACCTCCGCCTCAATCGTTGGATTCCCCCGCGAATCCAAAATCTGCCGCCCTTTGATCTCGCGAATCGCGCTCATGCTCCCCCCTCAGGCTGCTGAAAAAGGCTCCCAACTTCGTTCTCGGGTCGACAAAATCCTCACCGTACCCCAGAGGGTACGCCTCCGGTTTTCTCTCCCCTGCGGCCTCGTTGGCTGCCTTTTTGAGCAGCCTGCAAGATTACAGTCAACTCCTTACTCCACCCATCCTCATCCCAGTCTCTTCTTCAATAAATCATTCACTTTCCCAGGATTTGCTTTACCTCCAGAAGCCTTCATGACCTGCCCGACGAGGAATCCCAGCACCTGCTGTTTCCCTTCTTTAAACTGCGCCACTTGCATCGGATTCTTTGCCAACATCTCGTCGATCATCTCCACCAACACCACTTCATCGGACACCTGCATGAGCCCCTTTGCTTTAACGATTTCAGTGGGTCGCTGACCCGAGTGGAACATCTCCTCAAGTACTGATTTTGCGATTGGTCCACTGATCTCCCCGTTTCGTTTCATAAGCAAGAGCTCGGCTAACTTATCTGGAGATAGCGGACTTCCCGCAATGGCTAAAGGGGTCTTTCCCTCCGACTGATACTCATCTGCTTCGGTCTTCTTTAGCAATGCCAAGACTTCCACCATAATCCAATTTCCTGTTTCCTTGCCTAAGACTTCCCCAGATACACCGACCGACTCTGCCTGTTTAGCAACTGTCTGTTCAAACAAATCGGCAACGTCTTTATCAGCAGTCATCACGCCAGCATCATACTCTGTGAGTCCATACTGATTTACAAGCCGAGTGCGGCGTACAGCCGGCAGCTCCGGTATGAAAGTACGAATTCTTTCGATCCACTCTTTCTCCAACTGAAGCGGCACCAGATCAGGATCGGGGAAGTAGCGATAGTCATGCGCCTCTTCCTTGGACCGCATCACTGCTGTCTCGCCGCGATCGAAATTCCAGAGCCGGGTCTCCTGACTGATTTTACCTCCCTCGCTCAATACCTTCGTCTGGCGCTTGATCTCGTACTCGACGGCATCCTTCACGAACTTGAATGAATTGATGTTCTTGAGCTCGACCTTTGTCCCAAACTCCTTCTGGCCCAACGGACGGAGCGAAAGATTCGGTTCACAGCGGAAACTCCCTTCCTCCATGTTGCCGTCGCATACCTCGAGATACATGAGCACATCACGGAGGCCCTTCAAATAGGCCACGACTTCATCAGCCGAACGCAAATCCGGCTCAGTTACAATTTCCAGCAACGGTGTTCCGGCGCGATTCAAATCGACACGGCTTCCGTTCGCACCTGCTACGTGGACATTCTTTCCCGCATCTTCTTCCAAATGGGCACGACGGATACGGACGCGTTTTTTACCTTCACTTCCCGCAATTTCGATCCAGCCATGCTCGCAGATCGGCGCCTCGTACTGCGAAATCTGATAGCCTTTGGGAAGATCTGGATAGAAGTAGTTCTTGCGTGCAAAGAGATTGTTCGTCGCGATCGTGCAATTCAATGCCAAGCCGGCTCGCACCGCCATCTCGACCGCAGCCCGGTTGATCACAGGCAACGAGCCGGGAAGCCCCAAACACAAGGGGCAGGTCTGGCTATTGGCCGAAAGTCCGAACATTGTCCCGCAGCCGCAGAACAGCTTGGATTTCGTCCGCAGCTGCGCATGCACCTCCACGCCGATGACGACTTCGTATATCATCGGTCAGCCGTGTTCTTCTTCTCCACGCAACCGATCACGCTCATGCCGCATCGCCTCACGACCGACGTCGAACGCTTCACGCAGGACCGATTTTTTCGAGTCCACATATTCTTTTCCTTCCCCCACAACCTCTTCGAACGTTTCACCTGCCCGAACGGCCAAGTCGCGAAGATTACCCTCTGCGCGACGGGCATAGCCACGCAACTGCTCGCGTGACTCACGCCCGGCCTGTGGAGCCAGCAGCAATGCCGCCACCGCACCGAGTGCGGCACCACTCAAGAATGCCAACAAAACTCCTGCCGATGAGGAACCTCGATCATCCGCCATTGTGATGCCCTCCTTCTTCACGAAATCGTTCCTTCATAACGTGGGTTGCCGCTTTAACTCCTGCTACGACACTCGCCATATTGGTCAACATCGATCCACTCGAGCCCTTCACGACATTATGAACTTGTTGCACCGATTCCCCAACCTCTCCGACTGCATGTAAGAGAACAGCAGCATGCTCGACCCCCATACGGGCTTGCTCCGTCAGATCGTTCACACGGTGACTCATCGCCCGGAGCTCACCGATCAGCGGCGGCAGGTCGGTGTTCATTTTGGCGAGAAGCTGTTCGGACTCTGCGACAGTCTTACGGACTTGAATCAACATGGGCACGAAATAGCCCACCAATACCGCAAACGCAACAGCCACAAGAATCACAGCCATTTCAATGATTGTCATACTTCCTCCGTTATGCGATAGACGTCAGGCGTGAGGGGATATCTAACGCTTCACGCCTCACGTTTTACCGCACTGCTGGTTTCTTCGCTCGCCATTGCGTACTTTGTTCGTACGCATAAGCCGCTCGCAAGAGCGTCTCCTCTTCGAAGGGACGGCCGATCAGCTGAAATCCGATGGGAAGCCCTGCTCGGCTGAATCCGCAGGGCAACGAGATCGCAGGGACACCGGCAAGATTCGCCGAGATGGTGAAAATGTCAGACAGATACATTTGCAATGGGTCGTCGGCCTTCGCTCCAAACCTGAACGCGGGCGTGGGCGTTACAGGCGTCACAATAAGATCGACATTCTGAAACGCTTCCTCGAAATCCTGACGAATCAATGTTCTCACCGCCTGCGCCTTGCCATAGTACGCGTCGTAGTAGCCCGCACTCAGCACGTAGGTCCCCAGCATGATCCTGCGCTTCACTTCCGGCCCGAAGCCTTCCTGTCTTGTCTTCATATACAACTCAAGCAGATCCTTGGTCTCTTTGGCGCGAAGCCCGAACTTGACACCGTCATATCGGGCGAGATTCGAACTGGCCTCGGCCGTGGCAATCACATAGTAGGTCGCCACTGCCGCGTCCGTCCGTGGTAACTGGATCTCCTGAATCTCCCCACCAAGTTTTTTGAGCTGCTGAATCGCCGCCCGCACGACCTCTTCCACTTCCGAATCCAACCCCTCCGCAAAAAACTCGACCGGCACACCGACCTTCAGCTTCTTGAGATCTTTCCTCTTGAGCGCCTTCAGATAATCCGGCACCGGCACATCGGCCGATGTGGAATCCAAGGGGTCATGGCCGGCAATGGCCCCGAGGAGGAACGCGGCGTCCCTCACATCTTTTGTAATCGGTCCGATTTGATCGAGCGAGGAGGCAAAGGCGATCAACCCATACCGGGAAACCCGCCCATAGGTCGGCTTGAGACCCACCACTCCACAAAACGCCGCAGGCTGACGGATCGACCCGCCGGTATCGGACCCGAGCGCCGCGGCACATTCGTCAGCCGCCACAGCCGCTGCAGATCCTCCGCTGGATCCACCGGGCACACATTGCACATTCCAGGGATTGCGGCTGGGCCCCACGGCGGAATTCTCGGTTGAGGAACCCATCGCAAATTCATCCAGGTTAGTCTTTCCGAGGAGCAGATACCCCTGCGCACGCAATTTGGCGATCACGGTCGCATCGTAGGGTGGGACAAAGTTTCCAAGGATCCGGGATGCGCAGGTCGTGAGCACCCCCTCGGTGCAGATGTTGTCTTTGATCGCCAGCGGCATACCCATCATCGGCAATGTCTTGCGCCACCCTTTTAAGGAAGCATCAAGCGCGCCTGCTTGCGCCAACGCCGCATCCTTGGCCAGGGTGATGTAGGCTTTCACTTTGGACTCCACCTGACCGATCCGCAATCCATAGTCGCGAACGATCTCCGCCGCCGTGACTGCGCCGGCGGTGAACTTTTCATGGAGATCGAAAAGTGAAAGTGTGTGAATCGACATCAGTGCTTCGTCTTCCCTGCCACAATCCGGTTTTTCTCGTTGACCCGGACGATCTTGGGCGCATGCCGTTTGATTTCCTCTTCCGCGTAATACTCGTAACAGAAGATGATAATCTGATCGCGCACGGCGCCTTTCCTTGCCGTCGGCCCATTGAGGATGATCTCACCAGCGCCGCGTTTTCCCGCCACGGCATAGGTCATAAAACGCTCGCCATTATTCAGGTTTGAACAGATGATTGCTTCATAGGGCAAAATTCCCGCTGCATCCATCAGATCCTCGTCGATCGTCAGGCTGCCTTCGTAATCGAGACAGGACTCGGTGACCGTGGCCCGATGAATTTTCGACCGCAACATTTGCCTGAACATTCAGACCTCGTTTAAAGGGGTTGCCGATCTTCGATAATTTTTGGCACAACAAAAAATCCGTCGACCGACTCCGGTGCATTGGCCACGGCAGACTCGACCGACAGGGATGGCCGTACATCATCCGGACGAAACACATTCGTGTGCCCCGGCATGGTCGCTGTCGGCTCTACGCCTCTGGTATCGTACTGTTTCAAGGTTTCCACATGCGTGAGGATCTGGCTCAACTGTTTCGCAAACGCAGCCTTCTCACCATCCGTCAAGGCAAGCCTGGCCAAGTTTGCCACCTTCTCGACTTCTTGCTGCGTAATTTCCACTCTGTTCTTCCCTTCCCCTCTTTAAGGATGTTCAAAATGGTCTTCCAGCAAGGCCGCAGGAAGTCCGGCGACTGAGTCGTATTCCTTTCCCACCCGCCCACCCCGAGCTGCCAAGACAGCTCTGTCACCGGGGGGTACGTCGCAGGGAGACGGACGACCGAGAACGCCGCTGGAAGCCATTTTCAACATCCGACTCATTCTACCGTGACGCTTTTTGCTAGATTCCGTGGCTGATCCACATCCGCACCACACAGCAAGGCAATATGGTAGGCCAAGAGCTGCAATGGAATCGTAAACAAAATCGGTGAGAGCAACGGATGGGTATCGGGAATCGTGAACACTGAGTCGGCGAACTTTCCTAACTCGCGCTCGCCTTCCGCCACAAGTGCAATCACCGGCGCATGTCTGGCCTTCACTTCCATTAGATTGCTCACGGTCTTTTCGTACAACCGGTCCTTCGGCGCCAACACGACTACCGGCATGTCCTTATCGATGAGCGCGATCGGACCGTGCTTCATCTCTCCCGCTGCGTAGCCTTCCGCATGGATGTAGGATACTTCTTTCAGCTTCAACGCCCCTTCGAGCGCGATCGGAAAATTGATGCCGCGACCAAGGAACAAGAAGTTGCGTTTCTTATGATACCGTTTGGCAATCGCGACAATCTCCGCTTCGCGACCGAGCACCCGCTTGACCAACACCGGAAGTCGGACCAGCCGATCGAGCCAGGCTTTGCCGTCGGCAATGGACAGGGTTCCGCGTACACGGCCCAAATGCAAGGCCAGCATGTAGAGCGCAGTCAGTTGCGCCGTAAACGCCTTGGTCGAGGCGACACCGATTTCAGGCCCACAATGAGTGTAGAGGACACCGTCCGACTCGCGGGCCAGCGTGCTGCCCACCACGTTCACGATCGAGACGACACGGGCCCCTTTCTCCTTCGCTTCACGCGCGGCAGCCAGCGTGTCCGCCGTCTCGCCGGACTGCGAAATTGTGATGAAAAGATCGTCTTTACCGACCAGCGGATCGCGGTAGCGGAATTCGCTGCCGATGTCGACCTGCACCGGCGTACGGACCATCTCCTCCAGCAAATACCTTCCTACCAGCCCCGCATGCCACGAGGTACCGCAAGCCACGATCCAGATGCGGCCGACTGCGGCAAACTGCTTGGGCGTCAATCCAATATCGGGCAAATCGGCCTCGCCGGTATCGTAGGAATAGCGCCCGCGCATCGTGTCGAGGATCGTTTGTGGCTGTTCATGGATCTCCTTCAGCATGAAGTGTGGAAACCCGCTCTTTTCCGCTGCGGAGGCATCCCAGGTAATCTTCGTCAATTTCCGTTTGACAGGCTGTCCCTCGATATCGATGAAACGGATGTCTGTCGAGGTCACAACCGCCACATCGCCCTCTTCGAGATAGGTCACGTCACGGGTATGAGCGAGCATCGCCATCACATCGGATGCAACGAAACAGGCCTTTGCGGCCGTTCCTACAACGAGCGGGCATCCTGCGCGAGTTGCGATCATCATTCCCGGCTCCCGCTCAGAAATGACGGCAAGCGCATAACTTCCGCGCACGTCCTTGGTGGCAGCTCGTACCGCTTCGGCCAACTTCATGCCTTGCTCGAGATATCGATCGATCAGATGCGCCACGACTTCCGTGTCCGTTTCCGAATGAAACTTATACCCCTCTTTCTCCAATTGCTGTTTCAACGGCTGGTAATTTTCGATGATGCCATTGTGCACAAGCACGCAGCCTTTCGAACGGTGCGGGTGGGCATTTTGCTCCGAGGGCTTCCCGTGCGTCGCCCAGCGCGTATGACCGATTCCCACGGTGCCGTTGATCGCTTTCTCTTTGAGTGACTTCTGAAGATTGGAGAGTTTACCGACCGCGCGCCGGACCTCTATCTTCCCGCCTTGCGACACCGCGACGCCGGAGGAGTCGTAGCCCCGATATTCCAACTTGGCAAGACCCTCGATGAGAATCGGCACCGCCTCCTGATTACCCACATATCCGACAATCCCACACATATTTAACCTCTAAGCCGTTTCTTTACTTGCTTACCACTTGGAGCCTGCGACAGTGTCCTTGTAAGGCGTGAGGCGTCAGGCGTCAGGCGAGTGGACTTCGATTCACCTTTTACGTCTAACGCTTCACGGGTTACCCCGGTCTGTAATGCCCGCCGGCGCGCGGCCCACCCTGCACGATTGACTTGGGGCACCCGCGCAATCACTAAGGCATCCTCCGGCACGTCTTCGGTGACCGTCGTGCCCGCTGCAATGACGGCTCCCGCTCCCACCGTCACCGGGGCAATCAACTGGGTATCACTGCCGAGAAAGACCCCGTCTCCGATCACCGTCTCAAACTTTCTCAGGCCATCGTAGTTGCACGTGATGGTGCCGGCGCCGATGTTGACTCCTTTGCCGATCTTGGCATCCCCCAGGTAACTCAGATGGTTCGCCTTCGATCCTTCGCCCAGATCAGTCTTTTTCATCTCGACAAAGTTTCCGACCTTGGCCTTCTTCCGCACAATGACACCGGGACGCAAGTGAACGAACGGGCCCAGATGCGCGTCGTCTTCGACCTGCGCATCGGTGAACAGGCAGTGATCGAGAATCTCAACACCATTGCCGACAATGCAATTCTTCAGTCTGGTAGCGGATCGCAGCACACAATCTTCTCCGATGACCGTTGTCCCTTCAAGTGTCACATTGGGATAGAGGACCGTATCTTTGCCGATCACGACCGTGGCATCGATCCAGGTTGTGGCCGGATCAATCATCGTCACCCCGGCATCCAGCCAGCGATCCCGGATCTGCTGCTGCACCACCTGTTCAGCCTCGGCAAGCTGTCGGCGCGTATTCACTCCCAGTCCTTCCTCGGGATTGTCGAGTGCCATGGCCGCTACACGACGTCCCTGTTCTACCGCGAGATGTATAATATCGGTCAGATAATATTCCCCTTGGGCGTTGCTGGGATCGAGCTTTTCCACTGCGCTAAAGAGAAACTCCCCGTCAACCACATAGGTGCCCACATTGATTTCACGAATCGCTTGCTCCTCTATATTGGCATCACGATCTTCGACGATACGAGAGACCCCCTGCTCGGCAGACTGTGTGCGGACGACACGCCCGTATCCGCTTGCGTCGTCAAGCACCGCTGTGAGAACAGTCACGGTTGCGCGGCTCGCCTCGTGAAGGTGAAGGAGTTCACGCACGGTGGACTCTCGGAGCAAAGGCGTATCGCCGTTCAAAATCAGATAACTGGACGGAGCGCCCCGTTTGCCCACCGCAAATACCGGGCGGCTCTGCAAGACCGCATGGCCTGTGCCCAACTGTTCCCGTTGTTCAACAATCGCGACGGGAGACTTGCCGCTCTTTCCAGACGTCGCACGGCTGATCACCTCGCGAACCAGATCAGCCTGATGCCCCACCACAACAGCCACACGATCTCCAGCCACACGCAATCCGAGCCCCACCGAATAGAGCACCATGGCTTGGCCGGCCACCCGATGCAACACCTTCGCCTGTTTTGAACGCATGCGCTTCCCAAGTCCGGCAGCCATCACAACCACCGCAAGGCCGGCAATCTTCCCCTGTCGGTCGGAGCTGACCCGTGGCTTCCCTTTCACGACGTCAGTGGCTCGTGAACGAATCATCCGATCGGCACTCCCGATTCAGGTTGTTTCACATCACTCCACTTCGTCGTGGCCGCTACGGCCGATGACAGGGACGTGGAGGGTCCGCTGAGCCCGCCCGAGACGATCAGCTTCATCGCCTCTTCCACGCTCATGTCGACAGATGTCACCTCATGTTCCGGCACCAACAGGAAATAGCCAGACGTCGGATTCGGTGACGTCGGCACATAGACATGGATGAGCGGCTCCTGCGCAAGATCTTGCATCTCCCCTTTGGTCACACCGGTCACAAAGGCGATGCAATAGTGGCCATTCTTGGGAAACTGAATCAGCACGACGCGATTATAGGACGCATGATCCGAGAACGACAAAATATCCATCACGGATTTCAACGTCGAGTAGATCCCCCGCACGAGTGGGACACGATTCAGCAGATCCTCCCACCACTTCACGATTCGCCTGCCCATAAAATTCGTGGCAAACAGGCCGGCCGCAAAGACCAAAACAATCAACGCCAGAATCCCCAGACCCGGCACATAGTGGCTGGGCACCAATCGGGCCAGGAGATCTCCGAGAATACCGTCGACGGCCACGAACAGGGCCTTCAGGATCAGGATCGTTCCCCAGATCGGGATAATCACGAGCAAGCCGGTCAGAAAGTAGCGTTTTAGCAAGGTTTTCAGCATAAATACGTGCCCACAGAAGTAGAGGGTCATCATACAGAGATTTACGAGGGCCTCGCAAGCCTTTTCTTGCTATTTTCAACCACTTGGAATACCATCCCGCCCGTTTTCCTCACCGCCGATGGTGGCAAAGTAATGAGAGCAAAAAGACAGCGGACTCGTGGCCTGTTTATTACCCTGGAGGGAGTCGAAGGCAGTGGGAAAAGCACCCAGATTCGCCACCTCGCGGACGTGCTGAGTCAGGCAGGGTATCGAGTACTCCAAACGAGAGAGCCGGGTGGCACGCCTTCAGCTGAAGCAATCCGGCATATTTTACTCGCGGCGCCTTCTCAGGAACCGATCACGCCTCGAGCTGAAGCCCTGCTGATCTTCGCTGCGAGATGCCAGCATGTCACGCATCTCATCACACCTGCACTCCGACGAGCCACCGTGGTGTTATGCGACCGGTTTTCCGATTCCACCCTTGCCTATCAAGGGTTCGCGCGGGGCCTCGATCTGGAATGGCTCGTGGCAGCCAACAGGGTTGCCACGAATGGATTGACACCGGACCTCACGCTTGTACTCGACGTCCCGGTTTCAGTGGGCTTAGCCAGGCGGCGAGCCGATCGGGGACAGCAGAATCGGCTGGACCGTGAGACAGCACGATTTCATCGAAAGGTGCGACGGGGATTTCTGACGCTCGCGGCTGAAGCGCCTGGCCGCATGAAGATCGTCAATGCGAACCGGCCCTCGCAACTGGTCCAAGACGAGATCACTCAAATCGTGCTAGGGTGGCTCGCACGACCGCGTCGTTCCCCACGCCGGAGTTCACATGCCCTTTCATGACTGTATCGGCCATCACACATCTATCGCTCTTTTACAGGCCGCCGTAAGACATAAGCGCCTCGCCCACGCCTATCTGTTCCATGGCGAGGAGGCGATCGGAAAACGATTGGTGGCCACTCGACTCACGCAAGCACTCAGCTGCGAATACCCTCCCGATGCGGACGGCTTCGATAGTTGTGGCACCTGCCGCTCCTGCCGGCAGATCGAATCCCATACTCATCCGGACTTCGTCATCATCGAGCCGGATCCGGAACAGGCCAGCAGGCAAATCAAGATCGAGCAAGTCCGCGAGATCGAGCATCAGATCATGTACCGCCCGCTCATGGCCGAGCGAAAGATCTGCCTGATCGACGACGCCGATCGCATGACGATCGGGGCGGCAAACGCTCTACTGAAAACCTTGGAAGAGCCGCCCGACCATAGTCTCTTTCTCGTCATCTCGAGTCGGCCCGCCGCCCTCCCGTCCACCATTCGGTCACGTTGTCAAAGTCTGCGCTTTACGGCACCGGCTCGCACACAGGTCGAAGCCGCACTGATCTTGAAGCGCGAAATGTCTCCCGATGACGCACGATTCCTTGCCATCATCAGCGAAGGCCGACTTGGGGAAGCCCTTACAATCGATATGAAAGATACTCGTGCACGTCAGCAGGAACTCATAAATTTGGTCCGCCCTCAATCCTTACAATCGATCGAGTCGATTCTCTCATCGGCAGAAGCAATTGCAAAGGCCGCCCGTGCAGAGGACATCCTCGCCTGGCTCGCTCGTTGGATCCGCGACCTCATTTTGATTCAGGTCGGAGGAGACCGCGACCAGTTACTCTATCTTGATGATCTGAGGGGGCTAGAGTCATACGCGCAGGATGCCAATACCGATCAGCTGTTGGACCTGCTCCGTGAAATTGAGACGACCGAGCAGCGCGCCACGCGGAACCTCAATCTTCATATGGCGCTGGAAACGATTTTACTGAGGCTGCGCGATGCACTCGCACTCACGCCAACAGGAGCCACAGCCTAGCATCCTCGCCGCCAACCTGGTATCTTTCGACACAGTCATGGGCAGCAAGAATACGTTCTACATCACCACGCCGATTTACTATGTGAACGACGTTCCGCATATCGGGCACGCCTATACCACCGTGGCTGCCGACGTCCTCGCCCGTTATTGGCGTCTCCGGGGACGAGAGGTTTTTTTCCTCACCGGGCTTGACGAGCACGGCCAAAAGGTTCAGCAGGCTGCGGCCAAAGCCGGCATCGACCCACAAGCCCATTGTGATAAACTGGCGCCTCAATTCCAGACCCTCTGGAAACGGCTGAACATTTCCAATGATGCGTTCATCAGGACAACCGATCTACTGCACAAGAATGCTGTTCAACGATACCTTCAGAAACTTTATGACAACCAGCTGATTTACAAGGCAGAATATACTGGATGGTACTGCACATTCGACGAGCGATTCTGGACCGAAAAAGATGTAGAGAACGGCCTCTGCCCGGACTGCAAACGGCCGGTTGAACGAATCAGTGAGCATAACTACTTTTTTAGGATGGGGCAGTATCAAGAACGCCTGATCCAATACATCACACAGCATCCCGGCTTCATTCGTCCCGAATCACGCCGTAATGAGGCCTTGGGTTTCTTGACCACACAGAAACTCGGCGATCTGTCCATTTCGCGTCCAACATCCCGTCTCTCCTGGGGCATCGAACTGCCCTTCGATAAGGACTGCGTCACCTATGTCTGGTTCGACGCGCTGGTGAATTATATTTCGGCCCTCGAATACAAGCCGGGTCTTGACCGCTTCTGGCCCACAAATGTGCATCTGGTCGGCAAGGATATTCTCACCACCCATGCGGTCTATTGGTCTACGATGCTCATGGCGCTGAACCTCCCGCTGCCTGAAACTATCTTCGCGCACGGGTGGTGGACCGTGGATGGGGAGAAGATGTCGAAGAGCCGCGGCAATGTCGTCGATCCCAACAAAATGATCGAGACCTTCGGCGTCGATGCCTTCCGCTATTTCCTCTTACGTGAAGTGCCCTTCGGACAGGACGGAGATTTTTCAGAACACGCGATGGCTAGACGGGCAAACAGTGACTTGGCCAACGGTATCGGCAACCTACTTAGCCGTACGTTGACCATGATCGATCGCAATTGTGAAGGCACTATCCCTGATGTACCCGAGGACTACCTTGAGAGAGAAAACCCCAAATACCGCCTCCTCCTTCACGCAAAGGAACAGCTTCTTATTTTGGGAAAGTCTCTTGATGGGTTCTTCGAGAATCTTGAATTCAATAATCTACTCCTTCACATCACAAGCCGAGCTACAGACGTAGATATATTTATTGATGAGCATGAACCCTGGAAACTCGCAAAGGATCCGGGCAAACGCGAAGAACTTAATGCTGTCCTGTATACGGCAGCAGAATGCCTGCGCATTTTGAGCCTTTACATCTACCCTTTCATGCCGAGAACTGCGGAAAACATCGCTGAGCAATTAGGAGTTGTTGTCAATTTTAGTTCTCCGCTCTTAAGCCAAGAGATCAAGTGGGGCGAACTACAAGGCGGAACAAAGATCCGAAAGGGCAGTGGCCTTTTCCCCCGCATCGAATCAAAACCACCAGGAGCAAAGATCGTGAATGAATCATCAGTGCCCCCTCAGCCGACCTCCGCCGCACAGACTCCACTCCCTAGTGCCCCTAGCCCCGCACCCCTAGCCCCTTCTCCAGCGCAGATCACCATCGACGAGTTCATGAAGATTCAGCTCAAGACCGCGAAGGTCTTGAGCGCAGAGCGGGTCCCGAAGTCGGAAAAGTTGCTCAAGTTGCAAGTCTCTATCGGCAGGGAGCAGCGGCAGATCGTTGCCGGCATCGGCAAGAAATACGAGCCAGAGGCGCTGGTCGGCAAAACAATCATTGTGGTCGCTAACCTCAAACCAGCCAAACTGATGGGCATCGAATCGCAAGGGATGGTCCTGGCTGCAGGCGATAGCGAAGTTCACGGCCTCGCGACAATCCTGGAAGAAGTCGATCCCGGCACCAAAGTGAAATGAACCACGCGAGTATCGGGCTCCGTCGTATTCTTCCTCTATGGATTCTTCTGATTTTCCTGCCCTGTCTCGCCACCTCGGCTGAACAATCCCCACTCTCCGACCAACACCTGAATGAGCCAAAGGTGACGACGATTATTGTTCGAGTCGTATCCCATGGATCGATGGTACTGGGAAAGGACGTGGGCGGAGCTCGAGTCACCATTACGGACGTCACTAGCGGGCGGATTCTCGTCTCCGGCCTGCAACAGGGTGAAGCGGGAGATCAGAATCAGATCATGCGCACACCCCGTATGATGGGGGAGCCTCTCTATAGTTCGCGCGCCTCTGCTTCCTTCACCACTACACTGGACTTGACCCACCCGATTCTCGTGGACATTATGGCAGAAGGCCCACTGTCCTACCCGGCGTCAGCCCAGCGTGTGACCAAACGTACCTGGCTCATTCCAGGCGAAGACATGACCCAGGACGGCATTGTGCTCACCCTGTATGGATACATCGTACGCATCGAGCACCCCACGCCAGGCGATCAGCTGATCGCTAAAGACGATGTGATGCTCCGCGCCTCGATCAGAACCCTGTCCGGCGCACGAGTCAGGCCCCATGGGGATTGGGACTCCAGGAAAGTCCACATCTATGGCGAGGTACTGATCGGCGACCGCATCGTCGAGCGGTTGCAAATGTTCTACACCGGCGACGACGCTGGCTTTGAAGCGCCCTTCTTTGTGCCGCCGTCCAAAGACGCCCCGGACGGCATCACCCTGCGGGTTGTGGCAGCGGATCCGGCGAGCGGAAACATCGGCGTCAGCCAAGGAAAATTTCCCGTGCTCAGCGAGCGACTACCGCGGCAAAAGCGAACACCGTGAAAATACTTCGACTGTTAATCCTCCTCTGCTTTTTCATCGCTGAACCCCTGATCGCCCAAGATCAGCATCAACATCGTCGCCCGGACGATATCACACAGTATCTGGAACAGCTCGACAGTACAGAACGGGACCGTTACCAGAAACCCTCCCAGGTGATTGAGGCGCTCAAAGTAAAACCTGGAATGGCGGTCGCCGACCTTGGCTCCGGTTCCGGATACTTCACACGCCGTTTCATCGAAGCCATCACCGAGACAGGGATCATCTATGCCATCGACGTCGAACCGGAGATGCTGGCCTATACGAAAGAGAGCGTCATCCACATGCATACGGCTTTTACGGCCGAGTTCATCCTGGCTCGACCTGATAGTCCAAAGCTGCCATTCGAATCAATCGATCTCCTCTTCGTCTGCAACACCGTCCATCATCTTGAGAAACGATCGACCTACTTCCGCGACCTCCGGTCGTCTCTCAAGCAGGGAGCTCGCATCGCCATCATCGACTTCTACCCTGACGAACGATCCGGAGAGCTTGGATTCCCCAAACACCATCTCGTCTCGCGGGACCGCGTTATCCAGGAAATGGCCGACGCAGGCTACAGGCTTGAGCATGAGCACAGCTTCCTGCCGAGACAATATTTTCTGGAATTCGTACCGAAAGAATAAAGAACCACGGCCTGATGGCCGTGGTCTCCGCTGTTTCATGCTTCGCATGAGCCACGAAACGGCTCCTTACTCTCACCTCCATCCTTCCAGATGAGGAACTCCCACTGGATGAGAAGTTTTGCCAGGATAACCACACATTGTTCCAACACTTGCCGTGATACGAACCCCGTGCGACACTATAGAATATGACTACCTATGCCTCGTATGAACATCTCCGCTCCCGACTGTCTCTTGCCTTGGCGCTGAACGCGGTCATCATCGTCGCGGAGTTCATTGGTGGTTGGCTGCTCGATAGCATGGGACTCATGAGCGATGCCGGCCATAACCTTGTCGACCAGGGAGCGTTATTCCTCGCACTCTACGCGCACGTCCTGACTGCAAGACCTGCGAGTGAAACCCGTACATTCGGTTACCATCGAGCCGGTATTGTCGCGGCGTTTCTCAACTCCTTCATTCTGCTCTTGATGGCTTTTGGCATTACCATCGTCGGGATCAAACGTTTCCTGCAACCCGTTCCGGTAGACGGGAGTTGGATTATGGCGATCGCGGCCCTGAGTTTCGCCGCCAATTTAGGGATTGCACTCCTCTTGAAGCAGGGGGCTAAAGACGACCTTAACATCCGCAGCGCCTTTTGGCACATGTTGGGCGACGCCTGGGTCTCGCTGGGTGTCGTGATCAGCGGCGGAGCCATTGTATTCACCGGCTGGACCCTGCTCGATCCGCTGATCAGCATGCTGGTCGTCATCGCCATTGCCAGAGGGGCCTGGCCCCTGTTCAAGGAATCGCTGGACGTCTTGTTGGAATCAACCCCCTCGAAGATCAGCGCCTCACACGTAGCTGCAACCATCGAGGCAATCCCCGGCGTGAGAAATGTCCATGACCTCCATATCTGGGCAGTCGAACCTCGCTTGATTATGATGACCTGTCATATACTGGTCGAGGGAGACGATTCGGCGATCACCAATGATTTGCTCCATGCTATCCGCGCCCGAGTCATCACAGAATTCGGAATCAGACATATGACCATTCAGATGGGGACCCACTGTTGTCACCAAGAGGAGATCCACTGCGATCTCACGACGTTGGCCAAGCAGCACAAGGATGAGGCGCTTGTTCATGCGCACCACTGAAAACGTGGGACAGGGGGAGGTTGATCTGGTTTGTTTTGTTCATTTGGTTGGTCTAGTTCAACGAAACAAACCAAACAGACCAATAAACAAGAGAAACCACCCGGGTCTCGCCCGTCTCGCTTGAGTAGGATCGACGATTCAGGATAAGACGATGACCACGACTTCGATCCCTTTTTATGTTCTCTGCGGTGCTCTTGGCGCGGGCAAGACCACGCTCCTCATGCGCCTGCTCGAATATTGGAAGAGCCAGGGCAAAAAAACCGGCGTGTTGATGAACGAAGCCGGTGAGGTGAGCATCGATGGGCCCCGCGCCGGCACGATCGCCGAGCAAGTGATGAACCTCGCGGGCGGATGCGTCTGTTGCGACACGAAGGAAGACCTGTCCTGGGGGATCGCGCAACTGGTGAGAGACTATGAGTCTGATGTCATTATACTGGAGTGCTCCGGCATGGCGAATCCGGCAGAAGTCATCGACGGCGTGACGGACCTCTACACGGCGCGGCTCACGCACCTGGAAAAGGTCATTGCTCTCCTCCATCCGATCCCGACAGACCGGGAGAGCATGGGGGGGGTCGTGACCAACCAAGCGATTCGATGCGCAGACGAACTCATTCTGAATAAGCGAGACCTCTATGTTCCTGGACATTGGGAGGGATTCAAGAACTCGATCATCTCACAGAACCCCTACGCAAGGGTCTGGGAGACGAGCCACGCCAGGGTCGATCCCCCCGATCTACTCAAACCAATCACCCGCATATCGACGGCACCTCCGGTGAATGTGGAGTTCGGAGTACCGAAATCATCCGCTACGAACGCACGGGCATCGTACCATCCCATCGCCACGACCATTCGCCTTCCAGGCCCGTTGAATTTCGAACGATTCCTCGGCTGGTTGAAGACACTGCCCCCAGAACTTGAACGGGCGAAAGGCTTTTTCCGCTTCGCCAAAGGACCAGAGCTCCAAGAATTTCAATACGCGCCGCCAGGCGATGCCACCATCACGCCCATCACGTTGCTCGACGAACCAAGCCACGCGATCGTGTTGATCGGACGAGGCTACGACCAGGAGCGCTGCCAAGCAGAACTTATAGCCTGTCTTGAAAACCCTACGTGTACGGCTAAATAGCAGGATTCTCGCGTGACCTGCGCACGCGAAAATAACGCAGAAGGAACCACGCAACACCGGCTCCGAACAATCCGCCGAGCACCCAGCCTCCCAGCACGTCCGTCACATAGTGGGCGCCTATGTAGACGCGCGCGAGACCGATCAGCCCGACCAGCGGCCAACTTATCCAACCTGAACGCGGGTACAGAACGTGGAAAAAGGCTGCTGCCGTCGCGGTGTTAATCGCGTGATTCGATGGAAATCCGAAGGTCTTACCGCAGGCCTCGATCTGATGGATGTCCGGAAATGCCATACAAGGACGTGGCCGAGCAACGAGATCTTTGACCCGAGCCCCCAGGAAATCGAGCAATCCGATAGAAGCAGCAAGAAGAGGCGCCCCAAGCAGGGCCTCCCGCCAGGAGAGCCATAACCAATATCCAGTGAGCAGAATTCCCGGTGCCCAGAGAAGACTTGAGTTGGAGAGGGTGAGTGCAAGCCAATCGAGCGTATCGAACTGTCCGGTAAGGCTGTTGATAGCACGGAAAAGAGATTCGTCCACACTCATACGGCTGACGATAAAGCCTCACCCGTCAACCGTCAAGCTTGAAACGGTCTATCTGGTCTGTCTGGTCTATCTGGTTTGATTAGTATATTTGGTCGTCTGTGCCATCAGCCATACGCCATTGGCTCTTATGCGATCAATGCGTGCGGTAGTGAATGCGCACCGTGAGTTCCCCATCCACCGGCTCGTCGCCTTTCATTTGGGGATCGAAAGTCCAACGATTCAAGGCGGCCATCCCGGCAATGGTGAGCTCCCGATGCTTGGCTGGCTCCAACACCACCACGGTCACTGTCGCGTGCTTGGAAACCAACATGCGCACTTTCATCCAATCGTCGAGTTCTTTGCCGTCCAATCCTGGAGGAATGGCCGGCCAGGGCGTGGCTTTGGGAACGGGTCCTAGCTGTTGATCCTTGTTGAGCGGCAGGCCATGGACATGGACCTCAGGCAACTCCAGCACATCTTCCTGATGGTCATCCTCATGCGTGGCCTCATCGCCGACCACCGCATACACGACGGCCGGCCAAGACAAAACTACCGTAAGAAATATCGTGAAAAATGATCTCATGGCTTGTGCATCCTATCCTATCAATCACCGGATGCTCAAACGGGCCAGTCAACAAGGCCGCAGGCGTACCCTTGGGGTACGTTGAGGATTTGTGCGAGCCGAGAACGCAGTTGATGGCCCGTTTCAGCATCAGGCTAGCAGGCTGCGGAAAAACTCGGTTATACATAAAGCGTAAATGGAATCGTATGTATAGCGCTGGTAGCAAAATAATCGCAGGATGCTCAAAATGGCCGTCCAGCAAGGCCGCAGCGAGCGAAGAGGCGAGGCGTACGCTTCGGTACGTTGAGCCTCTGAGCGAAGCGAGAACGACGCTGGCGGACTTTTTCAGCATCCTGCTAGAAGAACCACTGAGCACGGAAAAAATACGACCTCGGCGCCCCCGCATGCGCAATCCCCAGACCGATGCTTCCTTCACTGCTGTTATAGAAGTACTGCTGGTCTAGCAGATTGATGATGTCGAAGCCCAGCAGCAGCTTTTGATCGTGCCAGGGTAACGGGATCACATGCGTAAGCGATGCATTGTAAACGGTATAGGAAGGCATATGAGTAGAATTCGTTTTTGCATCGTCGTCGACTGACGTGCGCAAGCCATATCCATACAACATCTGACCTGTGACATGCGTTCGTTCCAGAAGCCGATACGTCACCACAGCCGAACTCGTCACGAGCTGCGAGTGGTCGCAAAAGACCCCGCCCTTTGAATTGATGTCGGAGATTTCCTTGTTGTCGAGGAGATATTGCCCCGACTGCAGCCCGTACCCCTTGCATTGCCCCCAGCCGACATTGCCGCGCCCTATCAATTTATCGTTGAATTGCACCTTCAATGCTGCGTCGATACCCCGTTTCCACCCGTTTTGGAACGCAAAGTAATTCAGCATGGGGGTGCTGCCGAACTGGCCGGCGTCCGACATATAGTGATCGAGCTTGTAGTAGCCCGTCAGCTGCAACGTGGCGTACCGGCTGACTGCGTGGTAGCTCCCTACCTCAAAGTAGTGCGAACGCTCCGCCCGAGGTCTGAAGCCGGTCGGGTCGTCCGGCGCAGCCGTGGTGTTTCGGGTATTGAGATTTGTAAATGCTATCTGCTCGACATTCGGGGGAGTGAACAGCCGGCCATAGTAGGCATGGAACACGTTGGATTGATTGTGCTTGTACGTGGCTCCGACACGGGGACTCACTTGCCCTTCATTGTAGAACCCTTGAATGATATCGCCTCGCACACCCAGGTTGAACGTCCACTGATCGTGAGGGGTCCACTGATCCTGTATCCAGAACTCCTCTCGCCATTGGATATTCCGGTTAGAGCTCTGCAGCGAGAGAACCGGCCCGGCCGGGGCCCCGCCGCTGGTGTCAAACGCGAAGACCTGCGCCTGGTTGCTCGCGCTCGTGTAGTCGATCTGGAATCCGGTTTTCACGAGATGCTGGTTGTTGAGGACCCAGGTATGGTCGAATCGGCCTCCTCCCGAATATGCCGTTCGCCGCTGGTTGGCCGTTTGAGCGCTGTTGACATCGTCGCTATAGGCCAACGCGTCGAAGCTCGGAGTATGAAAATTCGCTTCGCCTCTCCGGAAATAGAGTCCCAGGCTCGAGAAATTCTCGGCATTGTGATCATGCCGCCACACCAATTGAGAGTATTGATTACTCTCCCTTTGAAATTGGTCGACGTTCTGGGAGGCTCCCGGAGTAAAGCCGGAGGTCTGCCCCTGAAGCAGCGTCAGGACGTCTGCATTCGCACTGAGATTGGGGATAGTCGGGATTTGATACTTCGCTACGGCATTGAGAAAAACCCAGCTGAAGTTATTGCGATTGTCGTGCTGGTAATCACCGCGCAGATAGGTATTATTCTTCTCACTCTGATTATGATTGTTCGTGTAGCCCGACGTCGGCGGCTCCAGACCACGGCTCGTTGTGATGAAGCTATTCAACCCATAGTAGCGTACCTTTTCGCCAACGGTGCCTCCATACTCAAACGACGGATTCACTGTTTGAAATGATCCGCCAAAGAGTTGTGCGGACCCGAATCCCGGTTTCGTCCCGCTCTTGCTCGTGATGTCCAAGATCATCGTCGCCTTATTGCCATACTGCGCTTCCATTCCACCCAGAATGATGTCCGCTCGTTCCCAGGCCCGCGGGGGAACAATATCAGCAAACGCGCCGCTGACCGTGTCGGGAATGGGAATGCCGTCGATTCGATACTGCTGACCAGCATGATCTTGCCGGATGTGCGTCTGCTTGAGGGCTCCATAGGCCACGCTTGGCACCGTCAGCAGGACGTCGGACACTTCGACGTTATTGCCCCTGGGAAGCGCTTCAATATCCTTTCGACTCACCGAATAGGTCTCGCTCGATGCCTTATATTGAATCGGCGCAAGAGGCGAACGCACTTCAAGCGCAATTTCTTTGGTGTTGGATAGGGTCAAGGTGATGGGGTGGGGCGCTTCGCCTTCGATTTTCAGCACAATATATTCGCTCCGATACGCATCTTGCACCGCGCTGACAGAATAGGTGCCATCGGCGGGAACAGGGATTCTGAATTCGCCGGCATCGTTCGAAACTCCGGTCGCCACCAGCGTTCCTTCTTGATCCTTTACCTCGATGACAACTTGCCCCACTCGACGCAGATCCTGACTCTGAACCAATCCGGTAATGAGGTTTGGTTCAGCCGCAACAGCACGGCCTCGACTAACAAGACAGAGACAGGTACAGAGACACATCATACAAACGATGCACCGGTACCGTGTAATAGTTTGCATATAATCCCCCAGCTATCATGTGGAAGGTCAAAGACGACGCCCCCCGAGCAACAGCCAGTCGACAACTGCGGGGTAGCGTGAATCGGAATGACGTGTTTAGCTGAGCGGAGGGGCGCGGGAAGGACCAGGTGTGGAGAGTTCGACAGATAGGAGAACGGAGTCCGCTGGAAGTCCCAGTACGGTAACGAGGTCTTGTGCCGTGAAGAGAGGAGCGCCATCATCCAGAGCCCCGGCCGTGTGATGCTGCACCCACTGGCAGAGGTCGGTATCGGAATGTTCGTGCCCGTCGTGGTCAGCCGCCGCCAGCTCGTGATGAACATCCTGCGCCACGGCGAATGGGGCAATCGCGAGCAAGAGGAGGACCAGGCCGATCGCCATGGTACCACGCAGAAAGCCGGGCAGACGTCGTATGGAAGCACGTAGGGTCATTGTGGGCGAGCTAAATAACATAGGCATTCTCGGCTGTCAAACAGAGGAATCAACCTGCTAATCTGAGCAGCTCCAGGCATTAGGTATCCCCACCAGTGGATATTTCCTGTCATATAGGCTATATTTTTATCGCTTTACCCATCGCCCCCGTTCATTTCAGAGAATAATACAGGCGACTCCCGGGTGAGAAGACTTAACCATGCCAAGACCACTCGATAACCAGCATGTCCTTGAAATCAAACCGCTGCCATCGCCGCGGACAATCAAGTCCAAATTGCCGATTACAGACCAGGCGGCAGGACTAGTCGTTGAAACCAGGGAGGCTGTTCGCCGGATTCTGCACGGCCAAGACCGTGAACGCCTGCTCGTAATCGTCGGTCCCTGTTCGATCCACGATCCTGAAGCCGCCTACGAATATGCCGACCAATTGAAACCGCTCGCCGATGCCTTATCCGATCGGTTACTGATCGTCATGCGGACCTACTTTGAAAAGCCCCGTACCACAGTCGGGTGGAAGGGGCTCATCAACGACCCGCATTTAGACGGCACCTGCGACATCGCCACCGGCATGGAACTGGCCAGAACAATCCTCCTCAACATCAACAAACGCGGACTTCCCTGTGCAGCTGAAGCCTTGGACCCTGTGTCACCCCAATACATCGCCGATCTCTGGAGTTGGGTAGCCATCGGCGCCCGCACCACCGAAAGCCAGCCGCACCGTGAAATGGCCAGCGGGCTGTCGATGCCTGTCGGCTTCAAGAACGGCACGGAGGGTAATCTTGAAGTGGCCTGGAATGCGATGGTCGCCGCAAAACAGCCCCATCATTTTCTGGGCATCAACGCCGACGGACTCACCTCCATCATCAAGACCACCGGCAACCCTGATCGACACATCGTTCTGCGCGGCGGCGGCGGCAAAACCAACTACGAAGCCGAACACGTAGCCCGCGCAGAGTCCGTTGTCTCAAGCGAAGGCATTGCTCGCCCCATCATGATCGACTGTTCGCACGACAATTCCGGTAAAGACTATCGGCGACAGACGATGGTCGCGCACGACGTTCTCCGCCAATTCCGAGAGGGCCGCCGATCCATCATGGGGCTTATGCTCGAAAGCAATCTAAATCCCGGCAAGCAGACCTGGAAACAGGGCCTGCCTCTCGCCCATGGGGTTTCCATCACTGATGCCTGCCTTGGCTGGAAAGAAACCGAATCTCTGCTTTCCGAACTTGCCGAAATGATTGTGGCCAAACCCGCCTAACTGGTTGTATGGTTTCTCTAGTTTGTTTCGTTTATTTGGTTGAATCAGACTAACCAGATAAACCAAACAGACCAAACAAACTAAATAACCAGCATGCTTTTCGACACCCACACCCATCTGGACGATGCCCGCTACAATGATGATCGCGAGGCGATGATTGCCCGTGCCCGCGAAGCCGGTGTGGACACCTTCGTCACCATCGGCTGCGATCTGGCGACCAGTCAGGCGGCAGTCGCACTGGCGGAACAACATCCGCCGATCTATGCCTCCATCGGCGTCCATCCACATGAAGTGAAACATATCGCCGACGGCTGGTACGACGAATTCCGCTTGTTGGCCAAGAACAAGAAGGTCGTCGCGTACGGCGAGATCGGCCTTGACTACCATTACAACCATTCGTCACCGAAAGAACAGCGCGAGCGATTCCGCGAACAAGTCCAGCTCGCACGCGAGCTGACGCTTCCGGTGATCATTCACACGCGGGAAGCTCAAGAGGATACGATAGCGATCTTGAAAGAGGAGAATGCGTCAGAAATCGGCGGGGTGTTCCACTGCTTTTCCGGGGATGCCTGGCTGGCGAAGGATGCGCTGGATCTGGGGTTCTATCTCTCGTTTTCGGGGATAGTCACCTTTCAAAATGCGACGATGCTGCGCGACATTGCGAAGACTGTTCCACTGGATCGATTACTGATCGAAACCGACTGCCCCTATCTGACGCCGGCCCCCCATCGCGGGAAACGGAACGAGCCGGCCTTCGTATCTTTCGTTGCACAAAAGCTCGCCGAGCTTCACACCGATACACCAGGCATGTCGGTCGACCGGATTGAGTTCATCACGACCCAGAACGCGAAACGCCTGTTCAAAATCGCTTAAGCTGACGGCTCCGCTGCCGCATGGCTTTGGGCAATTTCCGTGGATTCCCGCGTTTTTCAGTGCCTCGCTTCGGGCGGAGATCTTCCCCCCTGTCCAGTTCTTTGTGCAGCGCCAGACCGGCTGGCACCGGCATCTCGCGAAGCTTCCCTGCAAACTCTTGAGCCTTCATGACAAAGGCCCCTCGCGCGTTCGCACAATCGATGATCTCATGGTCTGAGCTCACCACGGCGCAGGCGGATCCGAATTCGGCAACCATACGTTGTATCACTTGATCGGCCTTTTCTCCCCGTCGAGAGAAGATGATCTGAAGACCGAGCCGATGCTCCCGCTGTTCCGTACCCCACCCCTGTTGCCACCCGTCAAAGACCACCGTAATCGGATGGGATTTACGTTGACGATAGCTGGCCAGATCTCGCAACAACGATTCGCGCGCCATTTCGGAATGCCGGCTCGGTCCTCCACCTATCCGGCTTGTCTGAGCCAAGAGATTGTAGCCATCAACGATCAGATGAAGTGCCATGCTAGATAAACTACCGCTCACACCGTTCACTGTCAATCGGCGCGCGACAAGCGAGCGGGGCGAGACTCGCGAAACTGGTTGCTCTGGTTTGTTGGGTTCATTTGGTTAGTTTCGTTCGACCAAATAAACAAAACAAACCAAACAAACCAGAGCACCTACGCCAACCAGTATGGCCAATCCTCTTGACAACGGCACTGGCATTTGAGAAAAACTCCATATCCCATCACAGTCGGTACTGACCCATGCGATCAGCCCTGTGGCACATCCTTACCCTCGCCCTCTTGGTCGGACTGTTCGACCTCCATGGGCATGCCCTCGACCCATTTCACAGCGGCAAGGCCTATGCAGCAACGAGTACAGCACCTCAAGAGCCTCTTACAAAACCTAAGCGGTCCCATACCTCTCCTGTGCGCCTGTCTCCCACCGGGCTTGGCCTGACCACAATCCAGAATGTCCGGACGGCCAGTGCACCGGGGTGGTCAAGGCTCGTACTCGATCTTGACTCAAAAGCCCGTCCCAACAGACAGCCCCAACTCCAGGCCGAAGGAATAACCATCGAAATTCCCAATACCACCTTGAGCCAATCCGTCAGGGCAAAACTTGCCGCCGGTAAAGTTTCTAGCCACTTCATCATCACGCAGAACTCTGAACGATCGGTTGAGGTGTCTCTCCCGACCGGATCTTTTCAAAGCTATAAGTTACTCTCTCTTGCAAATCCGCATCGGCTGGTCATCGATGTGGTACCGGCCAGTGAGCCTCTGACAGCTCCACTGGGTGAAGCACCAACCGACCGAGGAATTCCACTCCCGACTCCCCCACAACCAACTCAGCCGCGAGCCAAACTGATTAAGACCATCGTGATCGATCCTGGACATGGCGGGCGCGATCCCGGAGCACGTGGGCAGCGCGGGACGGAGGAAAAAGATATTACCCTGAAGGTCGCATTGAAACTGCGCAGCCTTTTGAGCAAACAGCCTGGAGTCCGTGTTCTCATGACACGCGAAGAAGATCAGTTCGTAGAGCTGGAAGACCGGACAAAGTTTGCCAATGGGCAGGAAGCAGATCTCTTTGTCTCGATCCATGTGAATTCCCACCCGCAGCGCTCCATAAAGGGAATCGAAATCTACCACTTTGGGCAGGCAAAGGATCAACGGGCGCTGGAAGTAGCAGCTCGTGAAAACGGGACCCCGCTCAACAGCACCGGTGTGGGATGGGAATATCTCGTTGCCGATCTTTTGACGGCGAAGAAGATCGAGGAATCCCTAGAACTGGCCTGGACCGCCAAAGAAGCCATCGTCAGTAATCTGAACGGCCATTACGCCCTGGTGGATCATGGGGTGAAAACCGCGCCCTTCTATGTGCTCCGCTTCACCAGTATGCCCAGCATCCTGGCTGAGATCGCGTATATCTCGAACTCTGCTGAAGAAGACCTGCTACGAACAGGCCTCTTCACGACGCACGTGGCAGAAGGGCTTATGGAAGGGATCAACACCTTCCTCGCCTCTTCGAAATTTGTTACGCGATGACGTCCCGACTGTTTTATTCCCCCCTTCGATGCCTACAGTCAAACTAGTCTTGGAATACGACGGGACCCGTTACTCAGGCTGGCAGCGCCAACCCGATCATCCTACGATCCAAGAGGCCATTGAACAGGCCATACAACAGGTCAGCCAGAGTGTGACGTCCGTTATCGGCGCAGGCCGCACGGATGCAGGTGTGCATGCACTCGGGCAGGTGGCGAGCTTTCGCACTGAGCGTGATTGGCCCGCGTCCAGTTGGATGCGGGCGCTCAACGCAGTGCTGCCGAAAGACATTGCCGTTTGTTCCACGACCCTCGTCGACCCAGGCTTTCATGCCCAGCATGATGCACGCGGCAAACTCTACCGCTATCGAATCCTTCATCGTCCAACCCGCCCTACTGTCGATCGCGCATTCGTATGGCATATCTATAGGCCGCTGGACGAGGCTGCCATGCAAGAAGCGGCAACGTCGCTGATTGGATCGCAGGACTTTTCATCCTTCGAAGGAGCCCTCACAGACAACAACAATCCCATCTGCCATCTGCAACGACTGACCGTCATCCGCCATGACGACCAGATCCTCATTGAGGCCTACGCCGACCGGTTTCTGAAACATATGGTCCGTGCAATCGTTGGGACGGTGGTCGAAGTCGGGCTAGGCAGGCGAACTCCCGCCAGCCTTACAGAGGTCCTTCGAGCCAGGGATCGGTCTGCAGCGGGCCTGACCGCTCCTGCTCATGGTCTTTTCCTGATGCGCGTAGACTACGAGTAGAAGTCCGCTGGTCTGTCTGGTCTATTCGGTCTGTCTGATGAATCTTGTCGTGGTCGGTTGACCAGAAAGACAGAATAGACATCTTCGACTAGATAGACCGGAGAGACCAGATAGACCAGATCTACCCGCCCTGCCATTCTCGCTTGGCTCTGCCGGGCATAGCGTATCTCGATTCCAGGAATCTCCCCAATAGTATTGCAACCATTTAATGGAGGATACCAAAATAGTTAGAGACAGCTATGCATAGGCATGCTATCTTGTGTGCGCCCCCTCCACTCTCACATTCACGAAAGGAGACCCATATGACACAGACAACCGGCATCGTGGTGGTATCCCTCTTTGTGTCCGGGCTATGCGTTGCGCCGTTTGCCATCGCGGAACCAGGTCAGCAAAACAAAATTGCTGCCTGCAACGCCCATGCGAACGAGAAAGGATTGAGTGAAGGAAAAGGAGAAGAGCGAAAGGCATTCATGCACGAATGCATGTCCGCAAAGCAGGCGAAGGCGGTGAAGGCGGGTGGGACTCAGCAGAACAAGATGAAAACCTGCAATAAAGAAGCAGGCGCAAAGGGCCTCAAGGGCGACGAACGCAGGGCGTTTATGAGCACCTGCCTGTCAAGCTAATGCGAGCGAGGTAAGTTCATCTGGTTTGTTTGGTTCATTTGGTTTGTTTTGTTTGAAGTACCAAAGAAACCAAACAAACTAAAGAAACAAGCAGCACGGGAGCTGGGGACAGGCGCCACCGCGGACGGTGGAGCCTGTCCCCGGGGTAGAAACGGAACATGATCAGCTTGTGCATCGTTCGATCAAACAAACTGCCTGTGCGGCAATCCCTTCTTCACGACCGATCATGCCGATCCCCTCCCCGCTCTTCACCTTCACATTAACAAGATCGGCATCGACCCCGAGCACCTGCGCCATTTGTTTCTGCATGGCTGCCAAGTAAGAACTGAGCCGTGGGGCCTGAGCGATAACGACTGTGTCGACGTTCACGATGCGATAACCCTTCCCTCGCATCTTCCCGACCACATCCTCTAACAGCTTCAAACTCGAAATATCTTTAAACCGCTGATCCGAACTGGGATAGTGCCGGCCCAGATCTCCTTCACCCATTGCGCCAAGCAGGGCGTCACAAAGGGCATGCACCAAGGCATCGGAATCGGAATGCCCCAACAAGCCTTTGCTGTGCGGCACCTCGACCCCGCCAAGAATCAGCTTTCGCCCCTGTCCCAAAGGATGAAGGTCATAGCCGCAACCGATGCGCATGCATTTTCCTTTCGTGAATCGTCACGTGTCCGTCAGCGAGACGGGCGGGACTGGCGCGACAAGCGAGACTTGCTCGTCCTGCTTCTCGCACGTTTCTCGCCAGTCTCGCTCATCTCGCGTCTCTTCAATCGTTCTGCCAGAATCGCTTCCCCGATTACCATGTCTTCCGGCCTCGTCACTTTGATATTCTCTCCGCTTCCCTCGACCACCGAGACCGAATGCCCCAGCCATTCCACTAGGAACGCGTCGTCGGTCGCGCGCACCCCTTCTGAGTGCCCTTTGCTGTGAGCAGACTCGATCCAGTCCCGTCGAAAGGCCTGCGGAGTCTGGGCAAGCCACAAGGGCGTGCGATCGACCGTCCGTTCGATCATCCCGTCGATCCGCACATGCTTCACGGTATCACGCATCGGAAGTGCGACAATCGCCGCTCCCTCTTTCCTTGCCCGAGCCACAACCTCATCGATCATCCGTTGGGTCAGAAATGGACGTACCGCGTCGTGAATAAGCACGATATCCGTGTCAGAGGGAACCTGTGCGAGCGCGTTCCGCACGGAATCCTGTCTCTCCACACCACCCGCGACTACCTTCGTCACTTTGGTGAATCGATGCAGCGCCACGATCTCATTCTCGCAATATGCGATGTCGGCAGATGGCACAGCCAGAATGATCTGGTCGATCACGGAAGCCGCCTGCAACACCCGCAAGGATTGCACGATGAGCGGCTGACCACCGATCGAAAGGAATTGTTTCGGAACAGGGCCTCCCATTCGAAGCCCTCGGCCTGCGGCTGGCACAAGCGCGACTACCAGAGAACCCCGACGGTTTGTCTGGTTTGTTTTGTCTGTTTGGTTGATTTGGTTCATCTCGTCGTTTCGGTGGGCTCGTTCATTTGGTTTGTCTTGTTTATTTGGTCGAACCAAGACTAACCCGGATAAACCCGATGAACCAAATCAACCAAACAACAAAACAAACACGAGAGACAATCAGTTTCTTGCGCTTCATGCTTCACGAACAACGAGCGACTAGGGCCGCAGCGTGAGATAGATCGTTTGGCCTTTCCGCTTGAGCAGCAGGAGGACCGGATGGTCCTTGGCTAAGACAGAAGCTGCTTGTTCATAGGACTTGAGTGACGTGACTGCTTTGCGATTGACTTCGAGAATAATGTCGCCTTCACGTACACCCATCTCCTCCGCATTGCTTCCCGGCTTGATCTTGACCACCACCACGCCACGTTCGATGCCCTTCAACCCATATCGGGCAGCCAGTTCTTCGTTTATCTCCCGCACATCGAGATCCGAGAGCACCCCTGTCGGCACCGCTGATTCCCTGCTCTCCTCTGCGCCTGGCTGGCCCAAGGACTTCGGCTGCTCCACAATTGCAACCTCAATCGTTTTGGGCTTCTTGTCCCGGATCAGCTTGACCGACACCTTCTTCCCGATCGGAGTCTGCGCAACGGCATTTCTCAGATGCGTCGGCGAATCCATGATCTTGCCGTCATATTCAACGATGACATCAGCCCGCTCAAACCCTGCCTTCTTCGCAGGACTATCCGCCAGGACATCGCTGACAAGTACACCCTTCGTGTCAGTAATCCCGAACTGGCTGGCCAACTCGGGAGTCAAATCTTGGATCGAGACGCCGAGCCAGCCACGAACAACCTTGCCTGTCCTGACCAACTGGTCCATGACGGCGCGAGAGAGATTGCTCGGCACTGCAAACCCGATTCCCATACTGCCGCCGCTCTGGCTGAAAATCGCCGTATTGATCCCGACTAATTCGCCCCGCACATTCACGAGCGCGCCCCCGGAATTCCCCGGATTGATCGCCGCATCAGTTTGAATGAAGTCTTCGTATTCGGCAATTCCCATACTGGCTCGTCCAACTGCACTGACGATCCCCATCGTCACGGTCTGGGTGAGCCCGAACGGGCTTCCTACGGCCAACACATATTCCCCGACCTCCAGTTGGTCTGAATCAGCCCAGGGAATAGTCGAGAGCCCCGTCGCCTCGATTTTCACGATCGCGATATCGGTTTTCGCATCGGTGCCGATCAACTTGCCTTTAAACTCCCGTTTGTCCGACAAAAAGACCCTGATCTCATCAGCCTTGTTCACGACGTGATTATTGGTGATGATCAAACCATTGGCTTCCACAATGACCCCGGAGCCTTGGCCCCGCTCTTTCGGCTCTCGATGAGGGGCATCGCGCTTCAAAAATTCATCGCCGAAAAACTTGCGAAAAAACGGGTCATCAAACGGTGAGCCATGAGGACTGTCTCCGGATTTTCCCGTTCGCGTCGCCGCAATGTTGACGACGGCCGGCTTCACCATTTTTGCAATCTCAACGAAATTTTTCCCGTCCCCCCCTCCCATCGGTGGTTGTGGGGCGGTCGCCACTGGCCGAATGATCGGGTTTGGAATCGGCTCAGGCCCGGCGCTGCCGGTCGGCAACCAACCCATGTTGGATGCGATCACAACCCCGATGACGATTCCCCCAGTGACTAACGTAAATGGCACCAGCCATGTTCGCACGAGTTTCATAGGTGATTCCTGCGGTTCATCTCTTGTCGCCCACACGATTTATGCACATCATACACAAATGGCCTGTCCCAACGCATTAGAGGATCTCGCCAGAGTAAATCCCCATGATTGTATTGAGGAATTTCAACGCCTCTGCTTTGGGCCGCTGGAACGAGTTTCGCCCAATGATGGAGCCGAATCCCCCTCCGTCACGAATGGCACGGGCCTCCTCGAAGACATGCGCGTCCTCGCTCTTGGCCCCTCCGGAGAAGATGACAATCCGGCGCCCATCGAACGAACTCTGCACCACATGCCTCACCCGCTCCGCCAATGTGGCAATCGGAATCTTTGTCGATTCGTACACCTTCTTCGCCGCAGCCTGCTCAAGATGCGCGGTAGGGAGTTTGACTTTAATAATATGGGCGCCGAGCTGGGCTGCAATCTGTGACGCATAGGCCACGACATCAATGGCCGTCTCCCCTTCCTTACTGAGCCCCGATCCGCGTGGATACGACCACACGACAACTGCCAACCCGCGGTCCTTGGCCTCTTCTGCAATCTCTCTCAATTGCTCGTACATGGTGTTGCAGTGCGACGAACCGGGATAGATTGTAAACCCCACTGCAGCACAGCCTAATCGCAGCGCATCGTTCACGCTGCCTGTCACGGAAGGCAACGGATCCTTTTCGTCGTGCAACGTATCATGGCTGTTGAGTTTCAGAATGAGCGGGATTTGCCCGGCATAGTGACTCGCCCCTGCCTCCAGAAATCCCAGTGGCGCAGCGTAGGCGTTGCAGCCGGCATCGATCCCCAACTGAAAATGATAGAGGGGATTGTAGCCCCCGGGATTGGGGGCGAAGCTCCGCGCCGGGCCATGCTCAAACCCCTGGTCCACAGGCAGGATCACCAGCTTGCCCATCCCCGCCAGCTTTCCATGGCGCAACAAACGGGCGATGTTCGTCTGTGTTCCCGCATTGTCGCTGCTGTACCAACTCAGGATCTCTTGTACTCGATCAGCCATGCCTCCCCTCCTCTGGATTCGTGATTCGTGAACCGTTATTCGTTAAACGTGAAGCGTCAATCGTCAAGAACCCGGCCACACTTCCCTCGTTTCACGATTCACGGTTCACGATTAACGGCTACCGTCTCCCTTGGATAAATTCCTCTGCGTCGCTGACGTCACCCGCGCTGCCGATCAGCAATGGCACACGCTGGTGCAGCGTCTTTGGTTCGACATCCATAATTCTCAGGGTCCCGGTGCTGGCTCTTCCTCCTGCCTGCTCCACGACCCACGCCAATGGATTAGCTTCGTAGAGTAGCCGAAGCTTGCCCTCCGGCTTGTTCAACTCGCCGGGATAGAGATAGATGCCTCCATCGAGGAGAATCCGGTGTACGTCGGCCACCAGACAGCCCGAATAGCGTCCACCATAGGGCCGCCCTGTGGCTTTATCTTGGACTTTCAGGTAATCCACATATTGTTTTGTGCCAGCTACCCATTTATGAGAGTTGCCTTCGTTCACGCTGTAAACCTTGCCGCGCGCGGGAATATGGACCTGCTCATGAGACAGGAGATACTCACCGATGTCGGGATCCAGTGTAAAGCCATGGACTCCCTGTCCAACCGTATAGACCAGCATGGTACTTGACCCGAAAAGGAGGTAGCCGGCTGCCACCTGCTCCGTTCCTTTGCGGATAAGGTCATCTTCAGCGGGCATCCGCTCTTCGGATGCAGACATCACGACGGAAAAGATCGCGCCGAGCGGCATATTGCAATCCGTGTTCGATGAGCCATCCAGAGGATCGAAGAGCAGCAGGTACTTGGCCTCCGGCCAATTCTCCGAAAACAGAACCGGCTTTTCCATCTCTTCAGAAGCCAGTGCGCAGACAAGCCCGCTCTGGTCAAAGACCTTCAAGAAGGTCTGGTTCGCAATCTCATCGAGTTTCTTGATTGTTTCCCCCTGCACATTTGTCTCACCGGTCGTCCCCAGAATATTGGTGAGCCCGGCGCGTCTGAGATCCTGCGCAAGAAGTTTTCCAACCAGACCGATCTGGGAAAGAAGAGCTGAAAATTCCCCGGTGGCTCCCGGATGATCCGCCTGCTCCAGAGCGATAAATCTGCCTAAAGTAAGAGGAAACTGTCCCATGATAGAGAGGAGTATAGCTGTTTTGACCAGGGCGGGCAACGAAAGGTCTTTTCCTTTATTGGGCTGGTGAAGCGGCCTGCCACCCGCTGACGAGGTCGGCTACAATCGACCCGATGATGATCTTGGCCTTCATGCGAACCGGAATGCGCCGATCGTCAGTGGTAAACCACACCCGGATGTTGCCCTGGTTGAGAAAAAGTCCTTGGAACGGCATGATAACCAACACACGAGCCGTTTCAACTTCCCCCCAGGGGCCGCCGAGAGTCTCAATTTCCTCTACGCGCACCTCTACCTTCCGGTTCTTTTTATCGTGAAATACGTTCATCGTCAGAGATGACCCTGGCTGCAGCGATAACTCGCTGCGCGCATAATAGAGGCAGGAGATGACATCCTGGGTGCCGGGCGGGATCTCCAAGGTTTCGGGCGCTCCGCCTTTGACAGCAGTGACTGTCCCTTTTTTCTGATGAAAAGTGTACTCGATATCCTCTTTCTTCTTCCCTTCCCGCCGCCGAAAGACCAACTGCACAGGAAGCAGCGTGGCAGGATCCATGATCGACTCGACACGGTTATCAACGGGAAAGAATTTGGTGATCGCGGGCCGCGATTGTGCCGTGGTGAGCAATTTCACCAGGGGCCGATCCCCGTCCGTACCGGTATCACTGATAGCCATGACAGCCGTGCCGGCTGTGATATAGAGCCAGGAAATATCGTAGGTCAGCTGCTCACCGGGCTGAATGGCCTGCTTGGAAGCGGTCTCTGCCGCAAGCGCCGTGGAGTCCTGCACCCCCCCAAGGGCAACGCTCAACAACAGGAGAGAGAGGAGGATCAGATTCATGAAAGGCGAGGCAGGCGGGGCGGGTTGATCAGGTTTGTTTGGTTCATCTTGTTTCTTTGGTTTTTCCACTTAGTCTGGTTCAACCAAACAAACGAGACAAACCAAATGAACCAAAGAAACAATCCGTTACTCGTAACCAAGAGCCTGTTGGGCCGCAGTCAGCTCGGCTTCTATAACCCCGCGGATGGCGGCCAACCGCTCCGGCGAGGAGGCTTCAAACCGCAATACGAGAGCCGGCTGGGTATTCGAAGCTCTGATCAATCCCCATCCGTCGTTGAAGGTGGCACGGACTCCGTCGATGGTGACGAGATCGCGGATCACCAGCTTGGCCAGGCCAAGCTCCTGTCGGGTCTTCGCACAGTCTGCCAACCGGTCCTGCACATGCCTGACCAACTCGAATTTGATGGAATCTGACACGTCAACCCGAATCTCCGGAGTGACGGTCGTCTTCGGAAGATCCGCCACCAACGAAGAGAGAGGACGAGTGGTTTTGGCCAGAATCTCTACGAGCCGGCACGAGGCATAGATCGCATCATCGTACCCGAAGTAGCGGTCGGCAAAAAACATGTGCCCTGACATTTCCCCCGCCAAGACCGCCTGTTCACTTTTCATCTTGGTCTTGATCAAGGAGTGGCCGGTCTTCCACATGATCGGTCGCCCCCCCCGTTTCGCAATATCGTCGTAGAGGCTCTGCGACGATTTGACCTCTGAGATGATGGTGCCCCCTGGCTTTGCCACCAGGATATCACGCGCGTAGATCACCAAGAGACGATCGCCCCACAAGACATTCCCCTGTTCATCCACAGTCCCGATGCGATCGGCATCTCCATCATAGCCGATCCCGACATCGGCCTTGTGCTCTCTGACTGCGGCAGTCAGATCGTCAAGATTTTCTAAGACCGTGGGATCGGGATGATGGTTGGGAAATCTTCCGTCGAGATCGCAATAGAGCCCTGTGACCGTGCAACCCAAGAGCTCCAGGGCCTGTTTGGCAACCAAAGCCGCCACACCATTTCCACAGTCGATGACAATGTGCAAGCGCTTGGCGTCAACGTGGGCGAAGCTCTCCTTGATATAGGCCAGATAGTCGGGAATGATAGGATGCTCCAACAGTCTTCCAGTTCCAGAGACAAAAGACCCTTCTTCCATCACAGCCCGAAGCGCCTGAATCTCTTCTCCATGAATCGCCTCTTTCCCAATGCAGATTTTAAATCCATTATATTCAGCCGCATTGTGGCTCCCGGTGATCATGATGCCGCCGTCAATCGGCAGCTGAAACAGCGAAAAATACACGAGTGGGGAGGGACAAATACCGATATCCACGACATCCAATCCACCGGCGAGGAGCCCTCGTACGAGAGCCTTATGGAGTCCAGGTGAACTCAATCGGCCATCTCGCCCGACCGAGATCCTCTTGACCCCACGATTTTTCACATAGGTGCAATAGGCCCGACCAAATTGCTCGGCAATCGACTCGGTCAGCTCTTGTCCGACAATGCCGCGCAGGTCATATTCGCGAAAAAGGCCCATGGGTCTCCGTTAGTCGTGAAGCGTATCTCGTGAAGCGTGAAGCGCTAGAATCAGGCGCGAAACATAACGCGTCCGTCTCCGGAACGAAATACGCTTCACGCTTCACGCTTCACACCCCTTCCATAATCGTCCTGAAACCGCACGATATCGTCCTCGCCAAGATAAGGCCCGTGTTGCACTTCAATAATGTGCAGAACCTCCTGGCCGGGATTTTCCAACCTGTGAGGAGTTTCAACCGGAATCTCTGTGCTATGCCCAACTTTCAGATCGAACAGCTCGTCCCCTCTGGTCACACGGGCTGTTCCCGCAATCACGACCCAGTGTTCGCTGCGCTTGTGGTGCATCTGCAAAGACAGCCGTCCCCCTGGATTCACCGTCACCCGCTTCACCTTGTAGCCGGGACCTTCCTCGAGGACGGTGTAGGAACCCCAGGGCCGATGGACGGTGACATGCTCTAAATGTTCCGGCGCACCTTGATGCTTGAGCACCTCCACCATTTTCTTCACATCCTGGGCTCGGGATTTGGGACAGATGAGCGTGGCATCGGGCGTATCCACGACCACCATGTCCGTCAAACCGATCGTGGCCACAACTCGCCGATCACCATAGAAGATCGATCGCCGGCTGTCGATATCGACCACGCGACCGACCATGACATTGCCGGCCTTATCCTTCGATGCCACCTCATCCAAGCTGCCCCAACTCCCGACATCCGACCATCGAAAGGCGACCGGCACGACCGCAGATTTTGTAGACTTCTCCATGACTCCCGTATCGATCGACACAGAGGGCAATGTTCGATATTCCTCATCGATCGTGGATCGTGATGCATGTTGCTCAATCAAACGGCCGATTTTTTCGATACCTCGAAAAAGAACCGATTGGTGACGACGGATCTCGTCAAGAATTGTTGCGGCACGCCACACAAACATCCCGCTGTTCCAATAGTAATCACCGGCCTTGAGATATTGCGCCGCCTTGGCGGCATCAGGCTTCTCGACGAATCGAGCCACTGGATGCCCTTTGAGCTTGCCCTGTTTCGCCAGGACAGTCCTCCGGTTCGGCTTAATGTAGCCGTAACCTGTTTCAGGTCGGATCGGTTGAATCCCAAAGGTGACCAAAAGTCCCTCTGCTGCAAGATTTGATGCGAGAGACACAGCTGCATCGAAATCGCGCTGGCCTTTCACAATATGATCAGCAGGCACAACCACCATAATGGCATCCGGATCCCGACGGACCAATTCCAACGCCACCAGCGCAATGGCAGGAGCAGTATTGCGCCCTTCCGGTTCAAGTACGAAGTTGTTCCTGAGCGCGTCTTTCCATTCACTCAACTGGACCCGAATGGACTCGGCCTGGGCTGGATTCGTAGAGATCATGACCCGGTCAGGCGCCGAAGCACAGACCACCCTGCGCATGGTCTGCTGAATCAACGTTTCATCTCCCATAATCCGCAACAGCTGTTTGGGAAACAATTGCCGGCTCAGTGGCCAAAACCTCGTCCCGCTCCCGCCTGCCATGATCACGGGATAGAGATGCGAACTCTGTTTGAGGTTCGAGGTTTGAGGTTTGAGGGAGGGCATAAACCGATCTCCTACCCTACGAGCGATTCCCTGAATGCGGAACAGTGACCTTAGACTTTCGACTTTCGACTTTCGATCTTTGCGCTTCCAGAATCATTTCGACAATCTCCCGGACTGCCCCTTCCCCGCCCTTCTTCTGGCAGACATAGTCGACCGCCGCCGCAATCTGTGTCATCCCGTCTGCCGGGCTGGCTGAAAATCCTACTGCCTTCAGCGCCTCAAGGTCGTTGATATCGTCACCGATATAGGCGACCTGGCTCAACGTCAACCCATGGCGCGCCGCCATCTCGCAGATACAAGACAACTTGTCCATCACCCCTTGGTGCAACTCGGGAATCGCGAGTTTTTCAGCCCGCCGCGCCACCAATTTCGTCCGTTCCTGTGTGACAATGGCGGTGATGATTCCAGCCCGCTGCAACAGCTTGATGCCCATCCCATCGCGCGTGTTGAACTTCTTCCACTCATCGCCGGACTCACCATAGTACATGCCTGCGTCCGTCAAGACCCCATCCACGTCGGTCGCAAACAGGCGGATCTGACTGAGCAGCTTGGGTGACACATTCCGGGGACGAGCTGTTTTCTTGGTTGCTGATCGTGGGGCCATGAAGAGGTTTATTTGGTTTCTTTGGTTTCTTTGGTTTTCTCGTTGGTTAGTTGAACAAGGTCAACCAGATGAACAAAACAAACGAAATACACCAGACAAACCATCTCTCTACGTTTCGCTGGCTATCCTAACTGACCGTGCCTAGCGCGGCAAAGTAAAAACCGAAGCTGCCATCCCTTCCCACTTCCCACTTGCTACTTGCTACTTCCTACTCACCACTCACTACCCCGCTCCATACCTCAGAATACTTTCTCCTTGAGCACCCGCAGCAGGTATTGCCCATAGCCATTTTTAGTCAAGGACTGTGCGAGCTTCTCCAGTTGGGCCGCGTCGATCCACCCTTGCCTGTAGGCGATTTCTTCCGGACATGCCACCTTCAAGCCCTGCCGGTTTTCCAATGTGGCGATAAACTGGCTGGCGTCGAGCAACGATTCGTGGGTGCCGGTGTCCAGCCAGGCGTAACCACGGCCCATGATTTCAACGTGGAGCTTGCCTTGCTCCAGATACAAACGGTTGAGGTCGGTAATTTCCAGTTCACCGCGGGGGGAGGGCTTGAGACTTTTGGTCAGATCAACTACTTGCCGATCGTAGAAATACAAACCGGTCACGGCATAGCTGGACTTCGGCTGTTTGGGCTTTTCCTCCAATGAGAGCACTCTACCGCTTGAGTCAAATTCGGCCACGCCGTAACGCTCAGGGTCCTGCACGTGGTACGCGAACACGGTCGCCCCTTCTGAACGGACCATGGCGTTGCCGAGCAGACGGTAGAAGTTATGGCCATAAAAGATGTTGTCGCCCAGCACCAGGGCACAGAGATCATTTCCAATGAACGATTCACCGATGAGGAACGCCTGTGCGAGACCATCGGGTGAAGGCTGCACGGCGTACACGAGATTGAGACCCCACTGCTCACCCCTCCCGAGCAACTGCTCAAACCGCGGGGTGTCCTGTGGCGTGGAAATGATAAGGACATCCCTGATCCCCGCTAGCATCAGAGTGCTGAGCGGGTAATAAATCATCGGCTTGTCGAACACCGGCAACAGCTGTTTGCTGATTGCTAGTGTAGCCGGATGCAATCTGGTACCCGCGCCGCCGGCGAGGATGATGCCTTTCCTGGTAAGTAGTGAGTGGCCAGTAGTAAGTAGGGAGAGGGAAGTTGTGAGTTGCGTCATGTGGTGCTCAATTTCTTGTGCAAACCAGTTAATAATTTTCCGGTGCTATTGGCCAATTCAAACACTTGGTGATCCGGTACGGCGAAGCCAAGCATAACCGCTAGTTGCAATTGGGTTTCCAGTTCAGCCAACGAACCTCGCGATATCCCAATGAAGTTCAAGAACTCCTTTGGACTGTTTCGGCCGGCGCCTTCGGCAATATTGCTCGGTATAGACACAGCTGCTCGCCTCATCTGCTGAGCTAAGCCATAACGCTCTTCTGATGGAAACTCAGATGTCATTTGATAGACAGCCACTACCAACTGCATCGCGTATTTCCAAGCTTCCAGCTGTTCATGTGGTTTCCCCACTCCCTACTCCCCACTTACCACTTGCTACTTACTACTCTCAAATATCTCTTGAAGAATATGCCGGACACCACTTTGCCAGGTGGGCAATTCCACATCAAACGTACTGCGCAGTTTGCTCGTATCCAGCCGTGAGTTGGCCGGACGCGTGGCGGGCGTGGGATATTCGGAAGTGGTGATCGCGCGAATGGAATCCGGTGAGAGATTGAGTGACTTACCTGCAGCGAGGGCTTCCGACACAACAAACCTCGCATAGTCACACCAGCTGGTCTCACCTCCAGCTACCAGATGATACAAACCAAAGCGGAAGTGTCCGCCCCTCTCACGCCATTGCTGCCGAACCAGCTGCGCCGTTACATCAGCCAGCAAGGCAGCAGAAGTTGGCGCGCCATATTGATCCGCTACCACGTTCAAACTATCGCGCTCGACAGCCAGTCGCAGGATGGTTTTTGCAAAATTCCTCCCATGCGCTCCAACCACCCAACTCGTACGAAAGATCAAGTGTCGCGCCCCGCTTTGCTGGATCGCGATCTCACCGGCCCTCTTGGTGCGGCCATAGACACTTTGCGGGTCCGTGAGGTCATCTTCAGTATAAGCGCCAGGCTTGAGGCCATCGAATACATAGTCGGTCGAGTAATGCACGACCCATGCGCCCTGTTTCGCCGCTTCTTCTCCGAGCACTCCGGGAGCGACGGTATTGATGGCGTGAGCCAGCTCCGGCTCAGATTCTGCCTTGTCCACTGCGGTATAGGCTGCGGGATTGACGATCACATCTGGCTTCAACGACCGGACCAGGTCACGGATTGCAAGTCCATCGGCCAAATCACATTCAGGCTGATCTACGGCACAGATTTCCCCCAAGGGGGCCAGTGCACGCTGTAGCTCAAAACCGACCTGGCCCTGTTTGCCGGTCAATAGTATCTTCATGCTCGGTGGTGAGTAGTGAGTAGCCAGTGGCAAGTGGAAAATGCCCCAAGCGTTGTGTGGAGTGATCGTCTAAGATTGGCCATTCCCGATTTCATACCCCCCTACTCTCTACTTCCCACTCACTACTTACTACTCGCCGTTCCCAACTTCCTACTTACCACTCGCTACCCACTACTTACCATATTGCCTTTCGACCCAGTTGCGGTAGGCACCGCTGGTTACGTTGGCAACCCAGCTTTGGTTATCCAGGTACCACTGCACGGTTTTGCGTATGCCGGTTTCGAAAGTTTCAGCAGGTTTCCAGCCCAATTCGCGCTCGATCTTGCCGGCGTTAATAGCATAACGGCCATCATGACCCGGGCGATCCTTCACAAAGGTAATCAGAGAGCGGTAAGTGGGGAGTGGGGGGGTCCCACTTCCTACTTCCCACTTCCTACTTCCCACTTGCCACTCACCACTCACCGGCTTTAGCTCATCCAGGATATCGCAGAGGGTATGGACAACGTCGAGATTGGTCTTTTCGCTCCCACCGCCAATATTGTAGACCTCGCCTACCCGACCGGCTTCGAGCACCCGCCGGATGGCACTGCAATGGTCGTTGACGTACAGCCAATCGCGGATCTGTTGGCCATCACCATAGATCGGCAAGGGCTTGCCGCACAGTGCATTGTGGATCACCAGCGGAATGAGCTTTTCCGGGAACTGATAAGGACCGTAGTTGTTGGAGCAATTTGTCGTGAGAACCGGCAGACCGTAGGTGTGGTGGTAGGCACGCACCAGGTGGTCGCTGGCAGCTTTGCTGGCTGAATAGGGGCTATTGGGCTCGTAACGATTTGTTTCACTGAAAGCCGGGTCATCTTTCTTTAATGAACCGTAGACCTCGTCGGTAGACACGTGGAGAAAACGGAATTGGCCTTTGGCCTCACCCTCCAGCTTGTTCCAGTAGGCACACACCGATTCCAGCAGATGAAAGGTACCGACAATGTTGGTCTGGATGAATTCGCCTGGGCCGTGGATGGAGCGGTCGACATGGCTCTCAGCGGCAAAGTTGATGACGGCGCGGGGACGGTGCTCGGCCAACAGTCGATCGACCAGCGCAGTCTCGCCGATGTCGCCGCGCACGAAGACATGCCGTTCATCGCCTTGCACACCGGCGAGATTTTCGAGATTGCCCGCATAGGTGAGCTTGTCGAGATTGACGATAGGCTCGTCGTGGTGCGCCAGCCAGTCGACAACGAAGTTGGCGCCGATAAACCCGGCTCCGCCGGTAACTACGATACTCATCTAGCTGTTGGAGTCCCTGTGTGTTGCTTCTGATCGAGACACACTTAATAGGCGTGTTTGCGGAGGCTCATTCGATAATCAGAATATCGAGATCCTTCACCATAGGGCTTGACCAGCGCACTCATGTCCAAATAGAGCATCATCGTCGATCGGCCAGTACCATCTCAGATAAGGAAGAACGTCCCAACCCTACCAAAGAATCCATCCCAACCCCGTTGGTTTCACACGTGTTTTCTCATTTCAGCTTTTCTACGAGACTAAGGAACTCACGAGCTGTGACAATTCTCACACCTTTATATTCATGAAGTTCAAGAAGATCAGAATCTCCACTGACGAGATACTCTGCACGCCCTTCAAGCGCAGCAACCAGATACTTATCATCATCAGGATCGTTCTCAACCGCCTTGAGCTTCAAGCGGCTTTCAGTGGGTTCGGCAATCAGTGCGAGCGCAATAACCCAACGATCAATTTCTTCACGAGAGAGGGAAAGATACCGGCGCACTCGCGGATATGTGAGGCTGCGTCGAACCTCATCAAAGATTGCACCAGACCCGACAAGCTGGAACGACTGATCGTCTACCAAACGGCGAAGAATGCGCCCCGGTGGTCCTTGGGGCCGAATGCAGGCACTCACATAAATATTGGCATCTAAGACAGCCCGAATCACCTGTTATTTCCGACGTGGTCGACGAGTACGATGCTTGGCTTCGTTGGCAACTTGGTCGGCCTCGCTCTGAGATATCCCTTCTGCTCTCTGGTCGAGGATAGACATCAAGTGTAATCGCGCCGCTTGCTGCATCTGTTCAAGCCGCTCCACCGGCACCATCGCAGCCAACTGTTTGCCTTTCCGCTCGATGACAAAGTGATCATGACGAAGCGCCACTCGATTCAACAGGTCTCCGAGCCGTTGGCGAATCTCAAGCGTGGACACTGTCTCCATCATGCATCACCTCCATTGCTACAACTAGTATACTTGTAATAGATCATACGGTCAATCACGCTTACGATCCTATGACTTCTGATCAGTACGCGTTCAATAGGCATTCCTGTGAACAAATCCCTGCCAGATCGTCAGCCACATGATCTTCAAATCGAGCCAGATGGACCAATGCTCGATGTAATAGAGATCGCACTCCACTCGTTTTTCAAGCGAAGTATCGCCACGCCAGCCACTGACTTGCGCCCATCCTGTAATCCCGGCCTTCATCTTATGCTTGAGCATATAGAGGGGAATCTGTTTTCGAACCTCCTCGACCACCCAGGACCGTTCCGGCCGTGGCCCCACGACACTCATTTCGCCTTTCAATACATTCCAAAATTGAGGCAGTTCATCGAGACTCATTCGACGCAGGAATTTTCCGATTGGAGTCACACGGGGGTCGCCTTTTGGGGTCAACAAGACCGTATCTCCCGGCTGATCAACCTGCATCGTACGAAACTTGAGCATCATGAACGGCTTGCCATCCAACCCCATGCGTTCCTGCTTGAAGAGGATCGGCCCGGGCGAAGTCAGCTTAATCAGCAACGCGATCAATCCCTGCACAGGCAGCGTCAGGAGAAGAGCGATTACACTACCAATTACATCACTGCCACGCTTGAGGATAATGTTCCATCCATACAGGGGAGAACCCTGCAACGTGATAACCGGCAACCCTTCAAACATCTCTGCTTCGGCACGAAGGGTAATAAACTCATAGATTGACGGGATGACTTTCACTTCAACGGTCGTGGTTGCCAGATACGCCAACATTTTTTCCGCTTGAGGCTCAGCCTCCGGAGGGAGACAGATAAAGACAATGTCCAAAGCCGACGCATACTTCTCCACATCGCCGTACAACCCGATGACCGAAACCCCCTCAAAGGTTTCGCCCAGCTTTTGTGGCCGGCGAGTCAAGTAACCCTGGACTTTGACACCGAATTCCGGATGAAGCGACAGTGAATGGGCAATTCTCTGTCCGAGTTTGCCTGCCCCGATGATCAGGCAGTGCCGCTGGTTGTAACCCTGCCTTCGGAAGAACCTCAGGCCTTCGCGAAAGACCATTCGCGAGAAGCCAAGCGCGATAAGGTTCAGAATCCAGAAATACAGAAAGACAAGACGTGAATATTCGAACTGCCGTACGAAGAAGGTCAACCCGATGAGAATGAGCACCGACAGGGAGTTGGCTACGGCAATGTCGAAAACTTCGGCCAGGTGGGAACCCATCCGGCGAGGCCGATACAAATTAAATGCCCTAAAAGAGATTCCCCAAACGATCAGGATAGGCACAAGCAAATAGATGTAAATTTCCAGAGGTGGGACACCCTTCTCAACCGGCCCCCATCCAGCCTTGAATCGAATATAGTAAGCCGCCATCCAGCAGGCACAGATCAGCGTCAGATCAAACAGAAAGAGGAGACTCTGAAGAAATTGGGAGTGGCGTTTCAGCATGGCCGATTACCAGCCTCTTTTGGAGACAGCATCATCGTGGCAAGTCAGGCAGAGTGCATGCTCACACGCTTCAACACCGCTCGTGGCAAGTGTGAATAGTAGTGTCCGAGCCTATACCCAATTAGCTTTGCCCCCGCTCTCATCAGACTGATCGGGAGCAGGTGAAGAAGTCCTTGAGACGTAAGATAGGAGAGCTCAGACCGCACAAACCTGACTCCCTCCCCTTCAGGTCTTCCGAACTCATCGAGTAGCCATCGTTGCTTCTCGAAGAATACACCCAAGTCAAAATAGCGCTTGAATTCTTCCGCCACCGTGTAGTTATGCGAATGATACACCGATGCCTCAGCCACGTATCTCAGATTGTAGTCTTTCATGAGCATTCTGGCACATACATGCATATCTTCAGCAAGGACGAGATTCTCCGAGAACCACCCGACATCCTCAAGCGCGTCTCGCCTATATGCCGCGAATGAATTTGAGCAGAACGCTGCCCGGATACCGAGCGCTTTACGGTCTGCATACGTACGGAGATAGGATTGAGGCGGGTAATTAAACTGTCTCAGGTGTTGGGCAAAAGGCGTGGCGTTCTGATATGGAATCTGCCTGCCAAACACTGCTCCGCATTTCTGCTCCGCAAGAAGAGGCTGAATGAGAGTCTCAATGGCCCTGTCATCACAAGGCAAGGCATCCTGCGTCAGGTAAACAAGGATATCCCCTGCCGATCGAGTCTTCCCTGCCAGGGTCCTGGTTCCTCCATGGTCAAACATCTCCTTCGGAATAGTGACAGTTTGAATTGCATGCTGCTTAGCAATTTTCAAAGTCTCATCAGAGGAAGACGAGTCGATAACGAGAATGTCGAGGTCCCTCACAGTCTGCGCGCGTAAAGCTCTCAACTGTCCATCGAGATACCGCGAGGCGTTATACGTTGGAATGACAACACTGACCACACAACCCTCACTTCCCTCACAAAGACAAAGAAAACCGGACGTTGATTTGCGTGAGGGATTTTTCAATGACTCCGCATTGTCGAGACCAGTTGTTGTCCGTCCCTGGCTGAAGCTACCAGATCTAGCGCATCACTGATGCCCGCGGCGACACAAACAATCTCCAGTACAATAAAACTTGTCTGAACAATCCCTGCCGCCGTAACCTCAGTTGAAAGACGGTCCACAATCGCCGAAATCGGCCTTCATGTGCACAAGCGGCAAACCTTTTCAGCAGCCATAACGCTTCAGCCGAGCAGGGAACGTCGAGCGAGGCGACTCGCTCGCCCAGCAAAGCCGCATGCCGAATCGAGCCAAACACGTAATACCCGCTTCGACCCAAGCGACGCCCCGAAGCGTCAGACAGCGGATTCACCATAGTGAAAAATCCCTCCGCCCCGATCTGGTTCGCACCGTGCTGGCGATACCGGACCAACGCGAGAGGCAGATACTCGATGCGGCCACAGGCGGCCGCGCAAAGTGCAAGCCACCAATCATGCATGATAACGTCAGCAGGCAGAGGGGTAGCCAACTCCAGCAGGGGACGATTGATTACCATGGCACAACCAGTCACAAAGTTCTGAGTCAGCAACACACGAAGTGGATCACGAGACTCATGAGTCAAACCCTGGTAGCCCATGAAAGAAGGGTGGATCCCTTCGAGTTGTTCACTCACCACCTCCAAATCTGAGTAGACGAGAATGGGAGTCTTCTGCCCATGCTGTGATTCCATCTCCTTCAGGTACGTCAACTGGTCTGCAATTTTGTTGGATACCCACACATCATCCTGATCTGAAAAGAAAATATACTCAGCCTCCTCTGCATGAGCAATACGCATCAACTCGCCGAAGTTCCCGACGACCCCCAAATTCCCATGCCCGTCACCGACGCAACGGATACGCTCATCACGTCCGGAAACGTCTGCGATCACTTCCAGTGTCCCATCCTGAGAACCATCATCTCTTATAAGAAGCTTCCAATTTGAGACGGTCTGACCTTGAATGCTTCGAATCTGCTCTCCGACAAACTGGCCCCCGTTGTAAGTTCCTAAAAGAATGACAATGCTTTCAGCACCCAACAATCGTGTTAGCCTCCTATGGAATTTTTGGCAGAGAAATGACTTAGGCTACTTCAAGCTGGCCGACTTTCCTGAACAAGCCTTGGCTCAAATCTCTGAGTTATCTGCTTGTGGGGTTAAAACCCTCATCCATCGACTTGCTGTAATAATCCCCTGAAATCACGGCACTGGATTGATTTCAGAGGCGCACTCCATACCTTAAATAGCGATACATTTTCGATATTGGTCGGTATAAATTTCCAAGCAGCGCATAGGGGGTGCCCAATGATAAGCGTAATAAGTCAGGCTTTATCTTCTCAAATTCAGCATCTCCACACGACGATCCGCCCTTGTCGTTGAATACCGACACCACTTCTGCCACGTGGATGAAGGGAATCCCGAGGCCAACTAATTTGATGTTATACGCGTAATCTGCCAACCATTTATATTCCAAACTGTAGGTATATTTTTTGTACACCGATCTGGGATAAAAGGTCGACTGGTGGCAGAAATTCATCCGTGCCAACCTGCGTTTAGAAAACTTACCGCCGTAGATCTTGCCACTGGAACGGAGGACTACATTTCCGTAATAGACGGAATCTGGATCGGACATTTTTTCCGCGACATTGCTGAGCGTATCCAAGAGCACATCGTCACAACCAAGAAAAATCAGCCAGTCGCCAGTCGCGAGCGAGCACACCTTGTTCATCGCGTCATAAATCCCCTTATCCGGCTCGCAGACCAGGGTAGAGATGCGTTTAGCATATTCATTCAGGACGTGTTGAGTGCCATCATCGGAAGCACCATCTACAACAACCAGCTCGATATTCTCATAGGTCTGCTTTGCAATGCTGTCCAAAGCACTTCTGATATGCTCGATCCCGTTATAGACGACGATACCCACGGATATTTTTGGGGAAGAGCTATGCACCTCACTTAACAAGTTATGCATCGCCAAAGCCTGCTTACACCCGAATATGCCAGCGACAGTCATACAACGGCTCATGCTTCATTGCGATATCAGTAGCATATAGGCCATCGCCGCCAGTCTTAATTCACTGCTCAGGGTCTCCGATAGAACACCCCATCTACCTGAAGAGTGCGCCCAGTCGCTGGATCGACGAACACCGGCTCTAACGCCCACACTACAAAACCTTCTGATTCCAGGCGTTCAATTGACTCCCGCCAAAGCCGCTGACCTTCGTACAACGGAATCATAGAAAGCTCCATCTGGACTCCACGTACCTTTGCCAATGTTGCGATAGCTCCGTCGAGTACATACCATTCATAGCCTTGAGTATCGATCTTGAGAAACGCCGCCTGAGCATCCTTGAGATAGGGCGGCGCAACCGAGTCCAGTGTGATCAGCGGAGCCGACTCATGTCCAACATAAGCAGACTCAGGTGCCACACTGGTATGCGTCGTAAGCATAGGGAGGATCGAACTACTGTCCGAGTTGCCGGAGATATTTAGGTCGATCACGCCAAGATGATCTCCCAACGCGCAACGCGCATGCACATGCCAGGCTGGGTCACTATTGCTCTCCTGCAAAAGCCGACCATGGGCAGCCAATTGTGGTTCGAAGGAGACAATACGCCCTGAGTAGCCGCCTGCACGTAATTCTTTTGCAAATTGTCCTTCGTTGGCACCGATGTCAATTACCAGGTCTATATCAAAGGCGCGCAAAGCGGCCATCCGCCGTGCCAATGGCGAAGTGCCAGGATGAAACCGGTGAGCCTCAATGCCCGCAGCATGTAAGAGCTGTTTTACACCTTGCTTTGCAGAACTCAACATCATCACCTCATTTCATCTACTCAAATATCTGATAACGCGATCTCGTATTTTTACATCTGTTGCTCGTAACGGACCATTTCTCGCACAGCGAAGAAACTAGTTGCATCGTGGCCTCTTGGACGGGAGATTGAGGGAGATTCCTAGCCCAAAATACCTCGAGCCCAAACACATCTCGCAAAATGGCCTTAATGATACCTTTGATAAAGCCCATTACACATCAGCTTCCCTAACATATCTAACCGAGTAATTCCTGAATGACCCTGCCTCGCAATGATTTGACGGAATGTGCCTGTCTGAATTCGGCCATCCCTTTGAGCAACCCGGCATACTCAGCACTCTGAGGTCGCGGAATCCTCCGCAGCAAATCCACTGTCTCTTGACGGCTATCAGGCGCGATCACACCGCACCCGAATTCTCTGACCATTCTGCCACACCAGCTGTCGCCATAAACAACGACCGGTCGGTTGACCCGCGCCGCAAGGTATAACACCGCGCTTTCCATCCGCTTGTCCCACATGTCGTACAACATCAACAAATAATTCTGATCAGCCGCCCGCTCCAGCATATTGCTTTCTGACATAAAACTATTAATGAAGCCATCAAACCCACCCAAAACCGACAATTGTTCTTTGCTTTGTGGACTGGCAAATTCACCGGCGACCGTCAGCCTCCCTAGACCGGCATCTCCTTGAAAAGCCGGCACCAGCCATTCAATACCTTTACCGACTCGAATCTGCCCGATGATGCCAAATGCCAATTGTCCTGAATGGCTCACGGGATACTGCCGAGGCTCACCGTCGGGAATCTCGAGTGATGGCAAATAGCTGATTTGTCCGCTTGCTACAAAGCTATAAGCATCGCGCCACGCCTGCGCCATTTCCTCAGTTCGCAAATACAACCTCACCTCAGGACGCTTCAAGAATCGCCCGATAACTAAACGAGCCAACCAATTTCTCACTCCCAACCTCGGCCCAAAAAGATGCAGCACGGTAAATCTCTCAACCGGGAGCCACAACGATAACAAGGGCCAAAGCAACGCAAGTACAACAAGCGATTCATCAAAAAAGAAAATACGCTGATATTGACGGCCATTCATCGGCATACGCAAGAGCCGTAACAATGCCCTGACCGTGTTGGAATGACCTGTTGGTGTCGTGACAACAAAGCTCTCAACTTTGCCCCACGCCTTTAATCGCTCTATTGACTCCAGGCAAAATCCAGCTTCGGTGTTATCAGACACCAAATAGTCCACGCGTTCATCCCTACCGATTGCGGATGCCATATTGATGAGCGACTGCGCCGGGTGACCGATGGCACTAAACCAGGGTTCAATAATCAAAAGCTTCATCCTCGCGGCATCTTATCTATAACTCTCAGCGAAAGCCCTATCCCCCTCAGTGCGAATAAGTGGTGGCCGTTCCTCATCAAAGCGACCGCATAGTTGCGAAGAGAGAGCCCAGCTGTAGAATTTTATCGGTGCCTTCAAGACTTATGTAGTCTTGGCTACGTGCAGGATCACAAGACACTGGCAGAGTGGTGGAAGCACAAGCCCGCACGGCGGCCTGGGAGAAACATGTTAGAAATGGCCATTACTGGGCAGTTCCGGCTTGCTCGTTGGCTTGATCATACTTACGATATCCGAGAACACATTGCTAAGGGTCATTCCTGTTGAGTCAAGCTCGTGAAGCAATGCCTTTAAATCATATCCCATGACCTTTAATCGCTCCTCGCCAAGCGACCAGAGATAGCGCCGACACCACATTTTTCTAAGCGGGTTATTGATGATTGATTTCCATTTCTCCAGCGGCGCGGTGTCAAGTGTTCGGTAATTCTTGGTTCCAGTCGGATCGCCCAATTTTCCCTTGAAGCTGACTTGTGAGAATTGTTTCAACACATCGGGATCGAATCTCAATTCCAGATACTCGGACATTCTGGCCAACTCTATTCCTGGCGATTGCAAGAAACTTTCATATTGAATTGCCAATATTTGCTCAGAGTGTGCTTGATAGCCGGCAATTAAGTTACCTATCCCAAGATAGAGATCCACCTTGCACATCGACAGATCCCACTTCCCGCCCGCCCAGGTTTCGACAATGGAGGCAAGGACAGCTAAAGGATTGCGCCAGAGAAAAATAAATTTACCATTGGGGAACATATCTATTATCTCATCAATAATAAGTGCATAGCGTGGAGTTTTGTCCAAAAAGTAACGCGCATCTTTGTTTTTCGCAGCCTTTTCGTAAAGCTCGTTCACTGCCGATCCAATCGCCAACAGATAATCTTGCTTCCCATTCGGTAGTTCACCAATAAAATCGTTCAACGCAAAATTTGCCCATTGGTGCGAGTACACGGCCTTTACCCCATGCGCTCTCAACGCATATACAAAAGGCAGCAACAGCCAGGGTTCTGCTGCGGATGAAATTCGGCTATCTGCAGCCAACACCCGCTGTAATAATGTTGAACCAGACCGTGGCAATGAAAATATGAAAAGTGGTTTCAACTTAATTCTTTTTGCATTAATTGGCCTGCTGCTAGCTAGGTCTAGCGCTTAAATACACGAAGCGATTGCTCCACTAACCCTTGAGTTCTCGACATAAGTTTTCTTGCATAACCGGCACCAGCCCTAAATTTTCGATTTGCTTTAACAATTCTTTCGTCAAGAAACACGTCTTCGGGAAGCCGGAATGTGGTCTTATCACTCAGCGGCACATTAAACCTGTCAGTCTTACCGCAATGTATTCCTGAGCCGTCAAATCCAATGTTCTGAATGAGGGACTGGGTAGGATATACCGTGTATTGGTCTTTTATAAACTGGGTATACATGCACTTCACGTCGTATGCTGCATCGAGCCTACCATTGGCCACGTGCTCTAACATTGTCAACATATCCTTGCCACCCGCCCTCGTGAAAGATCGAGATAGCTTCCTATTCGAAGCAAATTTGTGAAATTCTTCAGGGGTAATATGACAAACACTATCTCGCCTGTCCTTCCACTCACCTACCCCCCATCCATTAAACCTTCTCATAAAAAAAGCATCATAAGGATAAGTAGTTGGAATCGGAATGGGCGGACAATATCCTGAAATGCTGAACACTTTGCAATCAAGTCGATACTTCTCCAATGCCGAATTCATGTATCGTAGAAAGCCTGGTGCAGTAACAATATCGTCTTCCATTGATATCACAACTCCAAATTTTTCTGCGACCTCATTCACTGCTGATACCCCATTGGAAACCGACCCCATATTGTATTCCCTGGCCACAACATGGAATAGAGAGAATCCGCGTACGGTTGCCAGATAAGCCCGCACAGCTTCAACCTTATCTTCATCACCGCTGCAGGCGGCATCAGAAAAAACGAAAACAGGAGTTTCGCCGGCTAGATCGTTTTTAAGTAACGCATTGATCGTACTCTGCAAGTGATTAATGCGCGTATAGGTTGTAATAACAACCGGGGCTCTCACAGTGACACCCTATGCATTTAGTTGGGATTTTCAGGCTGTTCCGGGATAGACAGCTGGCCATTTGTTGAGAATCAGTTTGCCTGCAATACATACACTACAATCGCTGAGCAACGACTTGATATCCCGAAACTCTCAAGCCGTAGAAATCATCATCGTTGCGTCCAGTTCCAATAACATGAAACTGTGGCTGAAGAAGTGCCTGAATATCCTTTACATCTTTTGGGACCATAAATCGGCTGCCATTGCGCAACCCGAAAGGATCGGACGTAATGAGCAAACTGCCGTCCGGCTGGCGTATCGCATTGGCTAATATTGCGTTGTCTTCGTCCGGAAAATTTGCCACCAACAGACCGCCCGGCTTGACGACCCGTGCCAGCTCGGCACGCACCAATGGCCAGATGATCGCACCATCGAGGTAATAACAACTCGCACAGCACAACATATAGTCAAAGTAATGATCCGGATAAGGTAGCTTGGAGTTCTGGCCCACCGCGAAGTGCACCGGCCAGCAAAGTTGACCTGCCAGTGTCTCCAGACCATTCACCATCTCCTTTGAGGTTTCGCAGGCGTGAACCTCAAAGCCCAAGTCCAGCAATAATGGCAGATTCCTGCCGTCGCCGCAGCCCATGTCAAGGATGCGTGCACCTCGGTAACGGGTTTTGTCGATTTTCAGGCCCGGGTAGTTACCCCCCGCCAAGGTGCGTACCACCCATTCGGTCGGATAGCGCCCGACGGAAGATCGGATACGATTTAAGTAAAACTCCCCCCAGCCGCCTGCTTGTGGGGTATGTGAGGTCATTTCGTGAGAACTTTCGTGGTTTGATCGATCATGGCCTAGGACAGGTTGCCAAACCGAAGCCGTCACGTCCGAAATGATTGCCACTGTAAAGCATCCACAATTCATCGTGAAATGGAAAAACATAGGGGTAACAAACCATTTCCGAATCCCAGCCCTCAGCCGAAGGTTCCAGTGAATTGGTTTCGTCACGCCGGATCCAATGGACAAGATCGGTTGAAGTGGCGTAACCCATGCGATACCCGCCAGCTTTATTGCGGAAATCCTTACCTAGACGGTGACAGAACCAAAGGTGATGAACGCCATCCATTTCCAATAAGGAAGGGTTGGTCTGGCATTCGTCCAGGGTATGGGAGGCAACACAGGGAATTCCTTCGCGCTCCCAATGGATGCCGTCATTTGATACCGCATGCATCAGGACATATACCGATTCTGGACGCCCTTCGTGCATGATCCACCTGATGCCGGAGCTGTACCACATATGGAATTTCCCATCGATGATGGTGACGGTGGGGCTGTTCTGCAGAAAAGGCTCTGCGTGTGTTCGACCCAGCAATGGTCCTTCGGCATAGCGCTGGAAGGTTACCCCACCGTCCAGGCTGATCGCCAGGCCGATGGCATGTGAATAAGGAGCCCCTTCGCAGCGCATCCAGCCGACGTAATACATCCACACCTCGTCGCCCACTGGCAACACCACTCCTGGCATCACGCCGAACTGGTCGAAGGCCCCGAGCCCTCCCGCTTCGAGAATCGGTCGTTCATGGATCCGCAGGACTTTCTGCGGATCATCGCGGTCGATCTCGACAAAGGAGATAACGCTGGAAAAATAGCCGCGCTGATCGGGTTGCGGGCGACAGGTAAAATAGACTCGGATGCAATCCGCGAGCACCAAGGCACAGGGATTCTGATTGTGACTCATCATCCAGGGATATTGACCCACCGATGCAAAAATTTTCCCGCGTTTTTTCCAAGGGAAAAAATAAGTTTTCACTGTGCCGTCATCTCAGCTTGATTTGTTGTACAATTCGTTCTTGGCCGTGGCACGAACCGTCCGTTCCAGCCAATCATGCATCGAAAGCCCCGCTTTGGTGCGGGCTTCTTGTGCAAGGCGCTTCGCCTCGTCGCTCACCCCTTCGAGTTGGCCGTGATAGCGTGTCCAGTGGCTTCCACCACGCGCGCTAGGTATTTGCATGTGATAATCGGGAACTGGTGATTCCTCGGCAACGCGGAATTCGATTACATAGAACGCTCCCATCATGATGTACTCCAGTTGCACGTCAGTCGCGGTAACGGGCAGTGATTCCAGAGGTGGTTCGCACTTCAGTAATGGATTGGAGTTGGACATGATCTTTCCCATCTCTGTGTTCCGCAGCCATGGACCCAGCCCCTCATCCCCAACCACCACCTTGCCGCCGGGCCTGACCACTCGTGCCAATTCGTTCAGACAACGCGGAATCTCCGAAAAAGTGTTAATACCGCCAAAATGGTGTGCGGCATCAAAATAATTGTCTGGAAACGGAAGATAGCTACCATTAGCTATTGAAAACTCGGCGGTAATTGATTGTGCTTGCATCTTCTTCATGGCAATTGCCAGCAGGCTGGGAGACAATTCCTGTAGATAAAGTTGGCCAGCTTGGCCTAACCGTCTTGCCAGGTGCTCTGCACCACGCCCGGTGCCGCAACCGATCTCCAACACCTTCGAGTCCGGTTGCAGCTCAAGCCGATCCACCATGCGCTCACGCACAGCATTTTCATCTGCACGGTAAGTGATAAACGGTAGCACAGCGTAGCGATCATAATCCTGCGCTATATCTTCATAAGACTGACGGGTCCGCTCGTCGGACTCCTGCAACACTCGGGGCCATGTGAAGTCAGGAATGCCGGTAGCGATTCGAAATGTTGATCCAGATGTGTTGTGGAATGAACCCTCAACCACTTCATCGCCAACGGCAGTAAAAACATCCAGTTCCAAGGAAGATCGTGTAACAGGACAGGTATAAATTGCAGCTAACCTGGAATTCATTAGATAGCCCTCATGTAATTGATACTTGTTGCAGCATCTCAGTTGCCAGCATTTCAAAATGGCGCAAGTTGTGCCACACGTTGTCTTTCTTAAAGGAATCTTTTTCTTCACCCACAAAACGGAATCCCAATTTTTCTATTGTCCGCCCTGACGGTGGGTTATCGGCCGCGTGATACACCAATATTTTATGAAGATGCAATCGGGTAAAACCAAATTCAATGACAGATGCGGCAGCTTCTGTAGCGAAACCGTTACCCTGATAGGGTAAACCAATCCAATAGGCCAGCTCGGAGCGATTCAATGTCCAGCAACGGTGTTTTCTACGCACGTCAATTAACGAAATCAGGCCAACTACCTTCCCGGCATGAATCGCGACCCAATGAAATCCTCTTCCCGACTGCTGCGCCGCTACCAATGTGAGAATCATTTCCTCGGTTTCCTCGATTGACTCGTGTGGCGCCCAAGCCAGAAACGTTGAAAGGCGACGATCAGACATTAGTGGCCAGAGGTCATTTGCGTCCAAATTTGTAATCGCCCGTAACTGCAGGCGGGAAGTTTGCAACCGGTAACCATCCGGGTACGACGGCAGAAAACTAGTTCCATCCCCTTCGTTCATAGATCGCCAAATTTTGACATGCGCAAGAACTGCCTGCTACTTAAGCGGAAGGCTTTGGTGCTTTCCGCCAGATACACCTCGCCAGAATGTGTGCATTTGGTAACCAATGCGTTGGCTCCGATGAAGCATTCATCCTCCACTTTCAAACCGTGGGCCACGGTGGCGTTTACTGCAAAGAAGCAATTTTTTCCCACTGTGACGACCCCAGAAATGTTGGCACATGATGTCAGCCAGCAGTTATCCCCGATCGTCGAATGATGACCGATCATGGCGCCGCTCCAGACGAATACATTATTGCCAAGCTGCACGCACGGGTGGATGAGAACCTGGTTCATGATGAAGCAGTTGTCTCCATGGGTGCAGTCCCTGGGCAAGCCTGAGTCGGGATGGATGTAAGAAGCCAGAGTATAACCCAGGCTTCGAGCCCTGGCGCAGGTATCGGTGCGCAGAGAGTTCATGCCCTGATAGCCTAATGCGACAAACATGGAATATTCTGTAGGAGGGTACTTTTCTGACACTTCTTCAAATGCCACTATCGGCAATTTCTGCCATACCGTCCCCGGCATATACTGCTTATCTACGGTACAGGCGACAACTTCTGTATCACTGTGGTTGCGAAAAAAATACAGGAGTACCTCGGCAATCTTCCCTGCGCCGAAGATTACAAGCGGTTTCATTGTGCAGTTTCCTTTTCGACCAATCGATGCAATGCAAGCCGATCAATCTTGCCATTGGCATTTTTTGGGAGAAATTCCAATACATAGATGCGCCGCGGCAGCATATAGGATGGAATGATCGTTCTCATTTTGTCGACTAGCTGTTCAGATGCTTCGGGTATGGGCATTGCCGCAAAACCAAGAATCTCGCCCAGTCCGTCACCCAGCCTCTGATAAATCACGGCACATTCCGCCACGCCGGTCAGCGTTGACAAGGCCACTTCGATTTCTTCCAATTCGATACGGTATCCCATATGTTTGATTTGGAAATCGGCACGTCCCTTGAAGTGCAAACGCCCCTGAGCATCGCGCTGCACAAGATCGCCGGTGCGATAACCGATGTCTTGATACTGTGCATGGTGCGGATTCTGGATGAACGATCTTGCCGTCAGCCCGGGGTCATTATAATAACCCAATCCCACCTGCGGACCCCGCAAGAACAACTCACCGAAATCGGGATGGCTCTCATCCTGCGGCAGAATTTCTCCCTCAAAATTCTGTGCTAGCGAGCCCAATGTGGCCACCTGTTTCATATCGTCAAAATCCGCTGGCCCGATGGTATGAGCAGAGCAGATGCAGGTACACTCCGTCGGACCATAAACATTTTCCAAGTCTGCACGGGCGCCGAAGAGGTCGTAAAGTTGTTTGAGCTTGACCTTGGGAAACCCTTCACCACCGAAAATGATCTTGCGTACTGCAGGAAAATCATCGACAGCAATGGCGCGTGTCGTCAGCAGATACACCAACAAGGACGGCACAGAGAACCAGATCGTGCAGAGAGCCTGGTTCACGAGTCTAATTAGGCGACGGGGATCTTTTACTTGGACAGGCGTGAACGGCACCAGCGCGGCACCTGAAAAAACAGCAGAGTAGAAGTCAGACACTGAGTTGTCGAAGTAAATCGGATTAACGTTCGTCAATACATCCTCCGATGTGATGGCGAATCGATCTCGCGACCACGCTGAAAACCAGATTAGATTGGCGTGGGAAATGACCGCTCCCTTGGGTGTACCGGTAGATCCTGAGGTGAACATGATGTAGGCAGGCGTGCCGCCGCCGATATTGCGCGAGTCAGGAAGATCTCCTTCGCAGTGCGCATCGGCGATCTTGCACAAATCGATCACTTCGCAGCGATGCTCGGCAAGAATGACCTCAGTATGAGGCAACTCGGTAAAGGCGTTGATGATGAGACGCGGCTGACAAGTCTGCAGGATTTTCCGCAGTCTTTCCCGCGGGCTGTCAGGATCGAGATTTGTATACGTAATGCCCAGCCGCAGACAGGCAAGCATGGCTGCAAAAGCCGCAGGAGATTTGTCGTGAAAGAGCGCAACAACTTCTCCCTTCCTGACACCACGGACGTGTAGAGCCCCTGCTATTCTTGTAGCCAGTATTGCAAGTTCCCTGTAGGTCACCACACTGCCGATATCCGGATATATCAGAGCCGGGCGATCCGGGTATTCTTCGACAACACTCTCAAACGCAATGGCAAGATTGGAGACAAACATTCGGATGATTCCTTCGCACCCGAGTCAAAGGGATAGCCCGCCATCCACCTCTAGCACAGTACCTGTAATGTAGTCGTTTTCGACGATATGACGGGCTGACTGGTAAATTGCTTCTGGTGCGCCCAACCGGCGTAGTGGAATCTGCTGCTGTAACTTCGTGAGTATTGCCTCACTCAACGCTGTGCGGGTGGAGTCGGTATCCAAAAACCCGGGCGCAATAGCCGCAAAACGCAGCCCTAGCACCCCCAATTCCTTCGCCCATGTACTGGTCAATGCATTCACTCCTGCTTTTGCCGCCGAGTATGCAGACTGACCTGGGTTGCCGGCAGCCGAAACAGAACTAATTGAAATGATCACTCCTTTACATCGCCGCGCAATCATTTGATCCACCACCCGGCTGGTCACATAAAACACCGAATCCAAATCGGCAGCCAGAACCCTGCGCCATGTATCACGGGAATGCGCACGGTCACCGCGAATACTCAAATTGACCAACGGCTCGCTATGGATAATGCCGGCATTATTGACCAGCACCTCTGGCTCAAATCCATCATCTGCGGCCTGGTGAACTGCACGATCCACGGCTTCTGCATCAGCAACATCGCAATGCCATACACCGACTGATTCCCTAAAGGCTGTTCGCAACTCAGAGCACAAGTCCAAATCACGCTCGAAAACACCAACGCTAGCCCCATCTCGGACAAACCCCTCCACGAGCCAACGGCCAATCCCGCGACCCCCGCCCGTGACAAGTACTTTTGAACCAGCGATATTCAAGCCAAGCCACCGTGGGACAAGATCATCCTCCGGGCATCACCCACGGTTTTCATATCGGCAATCTCATCACCCGAGAGCTGGATATTCCAGGCTTCTTCTATCCGCATGATCAATACGATATGTGTCATTGAATCCCAAGCGGGAATGTTTTGCAGCGCTAATTCATCCTTGATTGAATCCTTGGAAATATGAAATGTCTCCGCAACTACAACCTCTAACTTCATTTGTCTCACTCCAGCAAATAGGATTGGTTAAACTCAAGCCACTTTCAGATCAAAACTGGCGACGGCGTCCATTAACAGGCGGCGCGGATTGTATAGCATGTGGTCGAGGATGGATAAGACCGTGCCATCGTTAGCCCCGGATCTTAGTCTCCCCACGTGCAGATTGGGTTCCAGGAACAGCAGTTCAATACCGGCGCGCCTGAATAGGACCGTATCGTACATATCCCTTCCGCCCGGCGGATTCACATACGTTACTGCACCTTCGCGCTGACAAATATCCAGAATACGATGCTGGCCCTTCAAATCGTTTTTCGGATAGACGCTGCTGCTCGGAATAATCGTTGTCGCAATTCCCAGATGCACAGCAACGTCCTTAATGCTTTCATATAATGATCTTGAAAGACTCCCACTGGCGCCTTTAAGCCAGCGATTAAACAGTGGCAGAACAGTTCGCGCTTCTGGGGCCTGCGCATACGCCTCCACAATCATGCGCTCCATCTTATTCTTCCAACCATTGTCGGGTACGATGTCAATCTCGCTGATCAGTCTATTCTGGCTGGCTCCCACCAGCGGCACGGTCATCCAGGCTGTCTTGCCATTGACAACCACCCGATTGCGGTTAATCCATCCCCGGTTGATGTAGTTCACATCGTCCAGAATGACAAACATATCCACCGCAGCCATCAATTGCCAGTATCCCAGATAAGGAAATAGATACGGCTGCATGATCGCAAGTTTCATGGCAAATCGACAATCAGCGATACAATGAACTCTATCTGGCCTGCAGAAAGATCAGGGTAGATAGGTAGGCACAACACCTTCAGCGCTATATCCGTCGCTACTGGAAGGTTACTTCTATGCGCTGATGGCAATCCCCGATACATAGGAAAATCTGAAATCAACGGGTAAAAATACCGGCGTGAAAATATGTTGTTGTCTATCAGTTTCTGGTATAGGGCTTCACGACTCAACGGATAATCAACGTCCACCAGAATGGGAAAGTACCCATAGTTGTCGACCTTTTGGTCAGCTCCCCTCAAGCAACGAATGCCCTTTACATCCGCTAGGCGTTCCCGATATCTGGAATCAATTTCTTTGCGACGCGCAATAGCATGATTGATATATCGCAATTGCAACAGCCCTAATGCCGCATTAAATTCACTCATCTTGCCGTTGATGCCCGGTGCCACCACAGTCACCTCATCGACAAAACCAAAGTTTTTCAGATGATCGACTCGTTGTTTTGTCTTTTCATCCTGGCAGACGATCGCGCCACCCTCAAAAGTGTTGAACACTTTAGTGGCATGGAAACTCAGCACTGAGAGATCGCCATGCCGGAGTATGCTGCCTTTGGTATCTTGCACGGCAAACGCATGCGACGCATCGTAGATGACTTTGAGATTGTAATTGTCGGCGATCTTCTGGATACCTTCCACATCGCAGGGATGGCCGTAGCAGTGCACTGGCATGATGGCGGTGGTATGCGGCGTGATGGCTGCTTCGATTTTGCTCGGGTCAAGATTCAGTGTAATTGGATCAATGTCTACAAACACTGGCCTGATACCGTTCCACAACAAAGAATGGGACGTGGCGACAAATGAATAGGGTGTGGTGATTACCTCTCCTGTGATGCGTAATGTCTGCAGGGCGGTGATCAGCGCTATCGTGCCGTTCGTGAATATCGAGATGTGTTCCACTCCGAGATATTCACAGAGCGCCGTTTCCAGTTGCTCATGGAAGGGGCCACCATTGGTGAGGATTTTACTATCCCACATCTTTTCCAGATAAGGAATGAATTCTTCCAATGGCGGAAGAAACGGCTGCGTCACATAGAAATTCTTTTTCTCTTCCATCATTTTTCCTGTGAATAGACTCGAATCAATCAATAGGCAAACAGAACCGATTCCTCAGCATGAATGGTGAAGTGTCTCAGTGCGAATTTGTACCCAAGGCCGAGGCTATCTATGTATTGTGGGATTTCCCAGAAGTCGCTCAATTTGTGATAGACGGAGATAGCCAGCTTGGGACGAAACCGGCGTATGGTGTCTTGTGCGCCGCGGAGCGCTTCCAGTTCAGCACCCTCTATGTCCATCTTGATGAAATCGACACGATCCAGATTCTTATTACTGGCCAGATCGTCTATCGTAAGCGTCTCAACGCGGGTAGCATCCGGTCGGCTGGCTTTCGTTCTCACCCTTGTTCCCGGTCCGCTGCCTTCGACAAACAGTTGCACGCCGGACTGAGACCAGACAGCCATCTTTACTAGATCAATCTTCCGAGAAAGCTCTGGATTCAATGTCATATTTTGCTGGAAAATCACCAGACTTTCCGGCATGAATTCGAATGAATATACCCTTCCATTTTCCCCTGCCTCATGGGCAAAATACAGTGCTGTGTCTCCGTAACAACCGCCTGCATCAATGACGACGTCACCGGCTTCAGCCTTGATCACTTTATCGGCCGTCCTGCACTCGTATTGATTGAACACAAAAACTGTGGTGATCGCGAAAGGTGGGAAAAAAATTATGATGGAGTAACCAATACTGGAGAGATCAACATTGCATGCTTTACGCCCCCCCCATCCAAAATCTTTCGCATCTCTGCCCTGCCCTAATCGCTCCGCATCTTCCACCGCCTTCCAATATTGCGGATTATTCAGAGGCAACTTAACACGGCGGTAGCCTAACGCGCGAAATGAAAGCAACTGCACCAGTAATTGCCTTGATTCATCATCTACCAATCTTTGATATATCCATTGAAACTGCTCTACGTTGGGCTCAAGCAAAGTCATCGAATATTCCATCGGATCATTCAGATCATAGAGTCCAACCATAGCCAGCAGATTCTTGATAGAGTGTTTTACTTGTTGCCTGGCATCTGGTTGCACAGGTTGTTTCTCTGCACCAAAACGGCGCTCGTCCCAATTGTCCTTAAAGTCGTTTTTAAGGCAGTTTGCTATGTTTTGCCTGTAGGCGACCAGAAAATCTTTTTCCATATAATTGCTCGATCGTTTAATTCACAAGGAAGGAGTCCGCACATCAATGTGTTGTGGCACTATGTGACGAACCAACTTGCCCCACTGCACTCTGTCTGAAATTATTCGGAAAGGGCTCAGGCCCTGTACCCGTGATAGTGCTTCGTTAGTTTCTGAATCCATCACGGCTATGGTAATGCTGTACTTCCCCGAAGACAATTCCACTGTGCCCATTGATATTTTTACTTCCAGAACACCTGAGGGAAACAGATTCAATTTACCCTCTGTGTTGTTCACCGGCAAACAAACAACCGGGTTCATTGCCTCATCCATTATATAGATATGCATGATCGCCACTGATCTGTTGCTATTGATATGAAGTTTTATTCTGAAACCTAATTCTGCGCCGTGCGGTATTGTGGGCTCTTTGCTTTCCGCACATTGCTTATTTACTAACAACTCCACGCTATATATTTCAGCATCGCCGGTTCCGGAAGTCTGTTGTTCGTGCTTTACTAGGCCATAATATCGGTCGATTCCTTCTGAAGGATTCGGGCTGTCAGCCACCACCAACCCGTGGTCCAGTACCATTACTCTCGTACTAAACCAGGAAATTTGCTGCATATTGTGTGACACAAAGACCACTGCAGATTTGTTTGCAATTCGCCTAACCGTATTGAGACACTTGATGGCAAAGCCTATGTCGCCGACTGCCAGCACTTCATCCAGAAACAAGATGTCCGGCTCTATCAAAATTGCGGCAACAGCAAAACCCAGGCGCACATTCATACCTGAGCTGTAGGTTTGTACTGGCGAATTGATGAACTCTCGGATCTCGGCAAAGTCGATGATTTCGTCTATCTTGCTGTCGACATATTTCTTGCCAATACCCAGGACCGCGGCATTGACGTAGACGTTTTCACGTCCGGTCAGGACGGGATTAAACCCAGCCCCTAGGGCGATCAATGCCCCTACTTTTCCGCGCATTTCAATACGACCTTGGTCCGGTTTGATCAACCCATTCAGCATGCGCAACAAAGTCGTTTTGCCTGCACCGTTATGACCTATAAGGCCCAGACAGTCGCCCCTATTAAGCACAAAGCTTATATCCTTGACCGCCCAGAATTCATCCTCACGCAGAACACCGTCTGTGCCATGCCGCCTACCCAGCAATTCACTGCCAATATCCCGCATGCCATACCACATGGATTTCTTGAGGCTGCGACAAAATTTCTTGGACAACCCATTAACCTTGATCAGCGTCTCTCCCATGTCAACTACCTATGCGCTCTATCAAGATAGGCATGGCAAGACGGAAAACTACCCAAGCTATAAGCAACAATCCAATCGAAACCAAATTGACAACCACAAAATAGCCCAAGTGCTCCGGTGTAAATCCCGTCAGCCAGTCACGCGCGGTAAGGATCAGCGGGGTTAGCGGATTTAGCTGAAACAAAGTTGCCGACAGGCCTTCTTTTGGCATCGCAAAAACTACGGGGGTAAGGTACATGAGAAATTGCATCAACAAAGGGATACCCTTGCCCACATCGGTGTACAGCAAACCCACTGGTGTAAGCGCCAGACCTATAAGTGTTCCTACCAGGATCAGCGAAAGCAAACCCATGGGAAACAACAACAGGCTCCAATCCGGGTGGATCCCCATTACCAGCAAGGCAACCAACAGCAGTGAGACCTTGATCAGCGCATTGACTATCGTCTGGTAGATGCCAGCAACCACAAGTGCCTCACGTGGAAAATTTATTTTTGCCAGCATGATCTTGGAAGCGGTGACAATTTGTAACGGGGCATTCAATGCATCCATCAGGATTGCCCACAACATCGTGCCCGTAAATACGTATACCGGATAGGGCAAGGGCGTGTCGCTTACGTTGACAACGCCACTGCGACTCAGAAAAATCCATACCAGCGTATTAGCCAATGGCAATAGGATGGCCCAAAGAAACCCGAGGAAGGCTTGCCGATATTGGGCGCTTAAATCTCGCACCATCAATCGCCATGCGAGCTCCCGGCTGGAGGCCAAGTCACGCAACATCTCTCGCGCCATTCTCAGGGGACTGGCTAGCATGGAATCCGGTGTGTAGATAGTGCTGCGTGGTTCAGTCATTTCCCTTGTGATTTCTCCTCTCTTCCACGCCTTTAATCAATCCGCGTTTTATCATTTCACCTATGACCTGTTGCACACATATTTCCAGCTCTACCCCAGCTGTGTTTACAGTGAGTTCTGGGCTTTTGGGGACTTCGTACGGCGATGAGATGCCAGTAAATTCGGGGATTAGCCCGGCGCGGGCTTTTTTGTATATGCCCTTTGTATCTCGTGTCTCACAGACTTCGATCGGGGCGTTACAATAGATCTCGATAAAGTCGCCGTGCTCAACCATGCCACGCACGCGTTCTCGGTCCGCAAGAAACGGTGAGATGAAGGCGGTGAGTACGATCACCCCCGCTTCCATGAACAATTTAGCCATTTCGCCAATGCGGCGGATGTTTTCTTCACGGTCTTTGATTGAGAAGCCCAAGTCGCCGCAGAGCCCATGGCGGACATTGTCACCGTCTAGCACGAAGGTGTGGTGTCCTTGCTGATGCAGAGCTTCTTCAACGGCATGCGCCAGCGTAGATTTGCCCGATCCGGATAATCCGGTAAACCAAATGATCGCACCGCGATGACCGTTTTGCGCTTCGCGGCGGGCACGGGTAACAGTGGCGTGGTGCCAGACAACGTTGGTTGAGGCTGGGGGCTGTGTATTCATGTGAATGGGCCAGGGACAAACCGACTGGCCTGTAACTCCTGCTAAATCAGTGCTTGCTTTGTGCGACCTTGCTCAATGAAAGATCGCCTGCCTCTGCCTCAGTCGAGATCTGAGAACTCACCGAACACAGTCCGGCGGCCACGAGAATCCAGAAGAGGTGCGCGAGACTCCCCGCAAACATGTAATCGAACAGGTTTCGCGTTACGAAACCTACTGTGACAACCGCAATCGCCAAGAGTAGCCACTTATTTTCGCCTATTGACCGCCGCCACTGTCTTGACAGCGTTAAGACTATAGAGGCGAATATCCAGATGTATAAGATGATGGCCGGCACACCACTCCCCATGAGTACCATGGCAAATGTGTTGTGTAACGCAGGGAGCAGTCTGTCCTCCAGGCGTTTGTCTTGATCCGCTTCTATCTCAGCCTTGTACACCTTCAGGAACGTGTTATTCCCATACCCTATTCCGACGAGGGGATGCTGAATCACTTGGTGAAACCCAAGTTGCCATGTTTTCACGCGGGCAGTGAGGGTCCATGGGTCGGTGGTACTCCGTTGGTATCCGGTCGCGGAGAGGGCAAGCAAGCCTACTCCTACCGCGATTGTGCCCGTTATGACCCAGATGACCAGTCGGCGTCGTCCAGCCATAAGCCCGAAACCGACTGCCTGAGCGAAATGCGCTACCCAGCCGGCCCTCGTATAGGCGGCGATTTGCGCGAATCCTGCCGCCACGAGAGTCAGAACCCCGAGCGCGCGCGCCCAACGTGTCCGGTTGGTGACAACCCACCCGATGAGGATTGGAATGACGAGCACCAGATAAGTCGTCAGCCATTGGAAGTCCGAAAAGGGGGCCTCAGCACGGACAACACGATCCCTCCACGTCCCTCCACGTAGAACAAAATCCACCAGTGCATAGCCTGACAACACAAGGCTGCCCACGACCACTGCCCATACAATCTGCCGGGGAAGTTCGATGCGCCTGTGATGACGCAGCACGAACATAGCCCAGTAGAAAACCAGAACGTGGGCCACAAGTTTGCGCCACTCGGAGAAACTGTAGGCTGGATCGGTCGCAAAAGGCACCGTACACAGCACCCACCCGACAAGCCCGAGCAGCGGCAGGTCGATCGGGGTTCGAATCCACGGATTTATTTTCTCAGCCCAGGCGAGACAGAGTGCTACGGCGAGCAAGAAAAAGAACGCGTACTCTTGGGAGTGATGGAGCATCGGGAAGAAACTCACAAATGTGATTCCCAGCAGGCCATAGGCCTGAAGTTTCCAGAGGACCGCACTTGCTCGCCAAGGGGTATGGATAGGAGCAGCCGTGGGGGCGCCGTGATCAGGTTTTGTGATACTGATGTTTACGACAGGTTTTATGAAAGATTTCTCCACCGAGCTTCATCCTCATCACAATCATGCCGGCGCTATATCATTCACATCGATCTCCACGGCTGCGGCTTGTTGAATGAGCCGCACGCCCAACACCAAGCGGTGGCGCTTGTCTTTGCGCAAGAGAATCCCACGCACGCCTTGGAGCGGTCCCCGGACCACTTCCACCTGCATGCCTTCGTGTAGATAGGGATGCGGATCGTAAGGCAACACCGTGCTCATCAGGGTCTTGATCGCCGCAATTTCCTCGTCCGGTATCGCCTCCGGACAATGGCCGCTGCCGACAATGTCGACGACTCCGACAGTCTTGAGCACCGGTAGTTTGTGCTCCAATACAAAACGGACGAAGCAATAGCCCGAAAAGAGAGGGACTTCAATTTCTTTCTTTCGATCCTTCCATTGACTGAGACGCTTCACCGTCGGCAATAACGGCTCAAGGCCCTGATTGGCCAATTGATCGCGCACGATCTTCTCGTGACGCGACTTTGTCCGTAATGCAAACCAGTGAAGATCGTTGGTGTGGTTTGTTTGGTTGATCTGATTGATCTGGTTGATCTCGTTCATTTGGTTTGTTTGGTGCGGAGGTATTTAATGAGACCGGACGTTATTCTCGCTGTCTTGTTGGCTTGCTCGTAGATCGACTCAAATGTGTCTTTAGACACGTAGCCTTGATCCACTGCAATGTACATGTGACTCTGTACCTCAGCTGTGGAAGACATAGCGATGAACAAGAACTGTGTAAACTCCTTGCTCGACCGACGAACAAATCCTTCAGCTATGTTTGCCATCACAGATCCCGCTGCACTCTGGATTTGACTACAAAGCCGAATATCCTTTTGCCATCTAGAGTTCTGATGGATCGCATCATAAACCAGCCTCGTCAATTGCCTCGCTTCCTTCCAGCAGTCTAGATCTTCAAAACGAGTGATCTTCATGCCCTGTCTCGTTTGTTTGGTTCATTTGGTTTATCTGGTTGGTTTTGGAATAGTCGATCGATTGCCCAGTTCTTCTAACCAAACAAACTAAACAAACCTCTTCAACCAGATAAGCCTCTTCAACCAAACAAACCGGCTGCGAAGACAGCTCCGCCCTCTCACTTACAGAACCACTTCGCACACCCACACAACATTGACTCAGGCACGACGGCTTGTCTGAACAAACCTCTTCAACCAAACAAACCAGTCAACGCGTCACGCCTTATTCAGGCAAGGCGAGTCGCAGCACATGTTCCCGTGGCACTCCCGACTGGACCAACTGTTCTTCGCAGGCCGCGGCGTGCTCAAGATCGGCAATCAACACTCGATCAAACTGCCAGTCGGCAATGCCTTCCAGCGAATACACGGGGCACGAGAGGAACGACGTGCGCGCGTTTCCATCGATGAATCCCACGCAGTCGATGTTCATTTCCCTGAGCGAGAGATAGGCCAATTCTGCCAGTTCGTTTGTGCCATAAATCGCCACCCGTTGCCCGTTTGTCCCATCGAGGCACGTCAACATTTGTTTCAACCGCCCACGCATCTCGCGGTGGTATGACAGCGAATACTGCATGTACTGATTGGTGAGGCGCGATTTTTCAGCCAATCCCTGGGGGGTCAGTACATAACGGGTTCTATTGCGCGGGATAGCTGTGACCTTGATGGAGCCCTGTCGGGCTAGACGCTTGAGATAGAGATTGGTCAGACCGAGCGCGACACCAAGTTTGAGGGCGAGGGTACGCTGAGTGGCCCCACCATCCCGATCGAGCTCGCTGAGGAGGAGAAGATCTCGCTGATCTTGTAAATCCATGAATTATACGGATAAATTTGATGCGCGTTCACAACATGAACATATGCACCTCTTCTGTCAAGCAAAAAATATGTCACCCGGCCTTCAGCCTTCAGCCTTTACCCCTGCAGCCAGCTTCCCGGCATGGAGAAGCCGCTCTGCAGCGGCAACCACCTCAGGAACCGAGATTAACTTCATGCAATTCTCCTCGCCCCTCGTACAGGTCGGGTGAAAGCAACTGCGGCAATCGATTTCCTTGTAGAGTACCTCCACAGGACCACCACGTGGCCCCCACTCGCGAGGGTTCGAGGGGCCGAATAAGGCCACTACGGGAGTACCCACTGCGGAGGCCATGTGCATGGCGCCGCTATCGCTGCCGACGAAAAGCACTGACTGTTTGGCAATGGCTGCGAACTGTTTAATGGTTGTACCGCCCGCCATGATGATGGGGGGGGTCTTCGCCATCCCTTGAATCTGTCGCGCAAGATCGATGTCTTGCTCACTACCTCCGATCAACACCTGAGAACCGCACTGAGACGTGAGATAATCGGCCAGCTCGGCAAATCGCTCTGGAGGCCAGGCTTTAAACCAGTACCTGGCGCCTGGTTGCACGATCACCATCGACTGCGATCGCTGAATACCGAGTTGGTCTAATAGCTGGTCCGCGCTCTTCTTCTCATCCCGTGTCAGCCACAGCTGAGGATCCTTTGATTCGGCCTCGATACTCAGAGGCTTGAGGGCTTCCAGATCCCGGTCAATCCGGTGTCGAACACCAGATACGGGCTGAATCACCTCTGTGTAATATCTCCCCCGCCAACGATGTTCGTCGTTGAATCCGATCCGAACCGGCGCTCCGCTGATCCGGGTCAGAAACGCAGACCGATCTCCATCGGTCAAATCAATCACGGTGTCGAATTGACGGGCGCGCAGTCCGGCGATCAGCCTCGATTGTGCCGCTAGAGACCCTTTATCAAGGACCATGACCTCATCCAAGTCCGGGTTGCCCGACAAGACCTCTTCCGTCCCCCGATTCACCATCATCGTCACCCGGACATCCGGCCGTGCCGATTTGATGGCTCGAACGGTCGGTGTCGCCAACAGCACGTCACCGATATAGCGGAGCTTGATGATAAGGACGTTCTTCATACTTCCTACACCCGACAACCCTCACCGCCGACCACTTACCACTCCCTACTTACCACTTACGATTTTTCAGCGCACAATTCACGGTACAACGCGACAGTCTTCACCGCGGCGTTGTTCCACGAAAACTGTTTGGCGCGAGCAAATCCTTTGATCTTCAAGGAGGCTCGAAGCGGCTCATCCTCAAGCGTATGGACCATCGCTTCTCCGAGCGCTCGAGCGTCTTGAGGGTCTGCCAAGACTGCCGCATCCCCTGCCACTTCAGCCAAGGCAGTCGAGTTGGATGTCAACACGGGCGCCCCACAGGCCATCGCTTCCAACACGGGCATTCCAAACCCTTCGTACAACGAGGGAAAAACGAACAGATCGGCACAGGAATACAACAGCTGTAGATCTGTGGTGGATACCCGCCCGGGACAGAGTACCTTTTCGGTTAAACTGCGCCTTCGGGCCGACTCCTCATAATTCCCGAACGGATGAATGGGCGAGCCGACCAGGACCAACATGCGTGGCCCCAATTTCTTCCGCACCATCTCAGCTGCTTCAAGAAAGATCTGATGATTCTTGCGCGGATCTGCCCCTCCGATAAATAAAACATAGTGACCAGACGTCAGACCAATCCGTTTCCGCAACTCTGCCATCGCCTGATCGTCCCGGCGTGGAGCGAAATCCTCCGACACTCCGTTGGGGATCACCCTGATGTGCTCACGTTTCAGCCCATAGAGTTCTACAAGCTCTCGCGCGGAAAATTCGGACACTGTGATGGCTTTCCTGGCTCGAAGCGCGGTCTGTCTCGTCTTGAACGAGGACGACCATTGTCCCAACATCTTTTTCGAGTATTCGGGATGACGATCCAGCCAAAGATCGTGAATGGTCACGACTCCGCCATAGCGCCCGACTGTCTGCATCTTGAAATTAGTTCCATGGTAGAGATCCAACTGATCGGAGGAGCCCCGCTTCCCCATCCCCCATTTGCTCGAGTTTATCCACTGGAGCCGCTCAACGCCTTGCCATTCCTTCACAGCGTCAGGCTGCTCCGCGCCAGGTTTTGCATAGGCCACAAAGTCGATTCCCCCTTGCTGAGCCAGCATGGTACGAAGGAGATGATAGCTGTGCCATCCCACCCCGCCCTTATCGCCGACCATCGGGTTGGCATCAAAACCGATTCTCATCTGAATCCTGAAACTTCCAATGTTTCACAAGATGATACGTGAAGCCGATCGGCAGCAGCCTTTCGACGAAAGCCTCCTGAAATTCTTTCAATAGAATGTCTGCTGGAGTGTCCGCCAGGAAAGCATTACCGATGTCCAACCAATCGCAGATCTTCCTCAACCATCTCGTGAACCAAGTCCGTGAACTTGCCGTCGTACGACCAGCCGAGCTTTTGCCTGGCCTTTGAGGCATCGCCCAGCAGGGTTTCTACTTCTGACGGCCTCATAAACTGCTGGTCGATCTTGACATAGTCATGGTAATCGAGGCCGACATATGCGAAAGCGACCTCAGCAAACTGCCTCACCGTATGTTGTTCTCCCGTGGCAATGACATAGTCGTCCGGTTTGTCCTCTTGCAGCATCAGCCACATAGCTCTCACGTATTCGCGCGCATGTCCCCAGTCACGGCGCGCCTCCAGATTCCCAAGTCGTAGCTCTTTTGCCAAACCCATCTTGATGCGAGCGACATGTGACGTGATCTTACGGGTCACAAACTCGAATCCTCGGCGGGGGGACTCATGATTGTAGAGAATTCCTGAAGAGGCTTTAATTCCATTCGCCTCTCGATAGTTTCTCGTCAGGTGGAAACCGGCGACTTTGGAAATGCCATAGGCCGAACGGGGATGGAACGGCGTCTGTTCGTTCTGAGGCACCTGTGCCACTTTCCCGAACATCTCGCTGGATGCGGCAAAGTAGAATCGGCAGTGAGGCGCCGCGTCTCGCAAAGCGGCCAACACATAATGCGTGCCATTAATATTGGCATTCAGCGTCGAAAATTCATCCTCGAAGGAATAGGCCACGAAACTTTGAGCAGCCAGGTGATAGCACTCATCCGGCTTCACCATCTCGAACACACGATAAATGCTCGGGAAGCTTTCCAGCGACGCAGCGTGGAACTGGATCTGATCTTTCAGGTGCAGGATACGGTGCAGCCGGTGAACCGGATCTTCGATGGCGACCCGTCTCACCACTCCATGGACTTCGTAACCTTGTTTGAGGAGCAGTTCCGATAAATAGGATCCGTCCTGCCCTGTGATTCCGGTGATCAGTGCCCGTTTCACTTCAACCTCCCCACGCCGATGGGATAAGCCGGTGCCTCTCGTTTATTTGGTTCATTTGGTTTGTTTAGTTTGTCTGTCTAGCTCCGATCCGAGGAACGAAACAAACCAAATAAACTAAATAAACCAAACAAACCAGACAGCACTATAGCAGAAATGACTCTCCCTCCTCAGCTTCAGTCCCTAAGTCGCCCATCATCGGATTGGCATCAAAACCGATTCTCATCCTCTTCTGGTTTATCTGGTTCATTTGGTTTATCTGGTTATCTTGTTATCCGGTTCAACCAAACAAACCAAATAGACCAGACCAACCAAACAAACGATCTTCATCTTGCCAATACCTCACCATAGAGCTGTTCCAGATTCACAATGGATGCTTCGAGACTAAATCGCTCCCGCGCACGAGCCTTTCCACAGAGCCCCATGTGTTCTCGCCTGGCCCGGTCCTTTAAGAGTGTCACCACAGCTGCGGCCAATGACTCGGCATCTCCCGGAGGAACAAGCAACCCAGTTTCTCCCTGCGCCACGACTTCGGGAAGCCCTCCTGTGGTAGTCGCAACCACAGCCTTTCCCATCGCCATTGCTTCGACCACCGCAATTCCAAACCCCTCCATGAGTGCCGGGTGCACATACAGATCGAGACAGGCCAGGAACGGTTGAACCGGGTCCTGAAAACCGACAATGTGCACACGGTCGATAATTTTCAATTCCTGTGCGAGTCGCTTTAATTGATCAGCATAGTTATGGTCGTCACTCCCAACTATCACATAGTGCACCGTCGGTACCGCACAGGCGATCGCCGGAAGAGCCCGAAGCATGACCTCATAGCCTTTTCGTGGGAACAAATTGGCAACAGTACCTAAGAGGAAGGCTCCGTTCGGAATCCCGATCTTCTGCCTCACCGCCCCGTCATCATGCGCAACCTGTGCCTGGGACATATCAATACCGCTGTAGAGGGTTCGGACCCGGCCCGCCATTACCCCACCGGTAATCAACGACTGTTCAATTTGGCGAGAGATCGCAATAACAGCATCGACCCTATCGAGTTCATAGCGTCCCACCTTGGGCGGCTCAATCTCCTGTCTCACATGGGCAACGATCGGCACGGGCTTACCTGCACAACGAGCGACAGCCCTCACAATATGGGGCACCCACCAGATGTCGTTCACATGAACCGCGGCCGGGTCGATTTGCGTGACAAGAGTACTCAGCTCCCTGATCGCCGATTGTCGCTGAATAACTGCGAGAGGTTTTCTCCAGGGTGGGAAGGTGAGTGCATGAGTGGGAACTCCGATTGCATCAAGCCGATCTCGGAATGGGCCAGACCCTGGGCAGACCACGTGAGATTCCCACTTGCGACGATCCAGGGCCATCAGCAGTGCGATGAGATCCCGCTCCGCCCCTCCGATGGCTTCAATCCCATGCACATACAGAATTCGCGTGCCCACTACCTGGTGTCCGGGTGAGAGGCCGCCTGCCTGGTGGTATCCCACAACTTGGCATACTTCACAAAGGTGTACATGCTGGCAAACACAGAGATAATGAGCCCGCGCACTCCATCGCGAAATGCTTGCCTTTGGACATAGTACTTCCAAAAGGTAAACAGCGGACGTATTGTCAGATCACTCCATCGAACTGTCTTTTTCGTTTTCCCGCGCTCTCTCGCTGCCAATGTCGTAAAGTTATTGAACTTCTTGAAGTGGTCTTCGATCGTCCGTTCCGTGTAATGATCGAGCGCATGGGTCAGATCTCCATGCAGTCCCTCAAACACAAACCGGTTGTGCGGCTCGCTATCGTCTAACCGGCCGACGCCACGACGAAACAATCTCAGTTGATAATCCGGATACACCCCTCCCCACCGAATCCACTTCCCATAATAATAATTCTTTCTTGGAAGCGAATAGGCCACAGGCCCTGCCGGGGTGGAGGTCTCTAACACACGTTGGATCTCCACACGGAGATCGTCACTGACACGTTCATCGGCATCCAGAATAAATACCCAGTCTGATGTGGCACGATCGATCGCGGAGTTTTTTTGTTCACCGAAACCATTCCACTTGCGCTGAAAAACATGCGGTGTGAACTCCCGGCAAATCTCAACGGTCTTGTCGCTACTATAGGAATCGACTGCGATGATTTCATCCATCCATGCTACCGAAGCGAGCGCTTCGCGAATGTTTCGTTCTTCATTGAACACGACAATCGCGCAAGAAATCGTTTGAGGCATATCGGTTCCTTTAGGAAAATATTTTCACGGAACTTCCCAAGCCCACATTGTTCATGCCGTAGCGAATTGGCTGAACGTCTTCCAATAGAGAGACCCGGCCGCCCTCTCACCTTACCCGCGAAACCCGTGCCGAAGAACTTCCCGATAAAACTGGGGATTCAACCAGCGAGTGCGGCGGGCTGCCCAACGCCTAGATAAACGGAGACGCTCCGCCATCACCGCCGGGTGCGATCCGCTGAATTCCTTCAACATGGCATAGTCCTCAAACTGAAACCGCTCATGCGCAAGTCGTCTGGCTTCTTCAAACGGCAAACTATCCCCATGATGCTTCTGGGCCTGCTCTCGCTTCTTCTCCAACAACGTTTGAGGATCCTTCACCCATCCGTAATGGAACATCGTTGCGCCTAAATTGACCAGCCACTCTTTCGGGCCGCTTTGGAGGTACAGCCCGGTCGGTTTGAAGTGAAACCCGACCGCATCGCCGCAAGACTCCACTTCACCGTTGTGTCGAATGATCCGCACGGCTTTGTGATAGAACCATGGATTCGTCGACCTATAGTCCGCGATGAAATGCAGGTATCGGAACAAAAGCCCCTTCACCGCTGGGTTGCCGAGCTGGCGGCGCATCGCCTCCTGGATGACCGGCAAATCGTCTTCGTGCACGACCTCGTCTGCTTGAATGTAGAACGCCCAATCACCGGTACAGTATGACAACGCAATGTTGGTCTGTTGGGCGTAGATCAGTCCGTCCTTTCGCAGCGTCTCATCCCAAACCGACTCCACGATTTTGATTTTCGGGTCGCTGATCGAGCGAATCCGCTCAAGCGTGCCGTCTTCGCACCGGCCGACATTCACAATAAACTCGTCGACGATCGGCAGAATGGAACGAATCGACTCCACGACGGGATAGTCGTACTTCACCGCGTTCCGTACGAATGTAAATCCGCTGACTTTCATAGCTGCAAACTGGTTTGTTTAGTTTGTTTGGTTTGTTTCGTTAGAACCCGGAGTAACCAAATAAACCAAACAAACAAAATAAACCAAATAAACCTGGTTCATGGTTTTGTGAGTTCCCATAGCTTCGCGTACTTCATGCAGGTGTAATAGCCATAGAGACCTGAGAGAATCAAGCCTGGCATGCCGTCGAGGAAACCTGCCCGCTGTACATACATCTTCACAAACGCGCCGAGCGGATGGGTGATGAGTTGGTGGGAGGAGAACTGCCGGCCCTGCTCCGCCATGCGCTTGGCCATCAGATTCGAGTAACGGTCCTGTTTCGCCACATAGTGGTCGATGCCTCGGAAGGGATACTGCAGCGCAGGACTCTTAAGATACCCGACCGGTCCGTCGCAGTCGAAACTCTCATGGACCAGTTCTTCGCGATACCGAAACTTTCCCTTTCGAAACAACTGCGGCTGCCGATAATCGGGATACCAGCCGCAATGTTTAATCCACCGGCCTAAGAAATAGTTTTTTCGTGGCACGAAGTAGGCATCCGCATCCGGTCCTCGCTCAAGAAGTTCCTGAATCTCTTCACGTAGCTCCGGTGTCATCCTCTCATCGCTGTCGAGACTGAAAGCCCAATCATGGGTCGTGAGCGCGACTGCCTCGTTGCGCAATCGTCCGAATCCATGAAAGTCAAGTTGGTACACCTTGTCAGTAAATTCCCGGCTGATCGCCGCGGTCCGATCGGTACTGTGCGAGTCCACGACGATCAATTCATCACCCCAACCTGCCACAGACTCAAGACAGGCCCGCATATTGGGCTCATCGTTGTAGGCAATCACGTAGACCGAGAGTTTAGGCATGAACGCCCCTCTGGTTTATTTGGTTCATTTGGTTCATTTGGTTCATTTTGTCTATTTGGTTTATTTTGTTATTTGGTTGGGCTGATTTCATGGTCGACAAGATGAACGAAACAAACCAAATAAACCAGATAACGATCTGCGCTTAGACATGGACTACTTTCAACGGCGAAGGTGCTCCAACTACCTGGAGCACATGTTGTGCAACCGTGTCCACCGTCAGCCGGTCGAGGCAGTCCCAATAGGGGCAGGCCTCGTAAATACATTTTTCGCACGTCGGCACTTCAGGGCGGAGGACCACCCCTTTGCCAAGCGGCTGCCAACGAGTCGGAAGGTTGTTCCGTCTTGGATCGAAGAGACTGACATTCGGCACTGAGAAGGCTGCGGCAATATGCGCCGGACCAGTGGCTCCTGAGACCACCGCGTGACTCTCCGCAATCACAGCCATCAACTCGCGCACCGACAACTGCCCCATGAGATTCAGAACCGGTGCAGGAAGCGGCGCGGCAGTGGGCGTTTGCTGCTTGAACATGTCTGCTTCTGCCTGACTTCCGGTCAGCACGACCCCCACTCCTTTCCGATGTAACTCTTGCGCGAGTGAGTGATAATGTTCAACGCGCCAGCGCCGAGCGGCGAACCCGCCTGGATGGAGGACGACTCTGGGTGTCAGTATGCTACGCAACCGTTCCTGTCCGCGTACTCGTTCCGCCTCAGTTATCACAAGACTCGGTGGCGACACGGTGCCTGGTTGCAATCCCAGCCCGGCGAGCATGCCGACATTATAGGCGGTTTCATGTTTGGAAAAATCTTTCCGATGTTCATAGACCCGGCGATTCGCCAACAGACTATACCAGCGGTAGCCTGTCGCCACTCGAATCGGTACTCGGGCCAGGAACGCCGCCCACATCAGCCGTTTGAACGGCTTGAGAAACACTACGGCGTCGACAGCCCGGCGAAACAAGGATGTCAGCTCGCCCAGGGATTCCCGGCCCGTGACTGTCCTGACCTCGTCGAGATCCGGATGGTGAGCCAGAAGCGGGGCTGCATACTCGCTGGACAGGAAGGCAATGCGCGCTTCCGGCAGGAGGCGGCGGAGCGCGGAGGCGACCGGAAGACAGAGGATCTCATCGCCGATCCCATCAGGGCGGACTAAAAGGACATTCATCGAGGAACCATACGAAGGGGCCTCTGCGCTCGGGCCGCCGCCAGGACCTGGTCAGGCAACACCAGTTTCAAACACTCCAAGGGCAGCGTATTGTGGCAGGTCCGACTGAAACAGGGGCTGCAGGGGACCTTCCCGGTCAGGACCTCATGACCGACTCCATAGGGGCCCGTTCGCACCGCGCTTGTCGGCCCGAAGAGAGCCACGACCGGCGTACCGACCGCCGCTGCGATATGCATCGGACCTGAATCGTTCGTGATCAGCATCGACGCCTTGCTGAGGAGCGCCGGCAACAACCCTACTGTTGTGGCTCCGGTCAGATCGATGGCAGAGGTTTTCATCATGGCGCTGACCGCGGCAACGTCTGCTCGTTCCTTGCGACCACCGATCATCACCACTGCACGGGATTCTTCTTGTTGCAGCCGATCTGCAACTTCGGCGAATGATTCAACCGGCCACCGCTTGGTCGGCCACCTGGCAGAGACACCCATCGCCACCCAGCTTGTTCCAGGCGTGACGCCGGAGCGAGTTAAGAGGCGTTCGACCTCCTCATGGTCGGTTTGCGGAATACGGAAATGAAACTCCGGCGCCCCGGACTCCCCCGCTCCCACGGCCTTGGCCACCAGCAAATAGCGATCGACTGCGTGCATCTCCACTTGCGGAACCGGCACGCGTTTCGAATAGAACCAGGGACTCCCTTCTCGCCCATTGGCAAATCCTACAAGCAGAGGAGACCCGCTGAGCCGACCGATGGCGGCGCTTCGGAAGAGCCCCTGAAGATCCACGACGAGATCGAATCGCTCTGCACGCAGAGGGGACACCTGCGAAAGCCACCCGGCGGCTGTCGATTCCACAGGCCAGACCCGATCCACCCCATCGATGCGTTCGACGAGGCTAGCCCATTCACGCTTGACGAGCCAGGTCAGTCGAGCCTTGGGATAGGCTCGGCGAATTGCCGCGCAGGTCGGCATCGCATGCACAATGTCGCCAAGAGAACTCGGCTTGATCAATAAGATATGGCGATAGTCTTCCATGAGCGTTATTCGTCAATCGTTAAACGTGAATTGTAAGACTGAGCCCCTTATTGTGACCGATTAGCGATTAACGATTAACGGCGGACGTGTCGTCGCTGCATCGGCCAAGATCCAGTCAACTGCCTCGGCCATAGACTTCGCCACTGTATCGGGCATGACTTGCTCAGCCTGGAGTCTATCCAACGCCTGCTGGTCTACCGAGCCACTTGTAATAAGAATAGCCTTGGCGCCCACTCTTTGTGCCAATTGAACGTCGCGTGCGTGATCGCCGATCATATAGGAACGGCGGAGGTCGAGTTGCAACTCTGACACCGCCCGCTCGACCATTCCGGCATTCGGTTTGCGGCAGTGGCAACCATCGTTGGGATGGTGCGGGCAGAAATAGATGGCATCGAGCGCCGCCTGCTCCTGTTCCAAAAGACCTTGTAATCTCGCATGAATCGCTTCCAGATCCTTGAGGGTAATCATTCCACGACCGACCGCGGATTGGTTCGTCACGACCACTAATCTCGCACCGGCCTGTTTCAATCGCGCCAGGGCCGACGCAACCCCCGGCAATAACTTCAGATCAGCGGCGATTTTCAGATAGCCTGGATCGTAGTTCAATGTCCCGTCACGATCCAGAAAGACGGTGACCCCGTCGAGGATGTTTGTTTGGTTGATCTGGTTTATTTGGTTGGTCGGAATTATTCGGTTCGAACCAAATGAACCAAACAAACCAGATGAGCCAGATAACCGTTCGGTCGCTGCGTCATACACCATGTCCACCGACACCCCTGTCATACACCGATGGTCGATGGGACATTCACGCAACAGGCAGGGCGCGCAATCGACCGGCTGCCGCACAACTGCATGGGCGCCCCCAAAGGGTGACGTGGTGCGCCAATCGGTCGGGCCGAAGATGGCCACGACCGGCACCTGGAATGCAGCGGCGATGTGCATAGGGCCTGTATCGTTTGAGAGGAGCATGGCACAGCGTTTCACTGCCGCCATGAGTTCCCGGATCGTCGTTGATCCGGACAAGACCAGCGATCGGGACGACAGACGGGCGGCAATCTCCTGGCCTAAACGCTCTTCCCCCTTGGCTCCAAAAATAACCACGCTGACCTGTTGATCTCGCGATTCGCGAACTGTGCGGCACAGTCGCTCCGCCACTTCGGCAAACCGATCGGGCAACCAGCGTTTGGCCCCGCCATACGTCGACCCGGGGTTGATGCCCACGACGACATCCGATGCGGTCAATCCACCCTGGGCGAATCGCCCGGCCATCGCCTGCTCCTCTGCCGGAAAGACGACGAGTTCCGGTGCAGTCGGAACCCCAGTGAGACCCAGCGGCTTTAGGAGATCCCAATAATAATGGACTTGGTGGACGAGCGGACGGGGGTCAGGCGGGGCAACTGGATCGGACAGGAGTAAACTTCGTCCGTCTGTCGTATACCCATAGCGCCGAGGCACAGAAGCCAGGAAAGTCAGGAACGCCGCCTCGAATGCATTCTGAAACAGTATCGCAAGGTCGAAGCCTTTCCGCCGCAACTCCCCGGCCAATACCCACTTACCTGAGAGCCCCGTATGTCGTCCGTTACTCTCATAGGTCAGCACATGCGTCAATGCCGGATGGTCCTTAAACAAATCTGCCACACCCGGTTTCACCAACAATGAAATTTGAGCGTCGGGAAATAGTTTCTGCAATCCGCGGAGCGCCGGCTCGGACATCACCGCATCGCCAAGCCAATTAGGCCCACGCACAAGAATTCTCTTGATGGCGTCTTTATTCACAACCCTCCGCAACCGAGAAGGTTCGTTTGGTTTATCTCGTTTGTTTAGTTTGTTTGGTGTCTTCGAACGAAACAAACCAAATGAACCAAATAAACTAAACAGACCAACTCAACCAGTCATCTGGAGGATAGCCTTCAGCCTTCAGCCTTCAGCCTCGCCTTTTCAGCTACCCCGAACACCAACCGTTTCAATCGCTCTTCCCCAACCGTCACCTGTGTCGTCAGTCGGACTGCCCACCAGTTATCTGTGTGTTGGAGCAACGCAGCCAACTTGCAGGCATCTTTCTCTGTCGTCACAACCAATTCAGCCTGAAGGTCTCTCGCTTTGGCACTCAGCCGCTCGACATCCTGATTCGTATATGTGTGGTGATCCGCATAGACGACTTCATCGAGAACCTTGAGGCCTATTTGCTCAACGAGGGAATGAAACGACCCGGCATGGCCCACACCGCTACAGAGCAGCGCGGTCTTTCCTTTGGACCAGGAGAGCGGCTGTAAGTCTCCTGTCTTCACCGATAGGAGACATTCCGGACGAAACACCACTTGGATCTGGTCCGGTATCGCATCGATCACTCCCTGTAACCTATGACCGATCTCAGCCACCTGAGCCGGCGCGTCGGCTCTCGTGACAACGATCGCCGTCGCACGCGCTGCTGCCTGTAGTGGCTCCCTGAGCCGACCAGCCGGCACCAGAGCGGCAAGCCCTTCCACGTCGGTCGCATCGACCAGTAGGAGATTCACGTCGCGGTAGAGTCCCAGATGCTGAAATCCATCGTCCAGCACCAGACAATCAACCGGAAATCGATGCAACACCCAGTCACCGAGCTGATAGCGATCCGCGCCGACCGCAACGATGGCCTTGGGACAACGTTGCGCGATCAAGAATGGTTCATCGCCTGCCTCATTCGGACCAACCAGCAAGCGCTCCCCATCCGACACCAACAGACGTGGATCTGTAGTGGTCCGTCGATAGCCCCGACTGAGAATCGCCACCCGTTTCCCCTGTGCCAGCAGCCACTCGGTCAGCGCGATCACCACCGGTGTTTTTCCCGTCCCACCCAGCGTGAGATTCCCGACGCTCAGCACAGGAACCGGCAGTCTTCGTTGAGCAAACCAACCCCAGTCGTACAGCAACCGCCGCAGCCGCACGACCACCCCATAAGGGATTGCGGCCCATATCAACCACCACTTGACGGTTGTTCCAGGATTCAACACTCTTCGTACCAACTCAGGGATTCAGGCTGAAGGCTTTTAGACTGAAGGTCGAGCTTGTTCATTTCGTCTATCTGGTCTGTCTGGTCTATCTGGTTGGTTTGGTTTATCCGGTTAGTCTGAGTCAACAAGTACACGAGATAGACGAGACGGACCGAATAGACCAGATAGACAAGACAGACCCGCCTTCAGCCTATCGACCTGAGCAGTTGTTATCGCTCAGCCATGAGGGAAAGCGACCGCTCCGCGCGAGGGGCCCCGCTGCTGCCTTGGTGTTGCATCAAGAGCTTCTCTATGGCCTCCAGCGTTTGTTCCAACGCTCCCTGATTTTGTTCCACCACCTGACGAGCCGATCGTCCCATCCGCTCCCGTTGCTCGTCATCAGAAAAAAGAGCTAATACCTGCCTTGTGAGATCCTCCTGATGGGAAACCCGATATCCTCCACCAGCCTGAATCAGGAGATCTGCAATCTCCGCACAGTGGTCAGTGTGGGGGCCGAACAACACCGGCTTTGCCCACTGAGCCGGCTCCAGTAAATTATGTCCACCGATTGGAACGAGCGTGCCTCCGACAAACGCGACCACCGCTTCCCGATAGATAGCGGGCAATTCGCCGCGTGAATCGAGCAACAGCACACGGGTGCCGATGGGCTGCAACGCGCCAACCTGCCCGATGGTACTGCGTCGCTGCACGGCGAGCCCGCGCGCACGGATCATTGCCTCCACCGATTCCACTCGCTCAATGTGTCGTGGAGCCAACAGTAACACCGCTGAAGGGCATTGCCTCACAAGTGCCAGATAACATCCCACGAGGGCTTCTTCTTCACCAGGATGGGTACTACCCGCTACAAATAACTGGTCCGTCGCCTGGAGCCCAAGGGAAGATCTGACCATTCCGCCTCGTACGACAGCTGGTATCGGTTGATCGAATTTGATATTTCCTGTTCGCCTGACCCGCGAGGCCTCTGCTCCAAGGGCAATGATACGGTCGACATCCCGGTCAGACTGCATCAAACAGAGACTGAGCGTCTGCAACATCGATCGATACAATGATCGCACAGGCCCCCATTGCTGCCGCGCAAAGGACCGACTCGAAAGCCTGCCGTTCACCATCACAGTAGGAACCCCCTGCCGATGAAGGTTCCGGAGCAAATTGGGCCACAGCTCGGTTTCGATGAAGAGATATAGTACCGGGCGTAATCGGGTAACCAGCCGTGAGACGACCCAAGGGAAATCCAACGGAGCATAGAGATGTTCGGCCAGACCGGCCAGCCGCTGCTCAACTGCTTCTCGTCCTGTTTCCGTCACCGTCGACACGATGAACCGGTGATTCGGATAGCGCCGATGCAGCTCCTTGATCAATGGCGTGACTGCCACCACCTCGCCAAGAGAGACGGCGTGGATCCAGATAACTGGTTTGTTTGGTTCATTTGGTTTGTTTAGTTTGTCTGGTTGGCTCCGATCCGATGAACGAAACAAACCAAATAAACTAAATAAACCAAACAAACCTGTTTCACACCCCAGCCGCTGCGGTAATCCTCGGCGACAACGCTGTTTGGCGAGCAGGATGACAAGAATGATGGGAGAAGCTATCAGTAGCAGTACATTGTAGAGGAGATGCCACATGGCTTTTTGCGTTAGGCCAGAGACGTGAAACGTGGAACGACGCGACTTGCCCTTTACCCCTTACGCCTAACCCCTCACGCTTCACACTGTACGGCATTTTCCGCTTGATTCGTCAGTCGATTGAGGACCGTCTCAAGCTCCCGGCATGCCGCCTCCAACGCCTGTTCATCGGAATCTCGCGGCACCCAGATGGGGTCGCCCCATAGATAGAGACCACGGGACCATGGATATGGGACCATGAATCGATCCCAGCTCGCGAAAAGTTTTTTTTTGAACAACCAAAGGCCAGCGGCACTATCGGAAGCCCCGTCGCCTTCGCCAGTTGAACCACCCCGAGTTTCGCAACCTGGCGAGGTCCCTTGGGTCCATCGGGAGTCACGACAAGATCAGCGCCTGATCGCCCAAGACGGATGAGCTCACGCAAGGCAAGCGCCCCACCCCTTGTGCTCGACCCACGAACCGCACAATGTCCAAAGCGCGAGACAATGCGCGCGATGATCTCACCATCTTGATGCTGGCTGATTAATACGTTGGCCCCTGTTCCACGATAGCCGGTCGGGATCATGAGTTGCTGCGCGTGCCAAAACGCAAGGATGATGTGCTGGCCCTGACGGTACAACGCATCGACCTGCTCATGGCCCTGCGAATCCATCCGCATCGACCGCCCCAACCCTCGAATCACCGCTGCGCCGAGGGGAGGGAGTACAGAGAGCTTCAGCCACGTCTCGACACGCTTCAGAGCCGGGCTACGCATCTGCCACATCCTGGAACTGCATCGCGTGGAGCCGTTGATACTGTCCACCCCGGCGAAGGAGCTCGTCGTGCGTCCCCACTTCGATAATAGACCCTCGGGCCAGAACCATAATCCGATCTGCCTGTTGAATCGTGGACAATCGATGGGCAATGACGATGGTCGTCCTATTCTTCATCAAATTGGCGAGCGCCAGCTGAACGACCCGTTCAGACTCGGTGTCCAGGGCCGACGTCGCTTCATCGAGGATGAGCAAGGGAGGGTCACGCAAGATTGCGCGGGCTATGGCCAAGCGCTGCCGCTCTCCGCCGGAGAGTTTCACCCCCTTCTCACCCACGACCGTCTGGTATCCCTGGGGAAGACGATCGACAAATTCATGGGCATAGGCCAATCGTGCCGCCCGAATAATCTCTTCGTCGGTGGCGTCTTCCCGTCCGAAGGCGATGTTATTACGAATGCTGTCGTCGAATAAGACGATATCCTGCGAGACCATTCCGATCTGGGATCGGAGCGAGCGGAGGGTGTATGATTGAATATCGACTCCGTCGATGAGAATGCGGCCGGCGGTCGGTTCATAAAACCGCGGGATTAGGTTGACAAGAGTCGTTTTTCCACTACCGCTGCTGCCGACAAGGGCCACCATTTCTCCCGCGCGAATCGTCAGATTGATGTCGTTGAGAGCCGGCACTGCCTGACCCTCATAATGAAACGTCACATCCTCGAACGTCACCCACTCCGCAATCCTCGGCAACTCCAACTGACCCCGTTCTGCATCCTGCTCGGTCTTGAGGTCCAAGACGCTGAAAACCCGTTCCGCCGCTGCCAGCGACTGTTGAAGCTGATTATTAGAACCGGACAGTTTCCTGATCGGTGTATAGGCCATGAACATCGCCGTCAGAAATGAGAAAAATGCCCCCGGCGTCATTGAGCCGTTGATCACAAGGAAACCGCCATACCAAATAATCGCCGCGACCCCCAGGACACCGATGACCTCCATATGCGACGACCCGAGGGAGGAGACCTGAATCGCCTTCATTGTCGTACTAAGGAAGGAGCGGTTGCTCTGCTGAAATCGCTCCCCCTCGGTTTCTTCTCGCCCATAGGCCTTGACCATGCGAATGCCGGATAACGATTCCTGAAGCGTGGAGGCCATATCTCCCATCCGCTCCTGGCCGCTTGCCGCTAACGTCCTCAACCGTTTCCCCATCCGCACCATTGTGACAACCGCCAAGGGGATGACGATCACCGAGAGGCCGGCCAGCCGCCAGTTCTGATAAAAGATCACGCCCATCATGGCCAGGAACGTGAGGCCGTGCTGAAAAACATCTTTCAGGACTCCCGCCACCGCATTGGCCATCAATGTGACGTCGCTGACCACACGGGACACCAACCGTCCCGACGTATTCACATCATGATAGGACACTGGCAGACGAATGAGCTTCCCGAACAACTCCTGCCGAATGTCGGTGATCACCCGATTCCCGACATAACTCATGAGATAATTTTGCCCGTAGCTAAAGACGCTCTTCAGGACAGCTACGACGAAGAGCGCGATCGGAAGTATCAGCAAGAGACTTTCATTCTTATTGATGAAGATCTCGTCAAGGACCGGTTTGACGAGCCAGGCATAGGCGCCGGAGAATCCCGCCACCAACCCAGAGCATGCGAACGCCGCAACCAACCGAACCTGGTAGGGCTTCAGATAGCGCAGCAACCGTTTCAAGCGATCTAAAGTCGACATTCCGCCAATACCACCTGTGCAGCCCGGCTGGTGGCGCCGGATTCTCCCAATGATTGCCGAACCTGCCGCAGCCCTTCTTTCATATCATTATATGCCGATCGATCGCGCAAGAGGCGCAGGACCTCTTGACATAACCGCTCGCCCGTCGCTTCATCCTGAATCAGTTCCGGTACGATTGATCGGCCCGCCACCAGATTAACAAGGCCGATCCATTTCACTCTGATCAGCCAGCGAGCCAACCGATAGGTCAACGGCGATGTCCTGTACAGCAACACCATGGGAGTCCCCACGACAGCCGCCTGCAAGGTCGCAGTCCCGGACGCAATGAACAACACATCGGACAGGGCCATCACCTCGCTGGCTTTGTCGTACACCACCCGAACCGGCACAGGGCAATCCTGCAGCAGAGCCTGGATCAGATTATCGTTAATTGAAGACGCCTGCGCCAGGATAAACTGCGTTCCCGGTTCGGCCAGGACCAATTGCGCCGCTGCCTTGAGGAGTACCGGCAGGAGCATTTCGACTTCACTCACCCGACTTCCCGGCAACAATCCAACGACGCGGCCAGACTCGCCTAAGCCAAACTCCCTGCGAAGCTTGGCACGATCATAATGCGACGCGACCATATCAAGCAATGGATGGCCGACGAATGTGCAACGAACTCCCGCCCGGTGATAGAGTTCCGCTTCAAATGGAAGGATGACGACAACATGATCGACCCGGCGCTGGATCCACTTCATTCGCCCGGGCCGCCAGGCCCACACTTGTGGGGCAATATAATAGAGCACACGGCGACCGGCGGCTTTGGCAACCCTGGCAAAATGAAGATTCAGCCCTGGATTATCGATCAGCACGACAAGGTCCCAGGCCTCTGCCTTCAACACCCGCCGGATGGCGCGGATGCGTTGAATGACAGCGGGGATCGCCGACAGCCCGATCATTCCCATCACGTCCAGCTGTGGGACACCAGGCACAAGGTTCACACCAGCTGCACGCATCCCAGGCCCGCCAATGCCGACTAGTTGAGCCGTCGGATCAAGCGCCATGATCGCTTGAGCTAAATGAGCCCCGTGGAGATCACCCGAGGCTTCACCGGTTACAATCAAAATTCGCATGGCTTCGGGGAAGGGGTAGGGGGGTAACGGGGTGTTGGGGACGGGGTAGGGGGCGCAGCGGGGTAGAGGAGTAACAGCCTACCCTGTTTTATCCCCTGCCCCATCTATACCCCACTATCCCTTTACCCCTTTTTTTCCCCTGCTCCGGCTACCGCTTTTCCTCTACTACCCCCTTCTTTATGGCGAGCTGCAAAGGCCTCAATGGCCTGCAAAACTTGATGCGCCACATCCACTGCCGCCGCGCCATCCTCACCCGCTATCATAGGCCTTGCCCCGGTGCCGACTGCCTGAAGAAACGATTGAAGCTGGAGTTTCAACGGTTCTTCATCTCCACCCTGGAACTGCTCAACCTCGACGGTCGGCCGCTCCCCTGCCTTGGCGTTGCGTCGGCCAATCATCCCTTGCCTGGTCTGGAAATCAATGGACAGATAGCTATCCCGTTGGAAGAGACGCAGCCGGCGCATCTTATTTGTCGACACACGACTGGAGGTCAGGTTGGCCACACAGCCGCTCCGGAACTGAATGCGCGCATTGGCGATATCGAGCGAAGAAGATAACACCGCCACTCCCGCAGCGCGGATCTCTTCAACCGGGCCGGGATTCAAGGACAGGACAAGATCCAGATCGTGAATCATAAGATCCAGTACCACATTTACGTCCGTCCCCCGTCCACTGAAACTGCTGAGCCGGTGACATTCGATGAACACAGGTCGCCCGATATGAGGGCGCATCAGCGCCATCACCGGATTGAACCGTTCACTATGCCCCACTTGCAAACAACAACCCCGTTCCTTGGCCAGTTGCACCAACTCATGCGCCTCTGACGGCGTCACAGCAATCGGCTTTTCGACCAGGACGTGTTTCCCGGCCTGGAGACAGGCCTTTGTAATGGCATAGTGACCCGACGTAGGGGTTGCCACGCTGACAACATCGATTTCCGGTAACAACTCATCGGCTGTACGAAAGATTCGCGCCCCATGCCGTTCTGCGACCACCTGCGCACGCTCGACCGACTGGTCCACCACGCCGACAAGCTGCGCTCCAGGCAACGAGGCATAGAGGCGTGCATGGTGCTGCCCCAGATGTCCGACGCCGATGACGCCTACCCTGAGCCGTGTCATGGCGCTACGGCTTATCTCCACCCGGCTCGAGTTTCGCAATACCGACGATGGCAATCCTGGCGGACCGGGCCTTGTCCAGCATGATCTCGCGATCCAATAGGATCGTTCGACCAGCTTCCACGGCCAAAACTGAAGCCTTGACCGACGCCATCACTTCAATGGTTCCGGGCCCGACTGCGGGAAGGTCGAAACGCAGATCCTGTTGTGGTTTAGACCGTTTCACGACGACTGCGCCTTCCTTGGCTAATTCACCGCCGCGTTTGATGGCCCCGTCGGTTCCTTCGACCGCTTCGACCGCCACGACCACACGATCCTTGATCACAACGCATTGCCCGATATCCAGACGCCCGATGTCATACGCCACATTCCATCCATAACGGATGTCTTCCCACTCCTTTTCCGATGGTGCCCGCGCGGTCAAGGTCCCTTCTTCCGCGAGAATCCCCTGGAGCCCGAAGGTCGATTCACAGATGGCAATGCCTTCCTGCTCCAGCTCCTTCGCAAACTCGCGCAGAATGTCGTCATCTTTCCAAAGCGCCAGGCGCGTCGCCATCGCGAGGGTCCGCAAATCAGGCCGCACGGTGGTAAATACATGGGTCTTCTTGATGCCGCCCAGCATGACCGCTTGATGGACGCCGTCTTGCTTGAAGGCCTTGATCAGTTTGCTAAGCTGACCGATCTTGATCCAATGAATCCGATCCACATGGCTGGCCAACTCCGGTTCGGTCTCGCCTTCATGTGCAACAGCCGAAACGTGGTAGCCCAGCTTTCTCGCGTTATCCGCAAAAATGATCGGGAACCGGCCATTGCCGGCGATCAATCCGATCCGTTCGTCGTCGGTGACCTGAGGCCGTGACGGCACCGCGCTCATTCCTCATCCTCCTGGTCCTTGCTAACCGATCGGCAGATGCCTCGCTTCGTCCCCTCCAAAAACGCCAGCACTGTCATGACATCCGGCTGATCTCCGAACTCGACCTTGGCAAGTTTGGCCGCCTCCGCAGTTCGATGCCCCGACCGGAAGAGAATATCGTACGCCCGCTTCAGTACCGAGATCCGGTCGGTCGAAAACCCTTGACGGCGCAACCCCACCGAGTTGAGGCCATACATCCTCGCACGATAGCCACCCGCAGCCCGCATGAACGGCGGAAGGTCCTGCCCTAACGCACAGCACCCGCCGACCATGGAGTACGATCCGACCCGTACGTATTGATGGATGCCCGTAAGCCCTCCAATGATGGCATGATCCCCGATCGTGATATGGCCGGCTAAACTGGCTGCATTGGCAAGAATCAGATGGCTGCCAAGATGACAATCGTGGGCGACATGCACATAAGCCATCAGGAAGTTCTTAGACCCGATGGTGGTCGCCCCGCCGCCTTGCGCTGTCGCCCGGTTGACTGTCACATATTCCCGAATAATGTTGTCGTCGCCGATCACGACTTTCGTCGGTTCGCCCTTGTAGTTGAGATGTTGCGGCGGGGTCCCAATCGAAGCAAAGGGATGTAGCAGGCACCGAGCGCCGATCTCCGTCCAGCCGTCGACCGTGACATGAGAAACCAGACGCGTCCCTTGCCCGATCGTGACATGCTCACCGATCAGGCAGAACGGCCCGACCTCCACATCATCGGCAACATTCGCCTTAGGATGAACAATCGCTGTTGCATGAATCTGCACTCGTAACCTCCAGTAGAAGCGGTCATCGGTCACTGGTCATTAGTCATTCGTAAGTCAATCCGTTACTTTCCCACGATTGACAAGTGACCATTGACTATTGACCGGTTTTCTCCTCGGTCACCATAGCCGTCACTTCGGCTTCACAGACGAGCTCTTCTTCGACAAAAGCCTTCCCTTCCATCTTCCAGAACGGCACCCGTTTCTTGACGACGTTGATCTCAAACCGCAATCGATCGCCGGGCACAACCGGCTTGCGAAACTTCGCGCTATCGATACCGGTCAGATAGACCACAGGACGCGTTGCGTGCCCTAACGACTTCAACGCCAGAATCGCACCGACTTGAGACATGGCTTCAAGAATCAATACCCCCGGCATGACTGGGTGTCCGGGGAAATGCCCTTGAAAAAAGGGTTCATTGATCGTGACGTTCTTCGTCCCGACGATCCGCCGGTCGGGGTCCAACTCCTGCACGCGATCGACCAAGAGAAAAGGATACCGGTGAGGCAAGAGGGATTGAATTTCGGCTTGCTCCATCACAGACATCGGCCAAACCTCCTATATCAGGATGCTGAAAAAGTCCGCCAGTGTTCTTGGAAGGTTACGGCTGAGGCTAAGGTTGAGCAAACAAGAACCTGTTCGACGCTTAACCTTAACCTCGACCTAAGCCTTCTTCGCTCACTGCGGCCTTGCTGGACAGTCTTTTTGAGCATCCTGATGCTGTAAATCGCCACCGATACGTCAGATTTTCGTGGCGACACTTCGATTGCTCCTTCGTAGCTCGCGCTTCACTCCCGAGGGGATAAGGGCTGATTGAGCTTCTACTGCGCGCGTCCAATGAAGACTGGTTCATCTGGTCTATCTCGTCTATCTCGTCTATCTGGTCTATCTGGTTGGTCGGAACGGAAATTCATCCAGAAGAACCAGACAGACCAGAAAGACCAGCCAACCAGACAGACCAACCCAGGCGCGTTCCGCGAGCACAGAAGTTCATCAACCCTTATCCCCTCCTAACTACTTATTTTGCCGATCAAACTCTTTCACCACCTGGCCGGTTAAATCCAGCTCAGGCTGATGGTAGATCACGATTTTCACCGCTGACTCGATTCCCTTGTCGATGATCGCATCGTACCCGGTCTTCTCTCCGACGGCTTGTGCAGCCAATTGTATTTTCTTCGAATATTCGATCACCATTTCACGCTGCTTTTGTTGAACCTCGCGACGGAAGTCAGCGACCCGGCGTTGATAGGCTTCCGCCTTGGCCTGGAGCTGAGTCTGCTTTTCTTGCTTCGCGCTGTCAGTCAGCTTTCCATTTTGAATCGCCTCTTGCAGCTCTTTCAGTTCTTGTTCGTCGGCATTGACGATCTTTTGCCTGGCCATAGAGTAGCTCTTGAGCTCTTCCACAGCCCGCTTGCCCGCCTTTGATTGTTCAATGACCATCTGTTGGTCCATGACTGCAACCTTAAAGGTCTCAGCCGACAATCCCGGCAACACCATCGCCAGCCACAATACCACTGCACCGACCAGACTAGTCACTCCCCTTCGTTCCATTGAATCCTCCTCTGCCCCTCTGGTTAGTTTGGTGTGTCTTGTTTATTTGGTTTGTTTCGTTCAACCCAAAACCAAACAAACTAAACAAACCAAATGAACCAAACAGACTAACTACGGATATTCACGATTCACTTCATCAATGATCTGACCCGTAATATCGATTCCTGCCTCGCTATATAAGGTAGGGCCGCCTTTCCCTTTCTCCATGACGATCTGCAATCCGAGGCGCTTCGACACTTTTCCCACAACGAGTTCCATCTTCTCACGGAACCCTTCGAGCACGTCTTTTTGCTTTTCTTGAACCTCCCGGTTCATTTCGGCCGCTTTCTGCTGATATTCAGCCACCCGGCGTCGAAACTGATCTTCGCGCTCCTTTTTTGCAATCGCGCTCAACACATTGGCCTGCCTCCCGAAATCTTCCTCCATGCGGCGGAGTTCCTTCTCGTCCATCTCGATGACCGCCTGGCGATTCTTGGAGAACGCGCTTAAGGAATCCTTGGCCCTTTTGCCTGAGCTCGTTTCGTTCAAGACACGGGCTGAATCGACGACTCCGACGTTCCCCTCAAATTTGTGGCCGCCTGAGGCACAACCGGAGACGATGAGGAGCGCCATCAACAGACCACCTGCACCGCACAATTTCCGCATGGCGACAGCAACCTGGCTCACACCTCTACCTCCCTCCTGCTTGCAACAATTCGCTCAGTTCAGAATATAGACCCAACGGTAAACTCGAAGACCCCTTCACGCTCTCCTTCGTTGGGGTCCAGATTAATCCCATATGCGGCGCGGAGAGGGCCAAACGGTGAAACCCATCGCCCTTCGAAACCGGCCGCTGACCGCAAGGGAAAGTTTATGTTCGTATCAGCGAACCCTTTCCCATAGTCGAAAAACACCACGCCATTGAGTTTCGCCTCTTCCGAGATCGTAAAGATAAAGTCAAAGTTGAAGATCAACTCACTGGCTGCGCCGAGGAGGGTGTTAGTCGACGTCACCGGCCCCGCCTTGCCGAAAGAAAATCCGCGCATTGTGTTGATGCCTCCGACGAAATACAGTTCGGTAAGGGGAACGGGCTCGTGTTTGCTGCCGGTATTGAGGCCCTCTACAGCCCCATAGCGCGCACGGATCGACAAACGCGTATCGTACGGGAGCGGAGTATATTTCTGGACATCGAAGGTGTACTTAAAGAAATCGTTGGACCCCCCCAGATAGGGCGTGCCGACACCAAGACTGACGGTGGTCCGCCAACCGCTGCGGGGATCCATATGGAAGTCTCTCGTGTCGCGGGTCAGCGAGGTTCGAAACCCCGTCGTCGTCTGCTCCCCAATTTGATTGAGGATAAGGGATGGCGCGGATGACGTCGGATCGGTATATTTTATGTATTCCACAACCGGACTGAAGGTCCCCGATACATACTCAGAAAACCATCTGCCAAACGTCACGCTGCCACCCAATTTCCGCTCCCTGTAGGTGAAATAATTCGTCTGGGTGCTGAAGAGATCGAATTGCATCGAGGTCAAGGAGTCGTTCAAATAGGGGTTACGAAACGTGATCAACCCCAGTTGCCGCCTCTGTCCCAACTGACCGCGCACACGCCCCATCCAACCATTCCCACCGAGGTTTCCTTCCGTAACGTCGGCGATCGCGACTAATTGGTCCAACGTGCTGAATCCACCGCCGATGCTGAACTGGCCGGTCGGCTTTTCCTTCACCTTCACATTCAGGTCGACCTTATCCGGGCCCACTTGCTGGGGAAGGATTTCCACCGTCTCGAAGAAATTCAAGTTATTGAGCCGCTGGAAGCTCCGCTTCAATGCGGGAGTGTCGATGACATCCTGCTCATCGAGACGGATTTCCCGCCGAATGACATTGTCTTTGGTCTTCTCGTTCCCATTGATGTTGATCTGACGGACCTGCATCAACTGCCCTTCCTTGACGGTCAGGATGACGGCCGCAGTCCGGTCCGCATCATTCGGAATCACATTGGGCAAGACATCGGCAAATGCGTAGCCTTTACTCCCGTATAAATCCTTCAGTCTGGTGATCTCATCGCGGAGCTTCTGGCGTTGAAAAATCTCCCCCGGCTTCATTTTGAGCCCCTGGCGGAGCTCCGGATCTTCAAACACGACATTCCCACGGAATCCGATTTCGCTGATGGTGAAAGGCTCCCCCTCCCTCACCGGATACGTCACGACAAACCATTTCCTGTCGTCGCTGAGTTCCACGGTCGGCAACCCGACCTGGGCATTCAAGTAGCCTCTGTTGAGCAAGATCTCTTTGATCCGCTCAACATCGTTATTCATCTCCTCCCGTTTCAAGACACCGGCATCTGAAACAAACGACGGTAACTTCCGCTGCGTGAACAGACCATACCAGGGAATCCATTCCCGTGTTGCCATCGCCTTGAACATTTCATCTTTCGTCGCCGCGTGCAGTCCGTCAAAATTGACCGTTTTGATGCGCGCTTTATCCCCTTCTTTCACAAAGAACGTCAGACGCTTTCGATCCTCATCCAAGGTCTGCACGACCGGAATCACTTCGCAATTGAAGAAACCGTCCCCCTGGTAGGCCAGGCGAATCTTCTCCGCACTCTCTTTGACCTGGGCCTGATCGAGAAAGGTCTGGTTCTTAATCGTGATCTTTTCTTTCAGCTTATCGTCGCTTAACGCTTGATTGCCATCGAATACGATCTCGGCGATAAAAGGTTTCTCCCGAACCAGAAAGATCAGAGCCACCCCGCCTGCTCCTGGTTCCGTCTCTACTTGCACATCTTCAAAGTACCCGGCATCGTAGAGAATTTTAATTTGCCCATGAACATTCTCAGGGATATAAGGATCGCCGGGCCTTAACGTCAAACGGCTGATAATCGCCGGCACCTCGATCCGCTTGTTCCCTCGAATCTCAATCGCCTTCACTTTGACGCCAGCCTCCTCTGCAGCGACCGCAATCACCGGTAAGGAACCGTAGGCCAGGGTGACGAGGATCATAATGAGTGGCCAACGAGTCCATGCTGAGGAACAAGTTGTGCTCACTGGATCTGCGTTCCATATACCAAGAAAACAGATAATAGAGGCATTATGCGTTACCCTGCCCCGGCATTCTCGATACCCGCAAATTGTGAAGCATATCTCGCTATTCGCGCCGGACTCCCGACATTCGCGAGAAAAGCTAGACGGGCCGGAATGTTCCCCTTTGCGAGTCGCGCCAGTCTCGCACGTCCTGCTTGTCTCGCTCAGATTTCACGAACGACGACCAACGAAGGGGCAGCTGACGTGGGAGCACTTGGTGGTCAGCGCGAACGTATCCCTCACAGGAACATGCGTGCGAAACTTCCGAATTATATTGGGCAAGTATTTGAATGTAAAGCTGGCAGGACGCATTATTCTCAAAGATCGATTACACACAGACGGAGTGGGCCAGACTTGTTGCGCTTGTCTCTTTGGGGCTGTTTGGTTTGTTTAGATAAACCAACTAAACCAATAAACCAGATGCACCCTTGTCGCTCGCTTGCAAGCTCCTGCTTTCCTTGACATCGCCTACCCCATCACATAGTATCGAAACATGTCGCGCTACGACGTTCGCAAAGCCGTACTTCCTGCTGCAGGCCTCGGTACTCGCTTCCTCCCCGCGACCAAAGCTTCCCCCAAAGAGATGTTGCCGCTCGTCGACAAGCCGCTGATTCAATATGCCGTGGAAGAAGCGGTCGCCTCCGGAATCGAGGACATTATTATCATCACGGGGCGAGGCAAACGCGCAATCGAGGACCATTTCGACCGATCCGTCGAGTTAGAAGAAAATCTCAAGGGGAGCGGGAAGGCGCAGCTCCTGAGCCAGATGCGCCATATCTCTACGCTCGCAAATTTCTGCTACGTCCGGCAGACGGAAGCCCTCGGCCTCGGCCACGCGGTTCTCTGCGCCCAACGGCTGATCGGTGACGAACCCTTTGCAGTCATACTCGGCGATGAAGTCATCGATGCCCCGGTCCCAGGCCTCGCACAACTCATTCATGCCTTCAAGAAACGACACGGCGCGGTCCTCGGTGTACAGGAAGTACCTCACCATGAAGTCAACCGCTACGGAATCGTATCGCCTAAAGCCATCTCCGGGGGGCTACATCGAGTCGAGGGTCTCGTTGAGAAACCAGCGCCGGACGAAGCCCCGTCCGATCTGGCGGTCATCGGTCGCTATGTGCTGCCGCCTGACATTTTCTCCATTCTTCGAAAAACCAGGCCGGGTAAAAATGGCGAGATCCAATTGACCGACGCACTTCGGGAACTGGCGAAAAAGTCTCCTATGTATGCGCTGGAGATACAGGGGCAGCGCTATGATGCCGGAGACAAGTTGGGATTTCTCATTGCGACCGTTGAATTCGCACTCAAGAATCCCTCTCTGGGGCCGGAGTTCGGTGAATATCTCCGGGATCGAATACGGCCTTCCGGAGGACGCCGCACGACAGCGCCGCGAAAATCCTGACAGGCTCCGTTTGTTTGGTTGATTTGGTTTGTTTCGTTCATTTGGTTGGTCCAGTCAATTAAAGAGCCAATGGTCATCTGATTGTTTTGTGCATCCCGTTCCTCAACCAAATAAACCAAACAAACCAAAGAAACAAGGACACCAGTTCCCATGAACGACCCGAGCGAACAGGACTTGCAGCTGCCCCAGAACGTCGACGTTCCCGACCAGCTTCCCATGTTGCCGGTGCGAGACATCGTCGTCTTCCCCTACATGGTCCTCCCTCTCTTTGTCGGACGGGAGATGTCGATCAAAGCGATCGAAGCCGCGTTAGCCGGTAATCGAATGATCTTTCTCTCGACGCAAAAGGCCCTGGACGTCGAAAATCCCTCACCGGAGGATATCCATACGATCGGCACGGTCGGCATCATTATGCGGATGCTGAAATTGCCCGATGAACGGATCAAAATACTCGTGCAGGGGCTCTCGAAGGCCAAGATAGCCGGCTATGTTCAGTCTGAACCCTATTACTCCGTGCGTATCGACAAACTCACCGAACACAAGCCGGCCGGCGCCGCACTCGAAACCGAAGCCGCCATGCGGACGGTCAAGGAACAGATCGAACGGATCATTAGTCTGGGCAAGGTCTTGATCCCGGACGTGATGATCGTGATCGAGAACCTCGAAGACCCGGGGCGGCTGGCCGACATGGTGGCGTCAAATCTCGGCCTCAAGGTCGAGGCCACCCAGGCAGTTCTGGAGATCGTCGATCCGGTCAAACGCCTCCGGCATGTCAGTGAGATTCTCGGAAAAGAAATTGAAGTCCTCTCCATGCAACAAAAGATTCAAGCCCAGGCCAAAGGGGAGATGGACAAGACCCAGCGTGAGTACTTCCTGCGCGAGCAACTCAAAGCGATCCAGAAAGAGCTGGGCGAGCTCGACGAGCGCGCGGAGGAAATCAGCGAGTTTCGCAAGCGTGTCGCAGAACTGAAAATGCCGGAGAAGGTGCTGAAGGAAACCGAAAAGCAGCTCAAACGGCTTGAGAAGATGCACCCGGATACAGCCGAATCTGCGACCGTCAGAACCTACATCGAATGGATCGTGGAACTGCCCTGGTCCAAGAGATCGAAGGACAACCTCGACCTCAAGGCTGCCGCCAAAGTGCTCAATGAAGACCACTACGATCTGGAAAAGGTCAAGGAACGGATCCTTGAGTATCTTGCAGTACGGAAGCTCAAAGACAAAATGAAGGGCCCGATTCTCTGTTTCGTCGGCCCCCCTGGCGTCGGAAAAACTTCGCTCGGAAAATCGATCGCCCGCGCACTCGGCCGCGAGTTCGTCCGCATCAGTCTCGGCGGCGTCCGTGACGAAGCCGAGATCCGCGGCCATCGACGTACCTACGTCGGCGCACTCCCGGGCCGCATCATCCAAGGCATGAAACAAGCCGGCACGAACAACCCTGTCTTCATGCTGGACGAAGTCGACAAAGTCGGAATGGATTTTCGAGGTGATCCCTCCGCAGCCTTACTCGAAGTGCTCGACCCGGAACAGAATAACTCGTTCACGGATCATTACCTGGGCGTGCCCTTCGACCTGACCGAAGTCATGTTCATTACCACGGCGAATCTGATCGACCCTATTTTGCCCGCCTTACGTGATCGGATGGAAGTGATCGGGATCCCCGGCTATACCGAAGAAGAAAAACTGGGCATCGCTCAGAAATATCTGATCCCTCGGCAACTCAACGAACATGGCATCACCGAAAAGCACGTCCGCATTGCCGAATCGGCGGTGCGCCAGATCATCGCCAACTATACGAGAGAAGCCGGCGTGCGTAACCTCGAACGCGAGATTGCCAACGTCATGCGCAAAGTGGCGAAAAAAGTGGCGGAAGGCAAAGGCGTCGGGTTCCCTGTCAATCCAGCCAATCTGCACAAGTACCTCGGCGTCCCCAAATTCGTGCCGGAAGAGGAATTGGAAACGGACGAGATCGGCGTGGCTACCGGCCTAGCCTGGACGGAATCCGGCGGCGATGTCCTGTATATCGAAGCCACGGCGATGAAAGGGAAGGGGCAATTGACCCTCACCGGCCAGTTGGGCGATATCATGAAAGAATCCGCCCAAGCCGCCTTGAGCTATGTCCGGTCGCGGGAGCGCACGCTCGGCATCAATCCCGATGCATTCACCACTCAGGACATCCATATCCATGTGCCGGCCGGAGCCATCCCCAAAGATGGGCCATCGGCAGGCATTACCATGGCCATCGCCATTGCTTCGACGTTGTCGCAAATCCCGGTACGCCGAGACCTGGCTATGACCGGCGAGATCACGCTCCGTGGCCGAGTGCTCCCCATCGGGGGATTGAAGGAGAAACTCTTGGCAGCCAAACGAGCCAAACTTACCACTGTGATTCTCCCGAAACGCAACAAAAAGGATCTTGACGAAATCCCCAAGCACATTTTGAAAGGCATTCACCTCGTGTTTGCCGACACAATGGATGATGTCATGAAGGTGGCGCTTCGGCGTGGCTCGAAATCCCTACGTCCTGCGGGCAAGCCCGACCAGCCGCCGCCACAATCAAAGAAACAGGCCGCGCGGGTGAAGACAGGGCGAGCGGCTCGCTCCCTGCCCGTGCATGCAAGCAGTGCGGCGACGTCTCCCCTACAGTTCCAGTAGCAGGATACTGAAACACGAAGTGTCTCTTGTTTATTTGGTTTATTTGGTTTGTTTGGTTGAACTAAACTAACCGGATGAACCGGACCAATCCGTCGAGCATGGCCTCCACGGCCCGCACAAAGACCCGCCCCACGATCCGGGAATTCGATCTCATTCGAGCCCTCCACCGACGCCATGGGCGCCGCACTTCTTCCGTGATACAAGGAATCGGCGACGATGCCGCAATCATCACGTCGCAGGCCGGTCAATGGACGGTGCTGACAACCGACCTGTTAACGGAAGGGATCCATTTCGATCTCCGAACCGCCACACTATTCGATATCGGTTTCCGCGCCGCAGCAGCAAATCTCAGTGACATCGCCGCGATGGGGGGAACCCCGCAGCACCTGCTCGCTTCCTTGGCGATTCCCCGTACCGGCGCCAGCCGCCAGGTCCACCAGCTGTACCGAGGGATGATGGCCGCCTGCCGCCCACACCATGTCGGACTGATCGGCGGAGATACGTCAGCTTCGTCCCGCGGATGGTTTCTCAGCTTGACTTTGACCGGAATGGTCCCTCCCCACCAGGCCCTCCTCCGGAGCGGCGCGCGAGTCGGAGATTTCCTCTACGTGAGCGGCACAATCGGCGATTCATTGGCCGGCCTGAGACTTTTGAATGAACCGCCATTTCGCACGATGCCTCATCGGCGCACTGCTGCACTCTCGAATCGACATCGGCAATTTCTTATCGAACGGCATCTGCGTCCGACCGCGCGCGTCACAGAGGGCCAATGGCTCGGTACCCATCGTCTCGCAACCGCCGCAATCGATATTTCAGACGGTCTCTCCGGCGATCTCCGCCATATCTGCGAGCAAAGCCATGTCGGAGCAGAGATCGATCTGCGCGCTCTCCCCCTCTCGACAGCTTGCCGCGCCTATGCAGCTACCAGGAAACTGAACCAGGCGGACCTCGCGCTGACCGGAGGGGAGGATTATGAATTGCTCTTTACCGTATCGCCACGCCAACGTGCACGACTTGATCGGATGGCCAGCAACAAAGGATTTGCTCTCACCTGCATCGGGAATATTCGGCCCCTTCGGTTTGGCATCCAAGTCCTTTCCCCCTACGGCCAACGTCACCGGTTAGAGAACCGCAGTTACCGACATTTCACATAACCAGTTTCATCCACGACACCATGGCCAAAATTCCTTCGGTCCGATCGCTGTTGAAACAGGTTCTCCATCTCCAGGAGTCACCACAGCGAACAGCGTTAGCCTTCGCCATTGGAGTCTTCATCTGTTTCTCCCCGGTTTACGGGCTACACACAGTGATAGTGATTGTCTGCGCCTGGGCATTGAGGCTCAACCTTCTCGCCCTCATGGCAGGCGCCTATCTCAACAACCCCTGGACAATAGTTCCTATCCTCGGCGCCACCTACTGGGTCGGGGCCCTCTTGCTCGGACGATCGGACAGTCCATCTTTCGACTGGCACGATGTGAGTTTCAGCGCGATCTATGAACAGATCATGCCCTACGCCGTGCCATTCTTTCTTGGAGGATTTGTCTTGAGTGTACTGGGGTCGGCGATCGCCTACCCACTCGCCTACTATTTCTTGGCCAAACATCGGCAGTCACACCCGCTCGGCCAGGAGCCTACCCAACAGTAGGATGCTCAAAAAGGTCGTCCAGCAAGGCCGCAACGAGTGAAGGCCCGAGGCGTACCCTTTGGGGTACGTTGAGGGTCTGAACGATGCGACCTGCCTGCGCGAAGCGCTTCGGCGGAGGCAGGGAACGCAGCTGGCGGCCTTTTTCAGCATCCTGCTAGACAGAGCCATTGCCGCCCCCACGAGATGTACGCTAAGATGACGGGACGTCATGCACGAATCCAGTCATCAATCCACCGCTCCATACGACGGCTCTGCGCTGATCGCCGATCCAATCCATCAATACGTCTCCTTCACTGTGCCCTTCTCCTCTGCGGACCCGCATGAACGGACAGAAAAAGACCTAATCGATTCCCCCTGGGTCCAACGTCTGCGATACATCTATCAACTCCAAAGCGCCCGTTGGGTCTATCCCTCGGCGGAACATACGCGCTTTGTCCACTCAATCGGCACGATGCATGTGGCAGGCCGCTTTGCGCAGCATCTCTATCCGTTCCTCAAAAAGTCCGTCAAAGAGATTCCTTCGGCGAACTATGTTGAGGAGTTTCTTCGTGTCACGGCACTTGTCCACGACATCGGCCACGGGCCCTTCTGCCATTTTTTCGACGACAACTACTTACATGCCTTCCATGCCAGCCACGAAAAACTAGGGCAGATCATCATCCGCGAACATCTCGGTCCGATCATCCGTAAGCTCCGGCGCAGCCCGTCCGGCCCCTTTGATCGAGGCGAGGAACTCAACCCGGACCAGATCGCCCATGTCATTCTCAAAGAAAAGGGGAAAGACAATTCCCGTATTCCCCGATGGCTCAATATGCTCCAACCGGTCATTTCCGGCAGCTACACCGCAGACAACCTCGACTATGTCCTGCGCGACTCCTACATGTGTGGCGTGGCGGTTGGCCCGGTCGATCTATCCAGGCTCATTCACTATACGATCATCACGGATAAGGGATTTACAATTCATAAGACGGGCCTGCCGGCCCTACAGATGTTCCTCAATACCCGCATGTATCTCTATTCCAATGTCTACTATCACCGAACCACTCGGGCGATTGACATCCACCTTCGTAACATCTTCGGCGACACCATGAAGCTCGTGTTTCCCCACGACCCTCGCAAGAAGATGGATGAGTACCTCACGCTGACCGACTGGTCCTTGCTTGAACAGGTGCGGGGATGGAAGACCTCGCGCCATGCAGCCGAGCGGCGTTTGGGTACAGAATGGCAGCGGATTCTCGTCCGCGACGTCAAGTGGAAGATGGCCTACAGCGCCGTACTCAAGGAAAAGGGCCAGGAACGAGGCATGGACTTTCCCAGCCACACGCACTTTGAAGAACAGATCAAGAACGAATTGCCCGCGCGGCTTCAGAAAGTGGAGTTCCATGTCGACATGGCACCGCTCGACCCACGGCCAGACCCGAAAGACCGTCGCGGCAACCCCCTCTATGTCTACGACCCCAGCACTAGAAGTATCTCAACCGAGCCGCTTGAGGAATTTCTCGACCTTCTGCCGACCAGGCTCGTCCAATTTCGCATCTACACGCTTGACCACCAACACGACGCAGCCCTTTCACGCGCCGCCGCCACAGTACTGAACAAGACCCCCTCCAGCCTCGAAACCAATTTGTAGTATTGCTTGTTCGACTCAGAAAAGCTGAGATACTGTCCTTGTGACTTGCCTTAAGGGAGGACAGTATGAAACAGCACCTTCTCTGGATCGCAATAGCTGTGACCCTCTTTGCCACGACGCCGGCCTTCGCCCAATCAGCCGGAGACGGTCTCCCACCAGACGCCACAGGCATCCTGAATTCACTCCCGCCGGATCTTCACAAGAAGCTCCAGCAGCTCTCCGAACTACTTGATGAGAACATCAAGGCCGGCAAGATCTCCGACGCACTGATACAGAAACAACTCATGTCAGGAGGTCTCGAACGGACCATCCGTTCCCTCGGCCCCGAGGCCAATCAGTTGTTCGATGAAATCAATGCCGATATGAAGAACGGCAAAGGCCCAGGCGAAGAAGCCCTGGCACCCTTACTCGGCGGCTTAAGCGGGATGGGAAAGTAGAGACTGCTCTTGATGCAGGGCGAGTCGGGATCACATCAGCGTTTCAAACAGACTCCCGGTACATTTTTCTTCACGGCCTGCGTGAGAACAGACCTGATGGGACACGCGGGACATTTTCTCTGGTCACATTGTCAGCCCCTCCCGATCGCGTTGCCACTCCTCGCTTCAGCTGCCAGTCGACCAGTGCCGCACGAAAGAGTACCATGCGGCATGGCGCTGCGCTGGAAACTGCTCGTCGGCCTTGGGATGGTACTCATCGCACTGGGACTCGGAGTTGACTGGTCCCCAAAGACTGACCCTTCGCTTCCGGACACCAGATCATTTCTCCTGTTCCTTGGCGGAGTGGTCGGAGTCGCCGGATTGTTGTTCGGCCTCAAACAGGAAAAATAAGAATTCAGCTGGGCCCTATTCCCCGCAGCCGTAAAAGACTCCCGGGATATGTATTCTTCTCTTGCAGAAGAATAAGAGGGGGCGACCAGGTGCCATTTTTGCTCGCAGAACGCGCGCGATAAGAAAGAGGCGAGGGAGCGGGCAGACCGTTCTTCTTGCTCGCAGAGTCCCCACGATAAAGCTGTGGTCGCTCGATGCGCGCAGTAAAGAACAATCTGTCCACTCCCTCTTGGGAAGTTGAGGTATTAGAAGGTGCTCGTTGGACGCGCGCAGTAGAAGTTCATCAGCTCCCATTCTGGAGAGAGAACGAGCGAGCTTGGAGTGATCATTAATCGAACATGCATTCAGAAAGTATCTAGACTGCGCTCATGACGAAAAGTAGCATGTCCCTGTTCTCAGTCCTCCCATGAAACAACGGAACGGCGACATTCTGAATTGTTTCTCCGGACAAAGGCTCGATGGTTCACACAATCCAGAATGCCCCCCTTCTTTGGTCGAAAAAGACTCCCGGTACATCCTCTTCTCCTGTGGCTTCTTTTTCCCTTCGCCTCTTCCTACAAGCGATGAGGGCTCAAAAGAATTCCGGATGCTCTGCCTCCAACTTCTTCTCGAATTGAGTGACTTCAGAAAAGGCTCCAAATTGGGGAGCGATGCGCCTCCCGATGTCCCAACAGCGCCAAGCATTCGGGGTGTCGTAGCCCAAAAGCAGCGCGTCACCCAGATCCTTGTAGGCGCCGGTTAACAACGGGTGGCTTTGCAAGACCTCGGTGAATAGCCTTTGGGCTGCAAGAGTTTCGCCCAATGCCTTTCGATGATTGGCCTCGAAGATTGTGAGAATGTGTTGTTTACTCCGAGCATGCTGTTGTAACTCCTGAAGTGTCTTTATAGCTTCTTGAAGCCGTTCCTTGGTATCAGGGTTGAGGGCGAGTAAGAGTTTCCGGAAGGCAGCATCTGACTCTATCATGCCTTTCTCGTCCGCCGAAAACGCGGGTAGCAGTTCCCCCGTTGTGAGTGCATACTCCGTTGTTCCCAAGAACGCATCAAAAGGTCGAGCCTCCCTAAAGGCGGCTGCGATCTCCTCTCTTAGTTTTTGTTTTTCTTCATCCATCTGAAATACCGGCATGTTCCAAGCACGATCGAGGATTTCGTCTAGGCCGTCTTGAGACTGCATCAGCATGCGCTGCGCATATGGTTGTAAACTGTAGGGACCATCGTCGACTGTTTGCGCGCTCGTCACCGCGATAGTGAGCGAGTTGACCGCTGCTATGTTTCGAAAGGTGAACGTGGCTCTCGATGGGATCAGTTTTCCCTGAGCGACATTGTCCAGAATGAAGGGATGTCCCCCAAAGTTGTATCGAAGAAACTGAGCGAAGGCCATCGAATCTTCGACGGTGACCGGCATGCCCTTGAGGCTCTGACGGAACAAGGACTTGCCAGCGGTCATGAATACCGTTTCATCACTGTCGCGATCGACACTAATGACCAAAGGAGGGTGCGTCTGGATCGATAAGCTGTGCTCGTTGTCTTCTCGCTCTGCTATCTGCTTGTCGATCTTCGCGTTGATCAACATTTGATTCATCACCGTTCGATTATTGAGTTCCAACACTCTGAACCCGATGGAATCGTAAAGCGAGTAGTCGACATACTTCCCCGTCTTCTTCTCCACAAAAATGCGGCGCCGTTTCTCGAAGTCCAGGATCGTGACGTGGTCGGTAGTACTTACGGCCAAATAGCGTTTGCTCAACACAACATCGGCATCGTAAGCGGTATCCTTGGGGATGTTGCCCGACCCTGGTAATGGGATATGTCGGGAATCCACGTGCACTTTGAGGAGCAACATCGTCCTCGCGGAGGGAGCCAGATGGCTGTTCAAGGCCTGATTGGTTTCGAACTCCATGGACGGGGTCGAGATAAGGGTCAAGTTTGTTATGCGCCCCTGGGCTCGGGCAGCCCCGTTTGATGCAGGGTATTTCCGAGTCAGGTTTTGATAGACCGCCACCGCTTCTGACTTGCGTCCCGCTCTTTCCAAACATAGCCCTCTATATAACGAAATTTCAGAGCTCACGGACTCAGAGTACTCTCCATATCCTTCTGCCTGACTCAGCTTCACAAGGCATGTCTCATAGTCAGCCTTTTTGTATGAATTTTGTGCCTGATACAAGGCTCCGCTCTGTGTCACGGCACATGCGGTCAAAGAGAAGCACATCACTAGCGATATTAGGATAACGCTCTTATTGATCATAATTCTGCAATCCCCTGCCCTTTTGACACTACGGATGGGGGCAGGCTACTTTTTCGATTGAGAAGAGTCAAATTCTATCCAGCAGGTGTGCCAGGGCTCAGAGCGAACATTGCCGGAAGGAGCGGGGACCCAGCGAGATGCGGCGGGGAAGGAAAGCTGGAACTGACTGAGGCACCGGGGTCGAAGATCGTGGCCGAAGGAATTCCAGAAGGATTCCGCCCCGCCGCGTCCGCAAGGGTCGCTCCGGTAGGCAGGTGAGCGGTTGAGCCCTGGCGCACCTGCTCTCCGGACTATTCTTTGATTGGTACAGCCTTCTGAGCTGGCGGAGGTTCAGGAGCGGGAGTGGAAATCGTCACCGCCGATGTCGAACCGTTCTTGAGTGGCAGATCGAGGATCGAATAGGGGTTCACACGGGCGCCGTTGAGTTTGACGCCCCAATGGAGATGCGGGCCGGTGGCGCGGCCAGTCGCCCCCACCTTACCGATGATCTGCCCTGCCTTCACCAGATCGCCATCCTTCACCAGAATCTCTGACAGATGGAAATACATGCTGTAGAAGCCAAGCCCGTGATCGACGAAGACTCCCCTGCCGGAGAAGATATGATCGACGGTCAGGCGCACGACTCCATCGTTCGTCGCTGCCACGTCGGTTCCCACCGGCGCGCCGATATCCTCTCCATTGTGTGGATTGCGAGGCTTCCCGTTCATCACCCGCACGCTGCCGAAAATGCCGGTGCGCTTGCCATTCACCGGCTCCAAAAAGTTGCTGCGCCATAACTTCAAGCGCGAGTTCTCCGCGAGCGCCTGCTTGACTTGCTCCTGCTCGGCTTTCCAGCGTGCCGTGGCCTTCTCATCCAGATCGACCTTCTCTTTCGGCAATGTTAGATGCTCAACGGAAAAATTTTCTTTGGCCACCAGAATGTTAACGCTCAACCGCTTGGCCTGTTCGCCCTGCCTCACCTCGACAGCGAGCTCATAGGTCCCCGGTTCGTCCTGCATATCGATCCCGAGCAATCCCAGATAGCCGGCCGGCTCCCCAGGCCTGAATTCCCGGAAAAATGGAATCGTCCGGCTCAGAAACACTCCCTTCACTTCCGTCGCCTGTTCTTCACCCTTCACCTTGATCAGCAGCACCTGCCCCTGCTTACCGCTGTATTCTCCATCGAAGCCCATGGGTGCAGGAGGCGTATTGGAAAACAACTCAACGGGAAAGACACTGGATAGCAACACAATAGCCGTAATCAACATTCGATCAAGCCGTGAGATCCGCATACGCGCCTGGTTGCCCGCAGTCATCATCGGTAGAACCGTAGTCCCGCCACCTGGGAAAGTAACTCATCCACGCGCCGATTTACGGCACTGAAGGGGTCCATGCAGAGAATCGTCTCTTCCCAATAGCCATTGAGTTTCAGATAGGTCCAGTCGACCGTATAGGACCGATTTTTTGCACGGGCAAACCGGATAAAGTCGCCGCGCACCTTCGCCCTCGTGGTCTGGGGAGGGGTCGACATGGCCCGTTGCACCGCCTCCTCCTCCACCACCCGTTCGATCAGCCCCCTGGATTCCATCAGATAGTATAACCCGCGCGTCCGTTTGACGTCATGAAATTGAAGGTCGAGCAGGAACACCCGCGGATCATCCCAGCCGCACCCCTTCTTGTCGATATAGGACTGGATGAGATGGCGCTTGGTCACCCAATCGATTTCGCGCACCAGCTGCATGGGGTCTTCGTCCAGTTTTTCCAGGACCATAGCCCATCGTTGCCACACATCGTCGAGGAGCGGATCATGCGTCTGTTGAGCCAAATACTCCTGCGCCCGATCGAGGTAGATCCGTTGAACTTCGACCGCTGTCAACTGGCGACCATCATCAAGCTTGACCTTGCGCTTCAGGGTTGGATCGCGCGAAATCTCCCGAATGGCTTTTACCGGGTCCTCAAACTCCATTCCTTGGACCCCGTACCCCTCTTCGATCATGGACAGCACCAGTGACGCCGTACCGACCTTCAAAAATGTCACGAACTCCGACATATTGGAATCCCCGACGATGATATGGAGGCGGCGGTAACGTTCCGCATCGGCATGCGGTTCGTCTCTGGTATTGATGATGCTGCGAGAAGAGGTTGTCGAAGAGGAGGTCTTCTCGTGAATGTGTTGCGCTCGTTGAGAGATGAAATATTGTGGCTTGCCGGATACCTTCAAGACCTTACCGGCACCGCTATAGATCTGCCGCGTGACAAAGAAGGGAATGAGCTGCTCCGTGACTTTCCAGAAATCAACATCGCGGCGCATAAGAAAGTTTTCATGGCACCCATAGGTGTTGCCCAACGAGTCCGTGTTGTTCTTAAATATGTAGATTTCGCCGGACAGGCCTTCTTCTCGCAATCGTTCTTCTGCTGCCGGCAGGCAAGCCTCAAGCAACCGTTCACCGGCTTTATCATGGATGACAAGATCAAGGATGTTGTCGCACTCGGGGGTGGAATACTCAGGATGGCAACCCGTGTCCTGGTAAAACCTGGCGCCGTTCACGAGAAACGCATTGGAAGGCCAGCTGTTCGGAATGAGGCCTTCAAAAATATATCCCAGCACCTTCTCCATCGGCAAATAGACGCGACCGTTCGGAGAAAAGATAAGTCCGTACTCATTCTCCAAACCGAAAATGCGTCGTCTCAAGGGGCTGGGTTGCAGCATGTAGTCAACACAGAATAGCAGCCGGCTCCGGCTTCTTCAACAGAAGTGCATGATCCGCCGTTGGGGTGAAACGAGCCCGGTTTCTCTGGTTTGTTTAGTTTATTTGGTCCTTCCGGTCAGTCTCGTGCAACCAAACAAACGAGTCAAACCAAACAAACCAAATAAACAGGTTAGGTGGTGAGGAGCTGTTTGGTGTCCACCGGAGTCAGCCGTCGGAATCTTCGTCCGTCTCTGGTGCGGTCTAACACTGCTACTTCCAAACTCTCCGGCGAGAGTTTCTGATTCCCAACTTGGTCGAGTGCGGCAATACAGAGCACAAGCGCAGCTTGAAGTTCCGGAGGTTGTGTGAACCCTTTTTCTCGTAACACGGCCTGCACGGCCTCGGACTTGCCTCCGATCACCGCAAAGGCACGCTCATCGATGATGCTCCCGTCAAAAGATATGCGGTACATCTCGTTGGCCTGACCATTGTGACCCACCTGGACAACCAGGATTTCTACCTCCAGCGGCTTCAACTCCTGGCTGAAAATGGTGCCGAGGCTTTGTGAATAGCCGTTCGCAAGTGAGCGAGCCGTCACATCTTCCCTGCTATACATGAATCCCTTGAGGTCCGCATGTCTAATGCCGGCCTTTCGGAGGTTCTCAAACTCGCTGTACTTGCCGGCCCCCGCAAAGGCAATGCTGTCGTACACCTCGGATATCTTATACAGGGAGGCGCTGGGATTCTCCGCGACAAGAAGGATCCCACTCACATATTCGAGGGCAATGATGGAACGGCCTTTCGCAATGCCTTTCTTGGCATACTCCGCCTTGTCCTGCATCATCTGCTCGGGCGAGACGTAATAGGGCATTGGCATACTCAGTTCTCCTTGGACCGGCGGGTCGCAATCAACCCGTCATAGATACCGCGGATCTGCTGGTCGGAGACATCGATAATGCCGGTCGCGTTCACGATCTTCGCGGTGGGGTAAATGCCCCGCACGAGATCTGGGCCGCCGGTGCCGACATCGTCATCTGCTGCATTGTACAGAGCCAGCAGAGCCAACTTCAGCGCATCAGGCTCCCCCAGACCTTTGAGGAAATGCTCCCGCATCGCATTACGCGCATCTTTGCCGCCCGACCCGATCGCGTGGTAGTCCGACTCTTCGTACCGGCCACCCGCGAGATCGTACTTGAAGATGCGGCCTTCTGCTCGCTTCAGATCGTAGCCGACATACAGCGGCATGACGACCAGCCCTTGAAAGACCATCGGCAGATTGGCCTTGACCATTTGTCCTAGCTTGTTGGCCTTCCCTTCACAGGACAGCTGGACCCCTTCCAGTTTTTCATAATGTTCCAGCTCCACTTGGAACAGCTTGGCCATTTCGATACAGGGGCCGGCGGCCCCTGCGATCGCCATGGCGGAATACTCATCAATTTTGAAAACCTTTTCGATCCGCCGCTCGGCAATTTGAAATCCCTCCGTCGCGCGACGGTCCCCGGCAATCACCACACCCTGCTGATATTTGATGGCGAGTACCGTGGTGGCCTGCGGCACGTTGACAGAGCCGGCTCCACGGGTCGCCTCGGCCGCGGCTTGAGTCTGCAGCGATCCGCTGCGACCGGTCGGAGTAAGCCCGGGGTGGTGCTGGGTCAAGAAATCGAAAAAACTCGATTCATTATGATTCGGGAGAAATGGCAGTTTCATAATGTGGATCGCCCGGGGTCTCTGTTGGTCAAGCCTTCAGCTTTTCCAGTAATGCATCGACGGTCTCGACCTGATCGAGGAGGTCGCTCGTCAACGAGGCTGTCCCTCTCAACGGGTCCATCAATGGCACTCGTTTGACCTGATTATTCCCGACATCGAACAGTACCGACGTCCAACTGACCCCATAGAGTGACTTCGCAAACTTGCTGACACATCGTCCACGAAAATAGGCTCGCGTCCCTGGAGGCGGGGTGGCTTCCGCCCGAATGATTTCGACGTCCTGTACGATACGTTCGATCAAGTGACTACGCTCGAGCGTAAAGTAGAGACCTCTGTCAGGACGGACGTCGTGATATTGAAGATCCATTAAGCGGATTCGTGGATCGTCCCACCCACAGCCCTTCCGCTCCATATAGGATTCCATCATCTGGCGTTTGGCCACCCAATCCAATTCCCGCACCAAGAGCCGGGGGTCCTGCTCCAACCGATCCAACACGTCTTCCCAACGGACAAGGATGTCTTTCGTGACTTGAGGCAGATCGCGACAGGCATAGTAACCCATGGCGGCCTTCAAATACGCTCGTTGAATTTCCACCGCCGTTGTTGATCGCCCCCCCGTCAGTTTGAGGGCTTCCTTCATGCCGACATCGCGAGACACCTTCTTGATGCTTCTAACTGGATCATCCAACTCAAATTGCGGAAGATCCACTCCTGCATCGAGCAGGTCCAGGACAATGGACAAGGTGCCGACCTTGAGGTAGGTCGAAAGCTCCGCCATGTTGGCATCGCCCACGATCACGTGCAATCGTCGGTGCTTGTCATGCTCTCCATGCGGCTCGTCCCGTGAATTGACGATAGGCCGCCTGACCATCGTATTCAGGTCGACGAGGCACTCGAAAAAATCCGCGCGCTGCGAGATCTGATAATCCGTTGGGCTGGTCTGATTTTCTGCGCCGACCTTGCCTGCCCCTGCAAAAACAAGTCGCGTGACAAAGAATGGCGCCAGGACCTTCACGATGCGCTCGAAAGGAACCGCACGGGACATGAGATAATTCTCGTGATAGCCGTAGCTGTTGCCCTTGCCGTCCGAGTTGTTCTTGTACAGCACACAATGGTCTCGTCCTGTAACACGCACCATCTGTGCGAGGCACTGAGCGAGAATCCGCTCACCGGCTCGTTCGAAGGCGACGATCTCTCGCGGGTTATTGCACTCAGGGGTGGAGTATTCAGGGTGGGCGCCGTCAACGTAGAGTCGTCCCCCATTGGCCAGCACCTTATTCAACTGACGGTTGTATTCAGGATTGGGCCGCTCCCGCTCTCCCTCGACCTCGAATCCGCGCGCATCGAGCAGCGGATTTTCATTTTCATAGTCCCACACGGCAAGAGGGGCCGGCAGACCTGGATAGTGCCCGATGACAGCGATGGAATTGGACACAGGGTCGGCTGCGGCAGGATCGCGCGACGCGATGCCGAATTCTGTTTCTGTCCCCATGACGCGGGGAATCGTCAGCGAGATAGGGTCCTGCATAGATGTGATGTCTTAGAGATAGTGCCCTGTCGTAACGGTTTCGATCTGACGCGACTCGCCCGGACCTCCACTGATCGTCCGAAGATGCACGATCTTCTCGCCTTTCTTTCCGGAGATCTTCGCCCAGTCGTCCGGATTGGTCGTGTTGGGCAGGTCTTCGTGTTCCTTAAACTCCTCACGGATGGCCCGGATCAAATCCTCGGATTGAAGACCACGGCCTTCCTTTGCGATCGCCCGTTTGACGGCAAACTTTTTCGCGCGTGACACGATGCCTTCGATCAGCGCACCGCTCGCGAAATCCTTGAAATAGAGCACTTCCTTTTCGCCATTTGCGTATGTGACCTCAATAAACTTATTCTCTTCCGATGACGCATACATCGCCTCGACCGTGAGATCGGTCATCTTTTGGACCAAGGCCTTGGCGTCTCCCCCATGGCGAGCCAAATCTTCCTCTGAAAACGGCAGGTCGATACTCAGATACTTCGAGAAAATATCCTTTGCCGCCACCACATCGGGACGACCGACCTTGACTTTTACATCTAACCGTCCGGCGCGAAGCACGGCCGGATCGATGAGATCCTGGCGATTACTGGCTCCGATGACAATGACATTGCGCAGCCGTTCCATCCCGTCGATTTCAGAGAGAAACTGAGGGACGATCGTCGATTCAATGTCGGAAGAGATTCCGGTGCCCCGTGTTCTGAACAGCGCATCCATTTCGTCGAAGAACACGATGACCGGATTGCCATCCGCCGCCCGCTCTTTCGCTTTCTTGAAGACTTCCCGGACTTGCCGTTCGGATTCACCGACATACTTATTGAGCAATTCCGGACCCTTCACATGCAGAAAATAACTCCGCACTTCTTTGCCGGTAAGATGTCCCAGCTTCTTCGCGATCGAATTCGCGACTGCCTTGGCGATCAATGTCTTTCCACATCCGGGCGGGCCGTAGAGCAAGACCCCCTTCGGCGCGCTCAACTTGTACTCTGAGAACAGAGCCGGGTGAAGAAACGGCAATTCCACCGCATCGCGAACCTGCTCCAACTCATGCTGCAACCCCCCGATATGCTCATAGTCCACATCAGGCACTTCTTCCAATACCAATTCTTCTGCCTCGGACCTCGGCAACTTTTCGACGACATAGCCGGACCGGGGATCATAGAGTAGATGATCGCCCACGCTCAAACGTTCGGCCAGCAGCGGATCGCCCAGTTCCGCAACCTTTTCTTCGTCGAAATGCAACGTCACCAAGGCCCGATTACCTTCCAGGACATCCTTGAGCCGCACCACTTCACCCTGGATATCGAACCCCTTGACCTCAATGACGTTTAATGCTTCGTTCAGGACTACTTCCTGCCCCTTGCGCATCGCACTCCCATTGATCGATGGGTGCAGGCTCACTTTCATCTTTCGTCCGGACACATACACGTTTCCCGTTCCGTCACTGTTGAGACTGGAAAAGATGGCATAGGCTGAGGGAGGCGCTGTCAGTTTTTCAACTTCGGCGCGCAACGATTCGATGTGCGCCTTCGCTTCCTGAAGCGTGGTGACAAGCTTTTCGTTCTGTTTGGTGGCTTGTTCGAGCTGGTAGCGCGATTGGTACAGCCGGCGGATTTCTTCCTCCATCGACTGGATCTGCACACGAAGCTTCTCAACTTCGCGAACATGTTCGTCATTGCGTGATGCCACGTCCGTATTCCCTTCAGCCAACCGCTTCGTGATCTGCGTGACAGAATCCCGGAGAGACCGGAATCGACCCGGACTTTCTTTCTTGCCGTCCATGGCGCCACTCGAGAAACGCGAAACCCCTTGCTGAATCGAGAAGTCCTTGTCTGCGCGGATTCTATCACCCGTTCCCGGGGTGGTCAACCGGACGACGGCAATCTGCAACGAGATATCGATGCATGACGCACATTATGGTGCAGGTGTCATGGCGTCGAGAAACTCGCGCGTCGCCGACTCTACATCGGCCGCACCGAGAATCGCCCTGATCACTGCGACACCGAACGCTCCCACACCCAACATTTCACTCGCACGCGCCGCCGTCACTCCGCCAATCCCGATAATCGGAATGTCGACCAGTCGGCAGACCTTCTCAAGAGTGTGAATGCCAAGCGGCGGACCGAACGCCTGTTTGGATGGTGTTTCATAGATCGGGCCGAGGATGACATAGTCTGCACCCTGCGACTCGGCCCGCACTGCCTCTTCACTCGTATGGACGGAAACACCCAAAAGACGTTCCGCGCCCAGCAACTTCCGTGCGATCCTCACAGGGAGACTATTGCTTCGCAAATGAACGCCGACGCCCTCCAGCCCCAACGCGACGTCGATCCTATCATTGATTAGGAGTTGAGATCTGTGTGGGGCAGTCACGGTCTGTACCTCACGAACCAGCGACACGAGATCTCCGGCTGAGAGATCACGTTCACGGATTTGGATCGCAGGTCCCGCGGCTGTGAGCACTCGCTGTAGAAGGGGGACCAACGGACGCCCATTGGTCTGATGGCGATCCGTCACGACAAGAAGACGGCTGGAGAGTGTCGGCATCAGGGAAATACTTATTCAGAAATGCTGAGTCCTCAGCAGAATGCTCAAAACGACCGTCCAGCAAGGTCGCAACGAATTATCACTTTATAAGGGATGGCTGGGATGATTCCGACTGCGCGCAGCCTTTGCACCCGCCCACCCACTGGCACGCCGAGACGTGCCCTTAGCCCGAGCGAGGGCCTTCCGATTCTCCTTAACTCCCTTTAAGGGAGCGGCCGAGGCTGCCCTTTACTGCGCGCATCGAACGAGCACCTTCCGAGCGTGGCGTTCTGCGAGCAAGAAGGGCACCTGGCCGCTCGCTTTCCATCCTTCTGAGGCCGCGGCGTTGCGCGAGCACGGGAATCGCCCCAGCCACCCCCCATCTTTTCAGCATTCCGCTAGAGCATGCCTTCGATGGGACTGCTTGCCGTCGCATACAGTTTTCGCGGGATTCGCCCTGCCTTGTAGGCAAGCCGACCGGCAAGCACCGCATACTTCATCGCCTCAGCCATAGCAATGGGATCCTGAGCCCCTGCAATGGCTGTGTTCATGAGCACCGCGTCCGCGCCCAATTCCATCGCAAGGGCTGCATCGGACGCAGTCCCAACACCGGCATCGACGATGATCGGCACCTTGATCATCTCCATGATGATCTTCAAATTGTAAGGATTGCGGATACCGAGGCCCGACCCGATCGGCGCCGCCAACGGCATGACGGCCGGACACCCAATGTCAACGAGCTTCTGCGCCACAATCGGGTCGTCGTTCGTATAGGGAAGCACAATAAAACCTTCCTTGACGAGGATCTTTGCCGCTTCGATCAATCCGGCCGTATCGGGGAAAAGGGTCCTCTCGTCGCCGAGCACTTCGAGCTTGATCAAATCGGACACGCCGGCGGCCCTGGCCAACCGGGAATAGCGAACGGCATCCTCCACGTTGTAACAACCGGCCGTGTTAGGGAGAATGGTGTATTTTTTGGGGTCGATATAATCGAGCAGGTTCTCCTTGGAACGATCGGTAATATTCACGCGGCGCACCGCCACCGTCACCACGTCCGCTCCGGATGCCTCAATAGCTTTTTTGGTTTCAGCAAAATCTTTGTATTTGCCGGTCCCGACAAACAGTCGCGAAGTAAACTCATGACCGGCAATGATCAAGCGATCATCCTGCATGGGTAAAACCCCTTCCTATGGCCTGAGCGCTCACGGGCGCACCACCACCGATGAAGCTCAGAATCTCCACTCGATCGCCTTGGTTCAGACGTCGGTCATCGAAGTCCTTCCGGTCCATGATTTCCAAGTTCAGCTCCACCGCGACACGCTCGGCCTGAATGGCAAGCTCACGCAACAAATCCCCTACAGTGGTGTCAGCTCGACAGCCCCGCTGTTCGCCGTTCACCTGAATCTGAATCGAATCTTCCATCTAATTTATCCTAGGGGAGCGGATTTCCTAATGTCAACCAACCTGATCGCTTCGGGCTCTTGCCCCGCATCAGCGATCACGTCAAAATAGCAGTAGTACGGCCTATGATATCTCCCCCAGAGCGTAACCGGCAAGTCGCGACTATCTTTCGATCGATGGCTGAACGATTAGCCACCCAGCGAGCGAATCCCTATCGCGTCAGAGCCTATCGGAGGGCAGCGGATACGATCGAGGCCTTGGAGGAAGATATTGCGGATATCGCCGCACGGAAGACGCTGGAAGATATCGATGGAATCGGCCGGGACCTGGCGGAGAAGATTGAAGAGTTTCTCAGAACCGGGACGATTCAGGCGTATGAAGCCTTGAGAATGCCGCTCCCCGATTCGGTGCAGGCCTGGAGAGACCTCCCGGGACTGTCCGAATCGCTTGTGGCCTACCTCTATTCTCGCCTGGGCATTACCACTTTGACCGATCTTGAACAGTTGGTGCGATCACACATGCTGCGTACGATACCAGGGTATTCAGGGTCCGAAGAGCGGCTGTTGGAAGCGATCGCCGCACGACAGCAGCTTCCCGTTACGAAGCACGAGGAAGCTCCTTGAAGATCTTCCAGGTCTTCAGCATCTCGACCGCCTTTTGGAGTTGAACATCCTGCTCAATCGAGGGATCGCCTGAGACATCAACAGGAGAAGCCTGAGGCGTCGTGCCATTCTTCAGAGCACCCTCTTCCTGCCCTTTGCCATTCTGAGCCGGCTGATCTTTCCCCGGCACAACTGCAGACTTGGGCTGCTTCTGCTCCCCCTCCTTTTCACCAGACTTGGCTTCGCCTGCCTTGGCGACAGTGGTCGGTGGTTGGGATTTCACGACAATATCGGGCGTAATCCCCGTCGATTGGATCGAACGCCCTTTCGGGGTGTAGTACTTCGCCGTCGTGAGGCGGAGCCCGGAACCATCTCCCAACGGGAGAATGGTTTGCACCGACCCCTTGCCGAACGAGGTCGTACCGACAATCACCGCCCGCCCGTAATCTTGCAACGCACCTGCTACGATCTCAGACGCACTGGCGGACCCTTCATTGACCAAAATGATCATGGGCGAGTCATCCATCTGGTCTTTCCCTTTTGAGACCCACTCGTCCTTCTTGCTTTCACGCCCTTTGGTATAGACCACCAACTTTCCGCTTGGTAGAAACTGCTCGGAAACCTCAACGGCCGAAGTCAGCAATCCGCCGGGATTATTGCGGAGATCGAGAATCGTCGATTGGAGTTTCTGCTCTTTGAACTGCTTGAGCACCTTGCTCAAATCTCGCCCCGTCGATTCCTGGAATTGCGTCAGACGTACGTATCCGATATTGTCCAGCACCTTCGATTTCACACTCTCAATCTTGATGGTATCGCGGACCAACGTAAATTGGAGAGCCTCAGGAACCCCCTCCCGCTGAATCGTGAGATTGACCTTCGACCCCTTGGGGCCACGCATTTTTTGAACGGCATCCATCAAGGTAAGGTCTTTCGTCGTTTCGTCGTTGACCTTGGTAATAAAATCACCCGCCTTCACTCCAGCCCGGTGGGCCGGTGTACCCTCGATGGGCGCGATCACCGCCAAACGGTTCTCCTTCACCCCGATCTGAATACCCACTCCCCCAAACTCGCCCTTCGTTTCAACCTGCATTTCCTTATACATGTCCGCGGTCATGTAGGCCGAATGCGGATCGAGGGTTGAAAGCATGCCACGAATAGCTCCTTGAACAAGGTCCTTCACCTTTGTTTCATCGACGTAACTTTTCTGAACTTGAGTTAACACTTCGGAGAACGTCTTCAACTCTTCGTAGGTTTCCGTGGCATGCCCCGTTTTCTCCAAACCTTTGCCGAGTAGCACACCCACGACCAGCGCCACTACCAACATAGGGCCCAATATCCAGAATCGTCGCTTGGGATCCTGTTCCATAAAATTAATGTCCTTTCCTAGTTCCCGTTCCCTAGAAGTCTATCTATATCATGCCATTCTTTTGCGACAAAGGGTCCTCCGACAAATACGTCTTTCGTTTCTTGAACCTCCGACCTACCGTCTCGCCAACCATTGGAGAGGATCGATCGGCTCTGCCCCTTCGCGCAACTCAAAGTATAGAGTATTTTCCCCTGTCATGCCTGTATCACCCGTTTCACCGATTGCTTGCCCGGCTCCCACCTGTGCCCCCACAGTGGTGAGTATCTTCGACGCGTGGGCATACAACGAAAAGAACCCGTTTGCATGATCAAGGATTATAACGAGTCCATATCCTTTCAACCAGTCTGCATACACAACGGCCCCCGGCATCACGGCATGAATGGTGCTCCCTTCAACCGTCTTGATTTCGATGCCTCTCCGCTGCACATAGGTATTGAAGGTCGGATGTTTCTGGCGACCGAAAAAGGAGACAATATTCCCGTTTGCCGGCCATGGCAGAGAGCCCTTAACCCCGCGAGGAGCGCTTCCCCCAGTCGGCGGCCGAGCCAGGGCCGCGCGGCGGCGTTGTTCCAACTCCCGCAAGAGACTGTCGATGCGCGATGCAGACCGTTCTAATTCTTGGAGCGCATGCTCATAGGACTCTTTTTCATGAGTAATCTTTGCAAGATAGATCTTCTTTTCTTTCTTGACCGATTTCATCTCAGCCAATTGCTTCTCGGTGCTTTGCTTGTATGACAGCATCCCAACTCGCGCCTCTTCCCGTTGCCGTTCCGCTTCCTCCATACGAGTCATATCAGCTCGGAATGTGCCCATGAGGGCGTAATCCCGTTCGGAGACGGCAGAGAGATACTGAAGCCGACGCTGAAAATCACCATAGGAGTCCGAGGCCAGCAGGGTTTTCCAATGTCCATATCGGCCCTCCATATACTGCACTTTCAGTCGAGCCAGAATGGCGTCCTGACGCTCTCGCATACTCGCATGCAAACCGGCCAGCCGCGTATTGATGACCTCGATCTCTTGATCTTTTTTATGCAGCTGTCGGCTAATTTCCTGGTGCGCCTGTCGGTAGCGCAAGAGACGCTCGTCGAGTGTCTGAATCCCCTGTAACAGGGACTCCCGCTTTTTCCCTGCTGCATCTGCCTGCTTGCGTGTCTCCTCGATCTGACCCTTGAGTTGATCGAGGGCTTTCCGTTCCTTCTCAATCTTGTCGATGATCGGATCGGCAGCCACAGCGGTCGACCAGGAATGACTCGCAAGCCCCCAGATCAGGACTCCGACTCTGACCGCCATCCAATACCTCACGCTTTGGCCCCGCCGAAACGCCGCATGGATACGAAGCTGCCTGCGACGCCAAGCCCCATCCCCACCGCAATCAAGGCAAGACAGACTGACGGAGGAAAAAAGGCAATCAGGTTGTCAAGTCCTGCAAATCGCCCCATCGTTCGCATTTGCTGCCGAAACAGTTCGTACATACATTTGAGCATGACCAGAGAGAGTGCGCTCCCTAAAGCGCCGAGTACCGCGCCCTCTAACAGATAGGGGACTCGGATAAAGCTGGACGTCGCCCCGATGAGACGCAAAATGGCAATCTCATCGCGTCGGGAGAATAGGGTGAGACGGATCGTATTGGCGATAATGGTGACGGCAGCCGCCGAAAGAATAACGCCGATGCCGATTGCGACCAGCTCGATCGATCGAATCACTGTCGCGAGGGCATCGATCCAGTCTTGATTATAATCGACCTTGGACACGCCGCCGACCTGCCTCATCCGTTCCGCCCATCGCTTAATGGCATCCGGCGAGTGAAACAACGGGCTGAGTGCCACGACAAAGGAAGCTGGTAAGGGATTCTGGCCCAGCCCTTCGAGCAAATGAGACTCTGAAGGAAATTGCGCCTTGAACTCTCCCAGCGCCTGTTCTTTCGAGATAAACAGCAGGGAGGCGACCGCACGATCACTCCGCAAATGCTGCTCTACCTCTGCAACGGAATCGGCGGAAAGGCGGTCATCAAGATAGACCATGATCTTGACATCGTCCTGGAGCGACCCGGCTGCGGTCCGCAGGTTGACGTAGACCAACAAAAAGACCCCGACGCAGGCCAGGGTAAAGGCTGTGGTCAAGATGGCGACCATCGTCGTCGTGCGGTTGGTCCGCATATTGACCCAGGATTCTTTGAGGAGATACGAGAGCGTTCTCACCCCATCACCCGCTGTTCCGGCAACAATCGACCCTGTGACAATGTGAGCACCCGCCGATTGACTTGCGCCATAACCAGGGGGTCATGCGTCGCCACCACGACCGTCGTACCGCGAGCATTAATGAGTTTAAACAGTTCGATAATCTCGGACGTCAGGGCCGGGTCTAAGTTTCCGGTCGGTTCATCTGCCAATAGGACGACGGGGCCGTTCACAATCGCGCGCGCGATACACACACGCTGCTGCTCCCCGGTCGAGAGGCCTGCGGGAAGTTGATCTCGTTTGTGCTCGACACCGACCGCTCGTAACGCCTCCGTCACTTTCCGACGAATGTCGGCAGGAGAAGTGCCTTGCACCAGCAATGGCAGCGCCACATTGTCGAAGACGGGCTTCTTCGGCAACAGTCGAAAATCTTGAAACACTGTTCCCACTTTGCGGCGCAGATAGGGAATGTCTGACGGCTTGAGCGTCGTCACGTTTTTTTGCTGGACGAAAATCTGACCCTCATCGGGCCGTTCGGCCCCGATGAGCATCCGCAACAGCGTTGATTTGCCTGCCCCACTAGGTCCCATGAGGAGGACAAATTCCCCCTTGCCGATTTCGAAGGTGACGTCCGAAAGCGCCAGCCGCTGATCATATCGCTTCGACACGTGAATCAGTTGGATCATCGTCGCATTACCAACGGAGGTCCTCTCCGGACACTTCGAATGCATTCTGAATGTGTTCAATCTGCGCGGGGCCGGTGCCCACTCCTTGTAACAGGACGACGTCGAATCTGCACAGTCGATCTTTGATGTGGTGGCGGGCCAGATACAGAGCCGCTAACTGGATCAATTTCTCCTGCTTCCGTTGATGCACAGCGTAGATGGCTCCGCCGAATGCGCCGGTCCGACGCGCCTTTACCTCGACGAAGACCAGCACGCGGCCGTCCTCCGCCACCAAATCCAACTCCCCCAATGGTGAACGCAGGTTGCGTGCCACAATCCGGTACCCCTTGTGCCGCAAATATTGTTCCGCTGCCGACTCCCCTTCTTGCCCAAAACTCCTCCTGGAATCAAGGCTGGTCACTGACCGGTCCTTGGCAATTCGCCTACCTCAGTCTGCGCAGGAAACCGCATGCGCTCATGCCCACGTAGGAGTTGTGCAACTGGAGCGAACGACCGTCGATGAATCGCGCAGGGACCATGTTGAGCGAGTCGTTGCAAATGCTCTACAGTCCCATACCCTTTATGGGAAAGAAAATTATAAACGGGATAGGTCTGATGGTACACCGCCATCATGCGGTCACGCGTCACTTTGGCCACAATCGACGCTGCAGCAATGGACACCGACAGGGTATCACCCTTTATGATCGAGCGTGAGGGAATGGCAAGATTCGGCAATTCCACGGCATCGATGAGGAGGCAGTCCGCCGGAGCAGTGAGTGACGCCAGGGCGCGAGACATGGCGAGGCGAGTCGCTTCCAAAATATTGAGGCGGTCGATCTCCTGCTCGGTGGCAACCCCTACAGCAACCGCTTGAGCCCGCTGCATAATCACGTCGTACAGTCGGGTCCGCTCAGGCTCGGAGACTTGTTTGGAATCGTCGACACCGTCCAGGCGGCAGCGAGTGGGCAAGATTACCGCTGCCGCGACGACAGGACCGGCCAGAGGGCCCCGTCCTGCTTCATCAAGGCCGGCGATACGGCGATAGCCGCGCCGTCTGGCTTCCAACTCAAATTCGTCGGTAGGTCCCACGATGTGGCCCCGCGATGCGTCCGTAAAAGGGCACCTGACAGTCGTGGTCAATGGAATCGGAAAATGGGGTTAGGGCTTCGAGGCAGCTCCTGCCGGCTCCTCGGCCTTACGGGTAGTCCCCGGCTGCCCTTTGACACTCGCAACGAACTCTCGATCCTCTACCTTGGCAAACTTGCCCTTCTTCCCTCGGAGATAATAGAGCTTGGCCCGACGCACTTTGCCCTGACGCATGACTTCAACACGCGTGACGATAGGCGAATGGAGAGGAAAAATCCTTTCTACGCCGACACCGTAGGACACTTTACGCACCGTGAAGGTCTCCGTGTTCAGCAGCCCTTTCCGGGCGATCACCGCACCTTCGAACACCTGAATACGCTCCTTTTCTCCTTCGACAACTTTCACATGCACACGAACGGTATCCCCAATCTGAAATTTGGGCACCGACTTTTTCGTAAAAGACTGTTGTATGCGTTCCAAACGATTCATGCGACTACCCCTCCTCCCCACATCGAACAGGCATGCCTCGCACACCTTCCCGAGTAAGTTCTTCCAATAGTTGTTGATCTTCGAGACTCAAAACCCGATCCTGCAAAAGATCCGGCCGTCTCTGAAAGGTGCTTCGTAGGGCTTCCTTCCGGCGCCACAGACGAATCGCCTCGTGATGCCCTGACAGCAATACCTCCGGGACGAGCATTCCTCGAACCTCTGCGGGTCTCGTATAGTGCGGATATTCGAGCAATGCATCGGCAAACGATTCTTCCACGATCGATTCCGGATCGCCCAACACGCCCGGAACCAAACGGGCTGCGGCATCGATGAGCAGCAACGCCGGCAACTCACCTCCGGTCAGCACGTAATCTCCGACGGAAACTTCTTCTGGATGCAGGGCGAGCCGTACCCGTTCATCAACGCCCTCGTAGTGGCCGCAGAGAATGACGATTCGACGTGAGTCGGCTGCCAAATCTTGTGCATAGGCCTGTGTGAACGGGCGCCCGTGTGGAGACGGATACAACAACCGAACCTGTTCACCAACCTCTGCATAATCGGCTTGAATCTGTTCCACTGCTCGCAAGATCGGCTCGGCCTTCATGACCATCCCTGCCCCCCCGCCATAGGGCACATCGTCCGCCACCTTGTGACGATCGAGCGTGTAGTCGCGCAAGTTGCGCACGTGGACGTGCAACAGGCCTCGTTCTTGTGCTCGTTTGAGAATACTCTGGCCAAGCACGGGCGCCACCATGTCGGGAAAGAGCGTCAGAATGTCACACCGCATGACAACCCTCAGCCAAGTCCTCAATCCCGCGAACCATCATCTTGCGGCGCGCAAGATCCACCGATGTGATAAAACTTTTTGCCGCCGGAATGAGGACTTCCTCAGTCCCCTTGCGAACGACGAAGACGCGATTGTCCGGTATCTCCAAAATCGCCTCAATGACACCGACCACTTCCCCCCGCTCATTCTCAGCCGTCATGCCTATGAGATCGCATTCAAGATAGACGTCCGCGGGCAACGCAGCCGCTGAAGCGCGTGGCACTTGAATCAAGCCGCCGCGCAGCGTCCCGGCTTCCTCCGGCGTCGACACACCGGCAAAACCCATGATGTAGGCTGAGCCGGCACGCCGCACACGAGTGACCGTCCTGTCGACCATCTGTCCTGTCTGCTCTAGGATGTGAACCTCCGTGAGGTGATCCAGCCGGCCAGGCACATCGGTCAAGGATCGGACCTTGAACTCACCCCGCACACCAAAGGGGCGCTCGATCCTACCGATCGTGACCAAATCTTCTTGAGCCTGCATCACGTCTTAGGCGCCATTTTTCTTCGCCACTTTTTCCGCTTCGAACTGTTTCCACACACCTGATCTGCGGAGTAACGTTCGAACGGTGACTGTCGGCTGCGCTCCTTGCCGCAACCAACTCAATACCCGTTCCTGCTTCAGCTCAGGCACACCCTGCTCCTTCAATGGGTCGAAAATCCCGAGAATTTCCAGGAATCGCCCATCGCGCGGCTTCCGAGAGTCGGCTGCCACAACACGGTAAAGCGGTCGTTTATGTCGTCCTGTCCTCGTCAATCTCAAATGAACAGCCACTGGATTTCTCCTCCTATGTACAAAATATCCATCATGAACATGCGCAACCCTTACCTCGACCGCATGAGTTGGGCAAACTGCCGGCGCCCTCCCGACCCTGCCGCCATAACCTTGGCGATTTTTCTCGCAGAAAGAAACTGTTTAATCAACCGATTCACCTCTTGCACGTTCGTCCCGCTTCCACGGGCAATACGCTTTTTTCGGCTTCCATTGATGATCGTATGGTCGCGCCGCTCCCGCAACGTCATGGAGTCGATTATCGCCGCGACTCGGTTCATCTCTCGCTCCGCGACCTGTCCTTCCATCGCTCCCTTGAGCTTCTGACCGCCCGGCAGCATCCCTAATATCTGATCGAGCGAACCCAGGCGATTCACCTGGCCCAATTGCGCACGGAAATCTTCCAACGTGAGCGCGCTGCCGGTTAGACGCTTCTGCGCTTCCTCCACCTGTTCGCGTGTAAAGGTCTCTTGGGCCTTTTCGATCAAGGAGAGCACGTCGCCCATTCCAAGAATGCGCGAGGCCATCCGATCGGGGTGGAATAATTCAAGCGCATCAAGCTTTTCACCCACGCCGAGGAACTTGATCGGCCGGCCGGTCACTGCCCGGATCGATAACACCGCCCCGCCTCGGGCATCGCCTTCAACCTTGGTCAGTATGACGCCGGTCAGGCCAATACGTTGTTCGAACTGGCTCGCCATGGCGACGGCATCTTGGCCTGTCATGGCATCCGCCACCAAGAGCACTTCATGCGGGTGCACAGCGGCTTTCACCGCGACCAACTCCCCCATCAACCCATCATCGATATGGAGACGCCCCCCAGTATCGAGCACGACGAGATCGTACCCCTGATCCCGTCCCCGCTCCACGCCCGCCTGACAGATACGCACGACATCCGTCTGGGAAGCCTGGACGTGATCGACTCGATGCACGTCGATCTGAAGATCGCGTCCCAGACTCGCCAACTGATCGCCGGCTGCGGGGCGACGAGGGTCTGCCGCGACGAGAAGCACCCGTTTTCCTTGAGTCTTGAAGTATCGTCCGAGCTTGCCGCAGCTTGTCGTCTTTCCTGCGCCCTGGAGGCCCACCATCATAATGATGGTGGGGGGATTCGAGGCCAGCGCCAAACCGGCTTTCTCACGGCCCATCATCTCCCGCAGCTCTTCCCACACAACCTTCACGACCTGATGACCAGGAGTCAAGCTGCGGAGGACCTCCTGACCGATTGCCTTTTCGCGGACTCTCTCGATGAAGTCCTTGACGATCTTGAAGTTGACATCGGCCTCGAGCAACGCGAGGCGGACTTCTTTCAGCGCTTCGGCGATGTTCTGTTCAGTCAGAACCCCAGAGCCGCGTAGCTTCTTAAAAATATTCTCGAATTTTTCGCTCAGCGAATCCAGCATAGCGCCACAAAGAAAAAGGCAATCGAAGCCTTAATCCAAAATCTCCGATCACCTCGAAAAATCTAGCAAAAGACCACTGGGGAGTCTAGAGGATGCAGAAGGTTGAAGTCAAGGGACGGAACATACATTTCATTGACATGTCCCAGGCCTTTCGCTATGGTCCAGCGAGAGATCCGTAAAACCATCGATACGAAATTGTAAGGCAGATACCGTGAGAAAATCATACGGGGTTCTGATCATTTTTGTGCTCATCGGTGGGTTATTAGGCGGAGTACTGGGGGAGATTCTCAGGATCATGGCCCCCCACGGCACTATTCAGTCGATCTTTGCCACCAATTTTACCCTCGGCATCACCGAGCCGTTGACCATTGATCTCGTTCTCATCAAGCTCACCCTCGGCTTCGCTCTAAAAATTAATCTCCTTAGCCTGCTCGGAATGTTCCTTGGCATCTATCTGTACAAGAACATCTGACACGCTAACCTAAGAAGACGGTTATTTGGTTCGTTTGGTTCATTCGGTTAGTTCCGTTCAACCAAAAACCAGATAAACCAAATCAACCAAACAAACCAGGCTAGACATCTGACTTCAACTCTAGCTCCTTCATCCTCAATGCCCGGATCCGGTTCCGAAGTGCCGCGGCCCGCTCAAACTCAAGTTCTTTCGCAGCAGCTTTCATTTCCGTTTCCAGCCGTTTGATCACCTGTTCGGGTGCTTCCTCTGTGCCATAGAAGGCCGGCGACTCCGCGGCCAGACCCAGTTGTACCTCATCCGTGTCAGCCGTAGCGTATTCGAGCGACAGGATATCTTTTTTAATACTCGTGGGCACAATACCCTGCCTGGTATTATAGTCAGCCTGAATCTTCCGTCTGCGCCCGGTCTCATCGATCGCCATTTGCATTGAATCGGTCACGACGTCGCCATACACAATTACGCGCCCCCGTACATTCCTTGCCGCCCTTCCAGCGGTCTGGATCAACGATCGATAGGATCGAAGATATCCTTCCTTATCCGCGTCGAGAATCGCCACCAAGGAAACCTCGGGGAGGTCCAGTCCTTCGCGCAAGAGATTGATCCCCACCAACACGTCGAACACCCCACGCCGAAGATCGCGTATGATTTCAGCCCGCTCCAATGTCTTGATATCGGAGTGCAGATACCGCACCTTGATACCAAGGTCGTGGTAGTACTCGCTGAGGTCCTCCGCCATACGCTTGGTCAAGGTCGTGATGAGCACACGCCCTCCCTGTGCCACTTCGGTCCGCACTTCGCCGAGGAGATGATCCACCTGCCCTTTGGCCGGCTGCACATCGATGACCGGATCCATGAGACCGGTCGGGCGAAGGATCTGTTCGACAACCTCTCCATCCGCATGCCCTAGTTCATACGGGCCTGGGGTCGCGGATACATACACCGTCTGTTTGAGGCAACGTTCAAACTCGGCGAATTTGAGCGGCCGATTATCGATCGCCGACGGCAACCGGAATCCGTACTCAACCAATGTGCGTTTCCGCGAATAGTCGCCTTCGTACATCCCGCCGACTTGGGGAATCGTGGCATGGGACTCATCAACGATCAGGAGAAAATCTTTTGGGAAGTAGTCGAGGAGTGTCGGAGGCTGCTCGCCTGGCGCGCGACCGGAGAGATGCCGCGAGTAGTTTTCAATGCCGTGGCAATATCCCATGGCCCGAATCATTTCAAGGTCGAACTTCGTGCGCTGCGCAATCCGCTGGGCTTCCACAAGTTGGTTGTGTTTCTTGAAGTAGGCGACGCGTTCATCCAGCTCCTCTTCGATGCCCGTAATGGCCCGCTCATACCGATCCGGCGCAATGAGATAATGCGTGTTCGGATAGACCACGACTTTCGGAAGCTTCCTGAGCGACTTCCCCGTCAGTGGATCGATTTCGTGAATCGCATCGACCACGTCACCGAACAACTCAATCCGTAGAGACACGGCTTCATTCGAAGCAGGAAAAATTTCGATCACGTCGCCGCGGGCGCGGAAAGTTCCGCGGTGAAAATCCATGTCGTTGCGGGCATATTGAATCTCGACCAGCTTCGCCAGGATCTTCTCCCGCCTGATCTCCATTCCTTCTTCGAGGAAGATCACCATCTCGTGATAGACCTCCGGAGACCCCAGGCCATAAATGCAGGACACCGACGAGACAATGAGCACGTCATTGCGTTGGAGCAAGGCGGTCGTCGCCGCATGCCTCATCTGATCGATGGCATCGTTGACCGATGCGTCCTTGGCTATATATGTGTTGCTTTGAGGGATATAGGCTTCCGGTTGGTAGTAATCGTAGTAGCTGACGAAATACTCCACCGCGTTGTGGGGGAAAAACTGCTTGAATTCTTGATAGAGCTGACCAGCCAGCGTCTTGTTGTGAACCAAGACCAACGTGGGCTTCTGCACCTGCGCAACCACATTAGCCATGGTAAAGGTCTTGCCGGACCCGGTGACACCGAGCAGCGCCTGGTGCTTCCGGCCAGCCACAATCCCGGCCACCAACTTATCGATGGCCTGGCCTTGATCTCCGCAGGGCTTGAATGGGGCTTCGAGTTGAAACGGCGGCATGGGACGACCTTTCGGCCGTTATCTTACCATCGAACGCAACACTGCTGCATAACAGAGGGGGCGCACATCAGACACCGACAACCCACGACACACCACCGGCCCCCTTCGGGGTCCGGTGGTAGAGTAATTTCTTTAGTATCGTGAGTACCTGGGACGACCGGTCGAGGTCCCCGTTCGGTGAGCCGGTTTCTGGGTTTCACCCTCGCGGAATCGCCGACCGGATGGATCTGCGCTTCGGCGGAGCCGTTGGCGAGGGGCCTGCCGTTCGCTGACCTGCATGGGGGCTGGCGACGGCAACGCCACCAAAACCGGAAGAGCGAGCTTCTTCGTTTCGATGCTTAATTGCCTCACCATTCGCAGATACTCACGCTCTTCGGACTGAGATAAAATCAAAAACGTCGCTCCATCCTTTTCCGCTCGACCAGTCCGTCCGGTCCGGTGCACATACGAATTCGGATTCGTCGGCAATTCATAGTGAATCACCTGAGCGACGTCCTGAATGTCGAGGCCTCTGGCCGCCACATCAGTTGCCACGAGGGAACGGAGACGACCGGCGCGAAACGCCCCCAGTGTCCGTTCTCGCTGGGCTTGGCTATGATTACCAGTCAACGCACCAACCGAAGCCGACTCTCCTCCCAAATGGGAGGCTAAGCGTCGCACCTTATACTTTTGATCACAAAACACCATCGACCGTTCGCCGCCAGTCACAGCCTGAAGCAGCGTATGCACAAGTTGCGTACGCGCATGATCTCCCGGCACAACGTAGTAGGCATGCACGATGGTCGTCGGAGTACTGATCCCCGGGTCGACGGAAATACGCGCGGGATCGCGCTGCATAGTCTGCGCAAGCGTCTGAATATCCCTCGAAAATGTCGCGGAAAACAGGAGGGTCTGGCGTTCAGTTGGAAGGAGACGAATGATCCGTTGAATATCGCGTAAGAATCCTCGGTCCAACATCTGATCGGCTTCATCCATAACCAAAAACGTCACCGCCCCCAGCTTTAAGTGACCGGACCCGGCCAAGTCGAGCAACCGACCTGGCGTACCGACTACCACGAGAGGAGGTCGTTGCAATGCACGGTAATGACGTTCAATCGGCGTCCCACCGTACACAGACAAAGAAGTTACGGACAGTGGAGCATACTTGCGTAGCTCCATTTCGATTTGGAGCGCCAATTCCCGCGTAGGCGCCAATACCAAAAACTTCGGGCCTCGGGAATGACTCGGTCCGGACTTTGAATAGGGGCCCGTAGGTGCAGCAACTTCCCCTCGCATAACCTGTTCAATAATCGGCAGCAGAAACGCCAGTGTTTTCCCACTCCCGGTTTTGGCTTGCGCCATGATGTCACGGCCTTTCACTGCCAACGGAATGGCAGCCTGTTGCACCGGCGTGGGCGTCACCAGACCCGCCTGTGCCAGGCGCTGGAGAAGGGGTTGAGGCAAATTCATCTCAGCAAACGTAGACATAAAACTCCTTGTTAATGGACATACTTCCTGGAACTGCACGGTCCGGCCCTGCGAGGAGCCGAGAAACGCATCGAAGTGATGGGCAATGCTAGGAAGGGAAAATAGCGGGGCTGCCGGATGGGCAGCCCCGACGTGTGAATACTCGTTGTGGTTTAATACCGGTCGCCACCACCACGGCCACCGCGGCCGCCTCCGCCAGTGCGTGGTTCCTGAGGCCGTGCTTCGTTGACGGTCAATGTGCGCCCGCCTAACTCAGTGCCGTTTAACGCAGTAATTGCTGCCTGGGCTTCTGCATCCGAGGACATTTCCACGAATCCAAACCCTCGCGACTGGCCGGTGAATTTGTCTGTAATAATCCTGGATGATGTCACTGCTCCATGCGCAGCAAACAAGGCACTCAGTTCCTGCTCAGTTGTGGAATACGGCAAACCGCCGACATAGATCTTCGAACCCATTGGGCTCCTCCTTTGAAAATGTATGTTGTCTTGGACTCGAGAACCACGTAAGGAAGGAATGGGCCGAAGACGCACACACCATAGCGGCTCAAGGCTGGCTTCCGATCAAATTCCCGGGCAGAACCAAAACAACATCCGACTTAGGCCTTGTCACTCTCTTGTGGTATCACCACCAAGCCTATCGCGATGACACAGGATGTACTGTACTCTTTAGCATCTTCAAATGCAAGTGATAACATGAGAATAATATATTACGTCCATCCCGCTTAGGACCGATTGCCCTGATTGCGGCTAACAGGATCCTGTTTGGGTTCTGGACAGTTCGTCTCTAATTCAGGAGGCCAGTTTGGATGCTAGTACGCCCTCCTGCCCTGCAGTATAATCCCCCCTATGCCGATTCCCTCCTCCTGCCCGCGACCAAGCCCGCCAGGACGGGCCTCACACATCATGTTACTGGGCCATGTGTCTTGGTTTTTTCTCCTCACAGGTCTCGTCATGGGAATCGGCAGTTTCATGATGGCACAGGAGTCTGGTCATGCCGCGGCCCCAACAGCACTTATTGGAGCATCCATGGCTGTCCTCGCGATGTTCCAAGATGCAGATGTGCTTCCGCCTGAAGGCACTCCCGAGTCGAATCACATCATCAAATCAGTCATCCAATTTCAATCGGTGTTTACCAGAGGCAGCGATCCGGACGTGCAGGCTTTTCTGCGTAACGCGCTTGCGGCACAGAGGGGCAGCCATGCGCAGGAAGCCCTGTCGCAATTCCGTTCGACAGGTTGGACGTCGAACGTCCTTGAAGCTCTGAGTGATCAGTGGAATGCCGCGACAACCGATCAGCGAGAGAAGTTGGCGCCCGGGTTTCGCCAGTTCAATATCAGCCTGGAAGATTTCAATTCGTTGATGGAACTCGTCGCGAAAACACGTGTCAGCTTAGACCTACGGGGGCAGAACATCCACCAGGTCTTTGCGCAACGGCGGCGGGAGATGCCGGGCGGCACGCAATAACAACAGGGAGGGCATAATGGCAACAAAAGCTTATATTCTTATCAAAGTCAAAGCGGGGCGAACAAAGGATGTGCTGCAATCCCTCAAACGTCTTGCCGGGATCGAACAGGCTCACTCTTGTTTCGGACGGCCCGACATTATCCTTTTCATCAATGTCGCAGACGAACGAGCCCTCTCCGATGTGGTGATCACAAAGATTCACCAAATTGAAGGGGTCGAAGAGACAGATACGCATATCGTCGCCGATACTTAGCTCAAGAATGCGCGTCGTTCGTCTCTCGCCAAAGAACCGGCTGCAATATTTTTACGAGATCCTCCCCTCGACGGGCTCAGGGCGTCCCGAGCCTGTCGAGGGACGCTTCACGGATTTCGCGAACGCTGACACTGGCCCCGTGAAGTTCAGCCGAGCGGTAGCAGGCATCAGCCGCCTCGACAGCCCTACATCCATCACGCCCCGTGATAGGAGGCGGCGTCTTCGTCTCGATGGCATGGGCGAACGCGGAAAGCGTAGCGAGGATCGTCTGCTGTGGTTGAACAACCCATTCCTGAGGCGCCTTGTCACCGAAGACGCCAGTGACTCGATGGTGAATCCAATCCGCTGCGATTTGCCCCTGAGTTCCAACCCACTCCGTTCTCCCGACCCGTCCCCCGACAACCCGTGCAATGTCCAGGACACATGACATGCCGCTCTCTGTCTTGACCTGCACGATCGCCGTTGTGTCCGATGCCGATGTCGGAAGCTGATCCAACTCGCAACGGACGTCGACCACCTGCTCGTCCGTGAGAAAAGGCACCAGATCCAGGAGGTGAATTCCCAACTCCAAGAGGACTCCGCGTTGACCTTGTATTGGAGCGTGGCCTTCGAAACCGGTTCTCATTTCGACCCTGCTGGTGAAGGTGGCATACCGGAGCCGGCCGATCTTCGGCAAGTGATCTTTCACAAGAAGAATTGCCGAGTCGAAACGCATAGTCTGTGCTGTCATCAACAGCAGACCCGCTTCTTCTGCTGCCGTGACCATCGCTCGTGCTTCTTGGCCTGTCGTTGCTAACGGCTTTTCAATGAGGAGCGGCTTCCTCGCCTTCACAGCCTCGAGACAAATCTCAGGATAGAGCGATGGAGGGGTCACCACGACGATGGCCTCTACAGCCTGATCCGCAATCAGGGCGCGATAGTCTCCGTAGATCGGGATCTTTACTGTAGAAAGCCAGGGTGTTTCCTCCCCGATTCGTTTTCGGCAGAGAGCGGCAAGCCGCACATTCGGGAGATCGTGCAGGATATGATAGATATACCGGCTCCCATGCCGACCAGCACCGATGAGACCGATTCTAAGCGGCATCGTCGTCACGCACCCTCTATGATAGTAAAAAAAACTTTAGTCCTCATCGAAGGCTGGGTCAACTAATACCTGGCTAGGCTGTCAGTTTGACAGCCTGGCTGCTTGGTCCCTATAGTACTTGTGCTTGGTATCCGGCCGGTCCGAAGAATGTACGGTTGACAAAACCATAATAGAAAAGAGATTGCCGCAATGACGTCGGCCACCGCTCCCTTTACATTAGACCAAATCGGCACCGGGACAGCCCGTTTTCCCAGTGGCGTCGCTATTCCCACCCGGACAGATTCCGCCGTCGATCCCTATAGCCAGACTCGGGTGCCAAAACATGTGCAGGTGGAATGCATTCAGTTTTGGCCTCAGGAAAAAGCGCGCTACCCAGGTCTTGTCCTTTTGCATGAAGCCTGGGGGTTGACCGCACAGATCAAGGACCTTGGAGCCAGGCTGGCCTGTGAAGGGTACGGCGTTATTATTCCAAACTTATACGGGCGACTCGGTGGCATGGTGACAGCAAACGCAGAGGTTTCGGATGCTCTCATGAGCAAGTTGAACGAAACGCTCATACTGCAAGACATCAATTCCTGTTGTGAATTCTTGAATACGCGGGACCACATTAAACAAAATATCCATGGCGTGGTCGGCTTCGGCATGGGTGGATCGTACGCGCTTAAGTTCGCCTGCCAACGCAAAAGGCTTCGAGCAGCGGTCGTGTATTACGGCCGAGTGATGCAGCCAGAAACCGCGATCAAGGACCTCTTCTGTCCAGTTCTCTACCATCAGGCCGGTCAGGACCAGTGGGTGCCCAATCACGATGTTGACCGGCTTCGTGCGGCGGCAATGGAGTACAGGAAGCCTGTCGAAATCCGGACCTATCAAGAGGCCCTCCATGCGTTCTGCAATGAACAACGCTTGGAAAACTATCGTGCCGACGCTACGGCTGAGGCTTGGGAAGCAACGACCACGTTTCTCAAGACGTGCTTCCGAGGCGCCTAAAGAGTAGCGTGATGTACGGTCAGATTTTGGGTCTTCAACCAACCCGATCACGGATCGGTCTCGCCCTAGCATTGGTGGCCATCGCGGTATTTGGAACCTGCTTCAATGCCGGCGCAGACGAAGCCCTCCCAAGTTCCATACCGGATTTCCCATCAGTCATTCGTACCCATTCTCATCAATTGGCCAAGATAGAGTCCGACAGGGATGCCATCAACCTGTTTGTGTCGGCGATCGGCCCCACGCTCCAATTGGGCGATGCGGCAAGAACCTTGAGGATGAACCCCGCACCGGTCAAACTCATGAACGAACTCCTTGTACCGGATCTGACAGCGGCGGCCCATCGATTGATAGGGAATCTGTCTGCCTGGCGCTTCGCCTCCACCGTGAGGGAGGCTGTGAAAGATCGGCAACTTGCGACAGTACACGAGCAATTATTCGGATCTCCGGAAGCCAGAACATGGCTGGATCAACAAAGTAATACGCCCTGGAACGACCCACTGACCCAGCTCTCCATCTTGATAACCTCTCCTGAATGGGCCAGGGAGAGTCAGGAAGATTCGATACCGACCCGGTTGGTATCGGTCCTGGAGCAAGCTACTCGCATGGAAGTCGCTGCCATGCAGGTCACTTACCAGGAATGGGATCGGATCAGGAATTGGAAGGATCGGGTACGTGGGCTTCGCGGACAGGCTCGACTGTGCGGAACCTGGCAATGGATCATTCATAACCACCAGCGAAACCATCAAGAGCAGAAGTTTTCATTAGTCTTTCCATCTATAGGAAATACCCAGTCTCTTCCTTCGGGACTCGTGGAATCATTCGTACTAGGCGAGAACGTCTATTTGCGGTGGGAAACGGATCGCCTGGTTCAAGAAGATAGTCTGCAATTCAGCAAGGAGGGCCACCGCCTCGAAGGGACCTTCGTAAACTCCCAGGGAGGCTGGGGATCAATTAGCGGAAAGAGAACTGCCAGCTGCACACCCTAGAACGGTGCGTGAAACGCGAGACTCACGCGAAGGGCGCGACGTAAGCCAAGTCATGCCTCGCCCTGCTTTTCCCGCCACACTCCCCACCCTAGAAGGAGCCAGCCAATTATGAATGCAAGCCCGCCAACAGGCGTCACAGCCCCCAACCATCTGATGCCCGCAAGGGACACCCCGTAGAGGCTCCCTGAAAAAAGAAGCATCCCGACGAGAAAGAGCCATCCGGATTTTTGAAGGCCTTGTGCTGGGTACCGATCAATGGCCCAAGACACAACACACAGTCCGAACGCGTGATACATCAAATATCTTGTTGCAATCTCGAACACCTGGAGCATCGGTGCATCCAAAATTTCCTTAAGCGCATGGGCGCCAAAAGCCCCGGCAGCAACGCCGGAACCAGCAATCACGGCCCCGAGCATCAGGAATTTCCGAGAGGGTGACCGACCTGTCATAGTAGCCTCCTAGTTCGTGACCTGCGACTCTGTCCGCCTTATACACGTATTGTGCCGTCCCATACTAGCAGAGCGGACTGAGTCTCGATATGCCTCTTGAGAGCCCCTGCTGTTATCCTTCCTCACAGTAAATACCTACAGAAGGTTGCGGTCACGGTTACGCATCCAGCCACTCCGATTTCCTCAGCTTCAACCTTCGCTCTTGACCTTTCCCCCACATGATGGGCCTTCAACATTCTGCAGGGATAAGAGATATGGAGCCACCCCATACCCTACCATTGGGAGTCAGCCTCCCCCACCCACCGAGGTATAGCCAGGAAACCCATTCCGGCTTATCCTGCGAATACCATGATGACACTGGCGAAACAACAGACCAGTTGGGCCAGCCCGAAGTTCACGATTGACTGCCTGCTGGCAAGCGTGAGCAGGCAACTTGAAGCGGATGGGTGCGTGCTCGAATTCTCAGAGACCGGCTGCACACCCACTACCCCGGACCAGATGGTTGTAGGGGACTTCGTAAAAGTCCAATTATGGCTGGAAGGAGAGGAGTCCTTTATCGACATCCGGCTGGCGGAAGTCAGACACGTTCGCGATCACTGGATCGGGCTGGAAGTGATCCAGGTGAGCCAACATGACCGGATGAAACTGAAACGGTTTATCGAAACCCCCGCAGCTATGCGCACCGAAGAGCCTGCTCTTCTTCATCATCTACTTGTTCGGGCATAGCTCGGCGTCCATCTATCAAGGTGGAATCAACAACACCGTGGATCGCCCAATCAATTGGCTCGTAGCATGGGGCGACACGATGCCGCTGCACATGTCGATGTGACATCCGGGAGATCATTACGGATTCAAGGACATACTAATTCGAAATTGCAGAATGATCATAAGAAGACATCGGTCTCTGACATCGACGCCCAAGATGCTGGACAGCTTCTTGGGGGTTTCTTTTGGCGCGACGGGGGCTCCTCCCCAGTCTGCTGATTCGCATAGGTCAGGACTGCCTGTCTCAACCTCTCCGTCGTCACATTCTCCGGGTATTGTTCGCTCAGCCCTGAAGAGATTTGTGGCGCAGTTCTTCTCCGCAGACCGCCAAGAAATCCAGGCACAGCCGGATAGCCTCCCCAGTCATTTCGCAACCGAGCCCGAAAAAAGCGATGCACCTGAATCTCTTCTAAAAGCAGAGCAGGAGCGAACCAGGCTGTTGAAGCAGGAACTCCTGACCGTTCGCTCGGCACTGAAACAGATGAATGACTTACAGACGGAGCTCGCAGTGGAACGGGAAACCGGGAAACAGTTGGTCAAATTCCTCGAGGAGGCTGAACAGGAAGCCCGGAAGGTTCCCATCCTTGAGCAATTGTTGCAGCAACGAGCGGGCCTCGAAGACTCAGTCGACAAGTACCTTGCCGGCGAACAACCCTTCACACAAAGACCTGAAATACCCTGAGCCTATCTATGCGTTGCCCGCTACTGTTCAAAAGATCGAACGGGCAGACACGATTGGCTACCGCAGTTCTATCGTGATACAGAACTTTAAACGGTGATCCTACTCAGCGTGGTGGAACAGCTTCTGGTGCCGGAGGCCGGAATTGAACCGGCATGCGCCTTTTGGGCACGAGGGATTTTAAGTCCCTTGCGTCTGCCAATTTCGCCACTCCGGCAGCGGGGGCCACAGTGGCGGGACTCTAGCATCGGACTCTAGGTCGGTCAAGGTCGACCCCGCAGATGCGGGACAGGCACCCTCCTCAGCCCAGAGGCGACGGAGGGAGCCGGTCCCCACAAGTCCGATCGCTGAGTGAGTCTATCTAACTAGGCTGCTTCGATCTGCGGCCTCTGCTCATCCTTGCGGATGAGCGACTTACTGCGATCCATCATGTCTTTCATGCCAGCTTGAACCGTCCGGCTCCATCGAGCCGCTTGCACCTGGGCTTTCTTTGCATAGCGACCGACACCACGCCGGGTGTCTACGCCCGTTTGCGGCGCAATAAGTAATCCAATTCCCGCTCCAACCACCACCCCGCCTGCGAGCAACGCTGCGACTTTCGCTACCTGACGTCCCTGGTCTGACATGGTGAACCTCCTCAATGCAGTTAAATCGGACATGTGACTGCCGACAACCTGGCTGCTGACGCTCTATCGATACAGCAGTAAGCGTGCCAGGGGCAGAGCTACGACATTCTCTAGGAGTCTGCCAAGTCATGCCTGGCGCGAGACCAAGGAGATGTGGTCAGAAGCGAGACAGCAGGCTCCAAGAAACTAGAAGCCTACTGATCGGAATATGTTGAAGATTTTTCCAGGACGAGCGTGACCCAGGTGCCTGCGGATGGTTTGCCGGAGCAGGTTGTGACGATTCCGGCAGACTGCCAGGATGTGTCACAACCCCATCCTACAATTAAATTGGATTAATTTTCAGTTGCGTTTTCCTCACAGATCGTGACACAGGCGTGACAGAAAACCAACATGCGAAAGTTGCAGATCGCTCAAGCCGGCTCTGGGCAACGGTCAGGATCGATTTCTCAAGAGGCGATCGGCTGCTTGCAATGGGTGAGACCCTCACCTATGATCCAGCAATATGCCACATGACGCACTAATGACTCGGTTGCACGCGATCCCTTATCCCAACATTAGCCCGGTCTTCCTTGAGCTGGGACCCCTGCAGTTTCGCTGGTATGGTCTGATGTATCTGATCGGACTGGCTGGTGCCTATTTCCTGATCCGACGTCGAGTGGAATCGAAGGGCCTCTCCATGACGAAGGATCAGGTCTACAATATGATCGTGTGGGCAGCGTTCGGGGTGTTTATCGGAGGGAGACTCGGCTACACGCTCTTCTACAATTTTTCATACTATGTGCAACACCCACTCAGTATCGTGGCTGTTTGGGAGGGAGGCATGTCCTTCCACGGTGGTCTACTTGGCGTCATCGTCGCCTTATTTTGGTTCAGTCAGCGCCAGGGCATTCCCGCCTATCAGATCGCAGACTTGGCAGCAGCCGCGACCCCCATCGGGCTGGGATTCGGACGACTCGGCAATTTCATCAACGGGGAATTGTACGGCCGAGCTACCGATGTCGACTGGTGCATGGTTTTTCCAAGCGGGGGGCCAGCTTGCCGCCATCCCTCACAGCTGTATGAGGCAGGGCTTGAAGGCCTGTTCCTGTTTACCCTGATATGGGTCATCTCAAAAACCGCACCACCGCCCGGCACCCTCTTCTGGAGCTTCATCGCAGGCTATGGAGTCTGTCGGATGATCGTGGAATTCTTTCGCGAACCGGATGCCCAGCTTGGGTTTGTCCTCGGATCCTTTTCCATGGGCCAACTCCTTTCCTTCCCTATGGTCGTGGTGGGAGTCTTCATGCTTGTCCTTGGATATCAGCGGAGGACCTTGATTCAAGCCAAATCTTAGGAGATTCGTAAAATCGATGTTGGCCCGAGCGAACTTCGAGGTTCGTACGCATGACGGGAGAACAGTCCAGCAGGATGCTCAAAAAGTTTGTCCAGCAAGGCCGCAGGCGAGTCGAAACCGGAGGCGTACCCTCGGGGGTACGTTGAGGATTTCGATGAGCCGAGAACGAAGCTGGCAGACTTTTTCAGCATCCTGTTAATACGGCATCTCGTCGTCATCAAGTCCGACATGATGTCCCAGCTCATGGACCACTGTGTCACGGACCTCGTGAATAACTTCGGCCTTCGTCCGGCAAAGGCGGAGTATAGGCCCTCGATAGATAGCGATACGGGCGGGGAGCTCACCGGCAGGCTGGAAAAACGACGTCTCATCGATCGGGACGCCCTGATACAGACCTAACAGATCGTCTTCTGACTCTAATTCAAGATCTCGCAGGATATCGGACGAAGGCTCCTCTTCGACCACGAAAGAGACCTCGTCGGCGAGCCTCGCGAAACGGGCCGGCAATCCGGCAAGTGCCTCTTGGATCCAGGCATTGAATTCTTCCGGCGAGACAGTCATGGGACGTTTATCTGGTTCATTTGGTTTGTTTGGTGTATCTGGTTTATTTTGTTCCTCCGGGTCAACCAAAGACACCAGACAAACCAGATACACCGAACAAACCTAAGAACGGTCGGCTAGACATCGACGGCGAGGCCAAGCCGCAAAAAAATAAACTGAAACGAGAGAGACGGGACTCCTAATGCAGTTGCAACGGCCTGAGAATAACTCTCGGCTTGAGATCGGTAATAATCCACCTTGCGCCGTACGTCCTCAGCTGCCACATCATCTGTCTTATAGTCGGCGATCCAGATCCGGTCGTCAAGCCTGTAAATCAGGTCTATCGCCCCTTCCATCAGTTGAAATTCGCCTACCGACATGACGAATGGGACTTCTCGCCCAAGCACCGTCGCACGTTGCAATCTCCCGTATGGTTCGGAGGAAAGGAAGCGCTCGAAGAGACCCGCAAGATCCTCCGTCATATCGGCCCTCATTCGAGAATGATTTTGCCCTATATAGCGATCAATCGTCTGTTCGATCACAATACCGATCTCGGAACAGGGTCTGGCAAAGTCCCACTGTTCAAGTACCGCATGGGCACAGACCCCGGTAAGCCGAGCCACATCGGGATCTCTCCCTGTCACGGCATGTGGTGCCCCCCCCTCGACTCGGCCACCTGTCAGACTAGAAGGAGTCACTCGTCGCGGTGTTGTACGGCGGTTCTCCCATTCAAGCTTCCTGGCCTGGCGGCGGATGGGGATGGAACCAAGGGGCGGTTTAGGAGCCATGGTGGAGAGAGACTTTTGGCTATGCCGCCTCGCTTCCTTCGTGGCCGACGTCATGACTCGAGTGAGCCGACTCGTTCCGATACAAATTTGGTCAGCCGCTGAAGGGTTCACCTCATCAACAATTGTTTCTCCAAGCAGAGAGAGAACCGTGTCATGTCCCGGCTTCGCGGTCAGCCCGCCTGATAGGACCAATAGATCGCGCGCTCTTGTCATGCCGACATACAGGAGACGCCGCTGTTCCGCTTCTTCACGCGCAGCCATCTTCATCTCCACCAGCAGGGCTCCGAGATTCGAACGGCTTCCAAGCCGTAGACTATAACAGCGACTCGACCAATCATGATGAATGGATGGCCCTTTGTGAGAATTTTTTGCCGCCTGGTGCAGTCCGGGAAGAATGACCACGGGAAACTCCAATCCCTTGGCCTTATGGATGGTCAACACGCGGATTGCCTCCAGTGATTCCTCAGCCAGGGCGCTTTCCGCCTCAACCGGTTGCTCGGATACTCTGGTCATCATTAAGTCAACAAACCCGGTCAAGGTGAGATGGGGACGATCGGCCAATGCTTCGGCCATCTCCCGGACCTTCCGCAGGTTGGCCACACCTTGCTCGCCGTGGAGCGATGCCGCAGCTAATTCCAGAATGGGCAATCTATCGAAGATGAGATCGATGGCGTCAGGCACAGGCCTAAAAGGGGTGAGCCGATGCAGCTCAGCCAAATGCTCATAGAGCCGCCGTACCAGTTCTGCCTGCGGATGGTTCCAGGCAGATAGCCTTTCCCGATGCTGGTAGTCTAACCCCTCTCTTTGCTGAAGGGCCAACAGATCCCGATCCGTCATGCCGCCAAGGGAAGATCGCAAGACTCCTACTAACGCAATCCTGTCGTACGGATTGTCGACGACGCGGAGAAGGTTGACCACATCGATGACCTCCTGCCGCCGATAAAAATGCTTTTCCCCATCTGTGATATAGGCGATGTCATAGCGGCGAAGGGCATCGAGATAGACCTCTGTCTGGGTCAACTTCCTAAAAATCAGTGCAATGTGTCCCGGCTGGAGCGGGCTTTTGTGCCGATCGCGATCCATGACCGTCGTCCCCGAGAGAAGCTCTTCCTTTAGCCAACGTGCTAGCGCTTCCGCCTCTTCCCTGGTTGCAGCCTGACCATCGAACTCCTCGTCGCCCTCTCTCGGTGTCACGAGTCGGAGCTGCACACCGGAGACTGAGACCTCAGGCTGTCGTTGCGGCCTGACTGCCAGCGGTTCATTGGCCGGCTGAATGTGTTCTGCCTGTTGAAAGAGCCGGTCAAAGACATTGTTCACGACGTCGAGCACGGCCCCGTCGCTGCGAAAATTCGTCACCAGGGAATAGACGCGTCCCCCGGCAGCTTGAATTTTCTCCACCACTCGTTCGAAGGCTTCGATGTCGGCTCGGCGAAAGGCATAGATCGATTGCTTCGGATCTCCCACGATAAATAATTTACCCGGCTCTAAGTCTACGTCCTGCCATGAGGTCTGATGGCTGCCCGCCCGTTCACCAAGGTAAACGATGATCTCGTACTGGATCGGATCTGTGTCCTGAAACTCATCGACCAAGATTGCCCGATAGGTTTGTTTAATCCTGGCACGGACTGCCGAATGATCGCGTAAGAGGGTTTTGGCCCGTGCCAGCAATCCATCGAAAGCAATCCACCCGGAGGTAAGAAAGCCGTGCTGGATCTGATCGAGGAAGGGTCTCACGAGTGTCACGACGTCCTGAAAGTAGGACTGGTCAACTGTAAGTAGTTGTTGGGCCAGCCCGATGATGGAAGCCGCCTCCTGAAATGCCATCTCATCCCATCCTGTAGGCGCCTTTCCCAGGTCTTTCTCCAAAGTTGCCCGTTCATCCTCTGTGAGATGAATGAGCCCCGGTACCCCCTGCTCCAACAGGAGTGTCATCGATTGCACTGCAGCAGCCAGCATCTGTTCTGCCTTACGCCGTTTGGGTCGATCCTGTATGGCAAGAAGAGCAGCGGCTCGGCTATGCATGGCGACGATCCAGTCTCGGAAGGGACCCTCAAGGGGAAGGGATCGGCACTGACGTTCCAGCTCATGGAGATCCACAAAATCCCCGGCGAGAGCCTCGGTAAACTGCCGAAGATCGTCGAGAGTGACCCCAGCCAGGACTCGACGCCAACGGTCATGCTGTGATCCGGCTGATCCGAGTTCGTCGTCCAACCAACAATCCCAAGATGAATCAAACAATTCCTTAAAATTTGACCCGTCATCCTCTTGAAATAATGGATCAATTCCTGACTCTACCGGATGGAGCCGCAAGAGATGTGCGGCAAAACTATGCAGGGTGCCGATCTGGGCTTTATCAATCTGCTCAAGTGCAACCTTGGCCCGTTCGCCGACCTGTTCAGCGGAAAGATGATAGCGAGTCCGGAAGACGGAGATTAGATCATCGGTCAGCTCTGTCAAACGAAGGAGCTGCTCGCGCAGCCGCTTCTTCATTTCAGTCGCAGCCTTGTTAGTGAAAGTAAGGGCCACAATCTCCGTGATGGCCAAGGGGCTTGGTTCTCTTAGAAGAAGGTTGAGGATGCGATTGACAAGAATCGTGGTCTTGCCGGTCCCGGCCCCCGCCATCACCACGACATTGTGGTCCCAGGTTGTCTCTGCCAGGAGCCGAGCCTTGGAGTCCGAGAGTGTCAGGAGATCACTCATCGTGCACCTTCTGTTTTCTCAACTTGCGCAAGACACGGGCCTGAGATGACTGGTGCGAGCGCCACCCAACCATATCGTCGTGACGGCGGCAGGCGCCGGAAAATTCGCAGTAGTCGCAATAGCCATCGGGAAGAATAAAAAAATCTCCTCTCACGATGCCTGCAACTAATGTGGAGAGCGTCTGTCGGATCATTTCGCCGGTATGGCCAGTCCAGAGGCCCGCGTCGAACGTTGAACGAGAGACCGGTTGCTTCCACTGTGGGGCCAGAAAGAGCAATTGAACATCGGTTACTGCGGGAAGCGAGGGTAGAGTCATGCTGGCATAGAGCGGCGGTTGCAGTCGCAATCCGCGCACGGCCGACAAGGCCAGGTTGCGGTCCACGGCGCTGATGTCATGACCCTGTTTAAACTTATAGTCCACGATACGGAGCGCTGGTGGATCAGCTCGGTAATCGACACGGTCCAGGGCGCCATGAATCTTCATGGAGCCGGACAACGAATCGGACTCCAGTGGCACAACGCCCTGGACGGACGCTTCAAAAGCGACAGGACGGAATCCGGTCGCAAGATACTCCACCTGGTCCGACGAGACAGCAGCAGTCACCAACTCAGCCACCTGTTCACGCGCCAGCGTCCAGAGCAGGGCATGCCCTGTTCCCTGACTTGCCGCATGGGTGGCAAAGGCCTCGGTGACTGCCTCTTGTACCGTAGAGCGCACCCTAACTTCATTCAGTGAGCTATCAGGCCATTGAAGCGACACCAACCGTTCATAGCTCAGTCGCAGTGATGCATGCACAAGAGTTCCGATCGTTAAGGGAGGCAGGTGGTCCTGCTGGAGCCGTCGTACTGGCTCCAATCGAAGAACTTTTTCCGCGAAGTACTGAAAGGGACAGGTCGCATACCGTTCCAATGCTGTCGGCGAGAAACTCCGATCGATGACAGCCGGTGACTCAGACGCCTGTATGCCGATCAGGCCGTCGAAAGGGCCCAGCTCAGGCGATTCTCGTTCAATCGTTTTCAGTGTTACGAGCCCCTGTTCCAAGAGGCGGCGGTCTCGCCCTATTGTATCGAGCACCGGGAGCGCATCCTGTCCTTGCAACAGGCAACCCAAGGCCAACTCCTCGGCAGGTAACAGGTCTTGAATTGAGGGCTGTTTGCTGATCCGTTGAGTCAGCCGTCGGGGGACTGACTCTTCAAGCTGTCCGACGAATCGTGGATCGCGCATCGCGATAGCGACAAAACCAGACGGCGCCATGACCCGCCCTGTTTCGTCTGCTCGCTGGTACGAGAGATACAGCCGATTGGTTGCCGACCGGCTGAGGAGCTCAAACAAGAGTCGCTCTTCTTCATGTCCCGCTAATTTCTCATCAATCTTGTAGCCCAGGGTCGATTCCAGAACGGTTCGTTGCCGGTCACGAAGAAAGGGGTCTTCCTGCACGTATCGTGGAAAAACCTTCTCGTTCATGCCAAGCACAAAGAGCGTGCGAAATATCCGACCTCGAGCCGTCATGGCATCCAACACCTGAACACCCTGGTGCCGTCCCTCTTCGATGGGGATGCTCGTTTCATCCAAAACTCGCTGAAACAATTGGACCCACTCCTCCCAAGAGAGATCTCCTCCGAGCGGGTCCAACTCTAGCAATCGGTCCAGCGCAGATCGAATCAGTAAGCCAACCTCAGTGAGAGTTGTCGGCCCGGATGACTCGGCTGATGTTCCATCGAATAGGTCCGGTACGTGAATATGGGATTTCACCAGGGCGAGAAATGCATCGGTCAAGGTTCCAATCGATCCTTGAGCTGGAAGAGTCCGACATTCATGGATCAGTTGCGACACGACTTCCCATAAATATGTGAGCTGAGTCACCTCGAATCTCCCGACCGTTGTCACATCGTCTTCGTCAGATCCTGCCTCTGCATCGCGGAGAATCGACAAACTGGCCGGCGATCCCAAACGCTTCCACTCCACCTCCCCTTTCGTAATACCCAAGGTGTAGACCAGCGAACGCCAGATATCGGGACGGAAATTCGTGCTGGAGGAGTCGCCGCCCTGTGAGCGACAATAGAACGGAGATGTGATCACATCCAGCATGGCCGCGCGGTCGAAGTCGTTCAATGGGAGCGATGCCAGGCGCAAGAGAACTTTGACCAATGGTTCGCGCGCCAGCGGCTTCCCGGCCGTTGACGTGAAGGGCACCAGATGACGATCAAACACCGACTGGAGCCGAGCCTGATAGGGCTCCAATGTACGTGCCACCACTCCGATCTCATCGAAACGATAGCCGTTCACCTCGGTTAAGGTCAGAATTTCACGACAGACCGTCGCCAATTCCTCCTCAACCCCGATAACGTTTATCACGGAGAGTTCGACTAATTCCGATGTTGCGGTTCGGTCCCCTTCCCCACTCCGATCCTCATGGCTGTCTGCCAGCGGAAGAAGATGGCGTTCAAAGAATTGGCGGGCAAAGCGAAAGGCCTGGCGGTCTTGCAATGGAAAATACAACGTGGTCGGCACAACGCACGTGACCGATTGAAAGAATGACAGTTGGACCTGCGAAAGATCGTAAAAGCCATAGTAGAAGAGGTGTTGCAGCCCCTTGAAAAACGAGGAACCTGAGAGATCTTGGCCGAATGAAGCAGCCAGGTCATCCGGAGAGCCGACTCCGAGAGACCGACTGGCTTCCTTGACGGCTGCATGCAGCGTGAATATGGAATGGAGCCAGACTTGGTCTTCTTCTTCAAATACCCCTTCCGTGAGTGCCTTCAATGCCGTTGCCGGCGCAACCACCGCGTCTTTCAAATCGCGAACCGTCGCCCAGAGACCTTTCCAGGTTCCTGGTGAGGGAGGCAGCCGCGTGAGAGGTTCAAGCCCTGGAAGCTTTCGTCGAACCACCTGCCGCACCAATTGCTCACAGAAGAAATCGTCGACCAGTTGCAGAGGCGACGCCTGACTGGTCTCAGAGACCGGCGAGAGATCATCACGCAGACGGAGGGCCAGTTGGTGGAACGTTAGAAAGTGTACATTGAGGAATGCGCGCGGCTCATGATGAGTGAGTACTTCATTCAGATGCTCGACCAGAGAGGCCGAGGGGACAATGACGGCGAGTGGAGCAAAGGGATCTTCAGTTTTACAGGAGCGAAGGTCCTCGACCAGGGCACGTTCAAGAACTGGATGAAAAGGACCTGTGACGATGCGAAGCATCTAGTATTGAATGGTTAATGGCTGATGGTGAATAAAGAATGCGCGTTGATCCGACATGTACCATGCACCATTCATCATCAACCATTAACCATTCCTTGTACTAGCCGGTTTCCGGCCCCAAGAGCTCTCCGTTACAATCCACGCAGCACCAGTCGCCATCGATAAACGCCATCGGGTCACCGCACATGGGACAATCCGGCGGAGGTCCCTTCTCGATGACAGGGAGCTCTGGCAATTCATTATCCTCGTCGATCATAGAGTGATCCGTCCCCTACTCGCGCGGTTTCATTTTGAGCTGCAACGCCTTCTCAGCGCTCTCCCGGCTCGGCACACCAACAAACGTGAGCCGCCCATCAATGATCGTAGCCGGCACCGCCCTTACCGAATGTCGATCTGCGAGGTTTCTCCCATCCTCTGTCGTAATATCTACCTCGCGATAACTGAAGCTATATTTCACCCGCAACTGTTTCCACAAACTTTTTGCTGACGGGCAGGCTCCACAGCTCGGTGAAACTAGGAGCAAGATATTGGGCATCGGTTCCTCCGGTCGTGGGCGATCTTAACACCGGGGTGAATGAGGCAGCAAGCGAAGGGGAAGTGGAGGGCAACCTGGCTGTCCTCCTGCTCGCGGAACGCGCGTACTCGAGGACTGACCAGGCTACCCTTGGAAGAAAATAAGGGATGAAAAGTAGTGTTTGACCAGTGTGCTAGCGTTCGGCCTCCGTAAGGTCGCCCTGTTCATCCATCTCTTCCAGATCTGCTTCTGCTTTGGCCTTGAGGGTCGAGGGATGCAGACCATACTTCCTGAGCATTTTGTAGAAATCCGCCCGATAGCGCCCAGCAAATTGGGCGGCACGAGAGATATTGCCACCGGTCAGTTCCAGCACATTCTTGAGATAGGTCTTCTCAAACTCTTCCTTTGCTTCCGTCAGTGGCTTGAGCGGCGCATCCGGTGATGTGCCCATCGAAGGTAACAGGTCGGGGGTAATCATGTCCTGACGGGTCATCACGGCGGCCTTCTCAACGACATTTTCCAATTCGCGGACATTGCCAGGCCAGGGATGAGTGATCAATCGATTGAGTGCAGCCGGCGTAAAGCCACGCAAGCTCTTATTCGCCCGTTTCGCACTCGCGGTCAGGAAGTGTTGTGCCAACAAGGGGATGTCTTCTCGACGATCGCGAAGCGGTGGGATAAACAACGGGACAACCGAAATACGATAGTACAGATCGTTCCGGAATGAGCCGTTCTTGACCGCTTCACCGAGGTCTTTATTGGTTGCGGCAACAATCCGCACATCGATCTTCGTCGAGACTTCAGAGCCCACTTCGCGGACTTCCCGTTCCTGCACAGCCCGCAACAATTTGACCTGCATCGAGAGCGGTATTTCGCCGATCTCGTCAAGAAAAAGCGTACCACCGTTGGCGCTTTGAAACAGCCCTCGCTTCGCGCCATGGGCGCTGGTAAACGCACCGCGCACGTGCCCGAAGAGTTCGGACTCGAAGAGCGTTTCGGGGATGGCCGCGCAATTCAGGGCGACAAACGGCCCCTTACTCCGTCGGCTGTTCGCATGAATGACACGGGCCAAGACTTCTTTGCCGGTACCAGTTTCCCCGAAAAGAAGAATGGTCGCGTCCGAATCCGCCACCTGCACTACCTGCTGGAGGATGCGCTGCATCGCCGGACTCCGCGCGACGATGTTTTCCATTCCATACAATTCGTTGACGAGAGACTTCAGTCGCTGAATCTCTCCTCTCATCCGTTGTGGAGAAAGCCCTTCCTCGATTTTGGCCTTGAGTTCTTTGTCATCGAACGGTTTCGTGAGATAGCCGAAGGCTCCCCGCTGCATCGCTTCCACGGCATTGGGGATACTGCCGTGGGCCGTCAAGATGATCACCGGAAGGCCCGGATGAATCCGCAGCAATTCTTCCGTCACATCTAACCCGTCTTCGCTGCCCAGCCGGAGGTCGGCAACGACAAGGTCGAACCGGTCTTTCTTGGCTGCCGCGATGGCCTCACGTCCGGTTGTGCAACCAGTGACGTCAAAACCCATAGCGGTCAACCGCATCTTGACAAGATGCAGCAGTCCTTCTTCATCGTCGACTACGAGAATATGTTCCTTTTCCATGAAACTCCTTCTACGGTGTTACCGGTTCCGGCACGGTCGGAGACGGTGCGATCGTCGATGGGGGACGAACGGGACGAACCTTATCCCGCATTTCCTGATCGATGCGCTTCAATGCTTCCAGCTGGCTCGCCAACTCCTCTATTTTCTTCTCTCGATCAGACAATTGCTTTTGCAGCGACAGCACCATACCTGTATCCGATAGGCCTCGAGCGGAATCTTTGAGATCTCTCCTTCCGCTGGCCGTATCCCCTTTCCGGTCACGCTCGGCTAATTCACGCTGGAGGCCCTCCAGGGATTGGGCGTCGGCTTCCTTCATTGCCCGCAGTTGTTGGATCGTCAGCTCTCTGTCTAGCAAGTCTCGCACCAGACGATCGGATGCCTGCCCCAGGATCGCCTGACTCTCTGATATGGCTGGAGCCGCTATGACGGACTGGACCCAGGTCTGCTCCGTGGGGGAGCTGTGGTACTCAAGTAATTGTAACCAGAGCTTACTAGAGGAGGCCATCTGGCTTTTGGGCGACACGGCGATGACTTTCTCGAAATACTTCGACGCGCTATCCCGACTTTCGTAGAGCCCCAGCAGTGCGCGTGTAAAGTACACATGATCACAGGAATTATGCTCGGCACACTTGGGGATGAGCGCCTCTTGCTTTTTTGCCAAGGAATGAAGGAGTCTGGCCTCTCCCGCATCCACGACGAAGTAGGGTTGGGAAAACTGTGGCGCAGGCGACCATGCCGCACATCCAGCCAGAACGAGACAATACAAGGCTCCCCAGATGAAACCGTGGGCAGCCTTCATGCTATTTCTCCCGGCTTCGTGAGGGGGAGAACGAATCGTACCGTCGTCCCCTTTTTGACTTCGCTTTCGATCCAAATCCGTCCTCCATGCGCCTCGACCACTTTTTTTGCCAGGGCCAAGCCCAGCCCACTGCCTGGCGTCCCGTGCTTGGCCTTTGTGCGCCCTTGATAGAAACGTTCAAAGATATAGGGAAGGTCTTCGGCCTGAATACCGGGACCTCCATCTGTCACGCTCACTTCGAGGACTCCCGCTCTTTGATCCGGCCTCATGAGCACTTTCACAATGCCCCCTTCCGAGCTGAATTTCAATGCATTTGAGAGCAGGTTATCAAGCACTTGTTCGACTCTCAGCGCATCCGCCTTCACCCAGACACGTTGTTCCGGCGCTTCCAGCAACAGTTGCACGTGCTTGGCATCGGCAAGGAGTTGCACCTTGTTAACCGACATATCTGTGATCCGCTTGAGATCGGTCGGGACGATCCGGTATTCCATCATGCCAGCGTCCATTTTTGAGAGATCGAGAATGGTCGAGATGAGAGTGATCAGTCGGCGGCTGCTGTCTGCCATGATGCGTAAGGTCGTGCGCTGTTCTTGCGATAGGGGGCCGGGAATTTCATCGAGCAGCAAATGAGTCCCTTCCTGGATCGAAGCCATGGGTGTGCGTAATTCGTGGGAGACATGGGCCAGGAACTCCCCCTTCATATCATCCAGTTCTTGTAGTTTTGTGCCCATCCAATTCACGGAGTCGACGAGGTCTCGCAGCTCACTGGGGGCCCGGATATTCAGCGACGTGCGAAAATTTCCCTGCCCGATCTGTTTGATATGGTTCTGGACTTGTCGAAGCGGGCGCAGGACCGTAAAACTGGCCACGCCGGCGAGTGCAATGCCGAAGACAAGCGCGAGCAATACCAATTGCTCCGTCACCGCTTCGGCTTGCGCCGAACTTTCCCGTGACCGGCTCACACCGACACTGATGCCGGTCTCGTGAAGATTGATAAACTGCTGGAGTGTGGCAGTGATGCGGTCCATCAAAGCATCTCTCCGGCCCTCATAGCCCACGGACGGAGAAGTGGCGGGCGACCCGCCATGCTCCAACTCCGCGCGAAAGATCATCAGGCGTTCTTGCTGTAGGTGCTTGGTGTCTTGAAGGAGTTGAATCCCTTTGGGCGTGAGTTCCTGCGTTTCGAGACTCTGGAGTCCACGATGAAATTCGTCGACCTCTTCATCGAAATGTTGCAGGAACGTGGCATCGCGTACGGCCAGATACTTCTTTTCGCTGTTGAGTTGGGCATAGAGCACCCCGAGCAGCCGTTTGGCCGATTCGATCGCCGGGTAATGGTGCGTAGCCATGTTGGCGCTCAGCGAAGTCAGCTGGCGCAGTTGAAACAACGCGTATAGGTTCACCCCTGCCATCACCACGATGATGACAACAGAGGTCAAGACAATCCGCCAGAAAATCGATAAGCGCAAGGGAGAGGCCCTTTCTCAGCCTTGGAAATCGACGATATCTGTATCAGCTGTAGGCAATTCCATACACTATTTTCCCATGTCACTCAAGCAATCAGGCAAACAAGCGCCCGCCCGTACCATCCTCACGGCTCATCTCTAGCCCGCATTATTCATGACTGTTCGTGGCGAAATCGCCAAGCCGCGTTGTGAGACCGGCGCGCGGAGCCCGGAGGACCTGAGGCGTACTCATGCAGTACGTCGAAGGTCTGAGGGGCGAGCCCGCCGGCCCAGGCTTGTCGCAACAGCGGATTGGCGATTGCAGGAGAAGAGTCATAAATAATGCTGGCTAGTTGAATGGCGAAATAAATCGGCGCTGGCGGCGCGATACCCCATGCAGCGATGCAAAGAGATGGCCACGAAACAACAACATCGCCACAGCAAGGGGTGGCGTCAATAGGATCCCGAGATACCAACTGATTGAAGAGGGAATCCCCACGTAGTCCAGCCAACCTCCGAGGATCGTGAACGGCAGCACGAGGAGCTGGGAAAAATCCAAACCTGCCCCCCTCCCCAGGCGACTGGAGAGAGAAAAGAGCGATTGCAGCCCCATGGGTGAGAGGATGATGGGGATGAGAATCACCGCAAACGGAAGAAACCATTCGATCCAATTCTCAAGGACGAACTCATAGGAGGTCTTGAACACCTCCAACGGAGAACCATGCCGCACTTGATAGATAATCTCCGGCGCCGGGTTGAGCAAGAGAAAGAGGAGCAGAAAAACACCGTACGAGAGGAGTTGCCCATAGGGATTCGTCTGCATCGTCATATCGAGCGCCATCAGCGGCAGCCACATGATAAACCCAACGCCGATGACATCCCAGAAGTAATGACCGACACTGCCGACAATGTCGCGGAAGGTGAGGGCTCCTGTGGGGCTGATCGATTGCTCGATCAGACTCAGGGTGGCGCCGACCAAGAGCGCATTCACCGCGCCCAGCAGAAACCCTCCGACCATGCCGAGCGGCGATGCGATCTGGCTTGCCACCATGAGCAAGAAGCCGAATCCCACCACGGCTATTATGGCCATCCAGCCCCGGACGAGGGACCGTCCAGTTTTGCGCAAGGCGTTCCGATAGAGTGCCAGTGTTTCGGTGAGAATGCGGGGCATGAAAGACAATAGTCTGTGGGAACTTGTCCGGTCAAGCCAATGAATGCTCATGAGAGGTTGACTTCCTCCATCCTATGATTATGTGACTGGTATCGAGTCACACGGGTGAACTGAGAGGACCGAACGATGGACATGAATCGCATCACAATCAAACTACAAGAGGCGCTCCAGACTGCGTCGTCTCATGCCTCGAGACGAAGTCATCAGGGGATCGAGGTGGAGCACCTCCTGCTTGCGTTCGTGGAACAGGACGGAGGTCTCGCGTCCTCCCTCCTCGAACAAGCAGGGCTGTCGCTGTCCTCTGTTCATCAGGCAGTGGAACAGGCACTCGCAAAACTGCCTCAAGTACAGGGGGCCGGAGCAAGCCCAGGCCAGCTCCACATCGCCGCCCGGCTGAGCCAAGTCCTGGCCAAGGCCGAAGACGAACAACGTACGTTGAAAGACGACTATCTCAGCGTCGAACATGTCATCCTCGCCATGGCCCAGGAGGGGGGAGTCTTTAAGAAACTCGGCCTGACGAAGGAACGGCTGTTAGGAGCACTTCAGCAGATACGAGGGTCTCAACGTGTCACGAGCCAGGATCCGGAAAGTACATACCAGGCTTTAGAAAAGTACGGCCGCGACCTCACCAGGTTCGCGGGGCAAGGAAAACTGGATCCTGTCATAGGACGCGACGAGGAAATCCGTCGAGTCGTGCAGATTCTGTCACGGAGAACCAAAAACAACCCCGTACTCATCGGCGAGCCGGGCGTCGGGAAAACAGCCATCGTCGAAGGACTTGCCACTCGCATTATCAAGGGGGATGTGCCCGAAGGGCTGAAAAAGAAACGCGTCGTGACCCTCGATATGGGATCATTGGTGGCCGGCGCGAAGTTCCGCGGCGAATTTGAGGAACGATTGAAGGCTGTTCTCAAAGAGGTGCAGGCGGCAGAGGGACAAATCCTGCTTTTCATCGATGAACTGCATACGGTCGTGGGAGCTGGGGCAGCAGAGGGAGCCATGGATGCGGCCAATCTGCTCAAGCCCTTGTTGGCCCGCGGCGAATTGCACTTGATCGGCGCGACGACGCTGGATGAGTATCGAAAGCATATTGAGAAGGATGCCGCCTTGGAGCGGCGGTTTCAGACCGTGTTGGTCGATCAGCCGATGGTGGAAGATACCATCTCGATTCTGCGGGGGCTCAAGGAACGTTACGAAGTGCACCACGGCGTGCGTATCAAAGACGCCGCACTGGTCGCTGCGGCGAAACTCTCGAACCGGTATATCGCCGACCGCTTTTTGCCGGATAAGGCCATCGATCTGGTCGATGAAGCGGCAGCCCGCCTGCGTACTGAAATCGACAGTTTGCCCGCGGAACTCGACGAAGTCTCCCGCAAGGTGTTGCAGCTGGAGATTGAGCGGGAAGCCTTACGGAAAGAACAGGATCCGTCCAGCCAGGCCCGGCTCACCACACTTGAGCTGGAACTGGGTGAGAAACAGGGCGATCTGCAGGCGCTCAAGACTCGATGGGATTCGGAAAAAGCCTCGGTGGCACGGCTGCGAAAGACTCGCGAAGCGATGGAGGGGATCAAGCAGGAGATGGAACGGGCGGAACGGGCCTACGATCTCAATCGAGTCGCAGAGCTGCGCTACGGAGAGTTGCCTCGTCTCGAGCGGGAACTCACCTTGGAACAGGAACAGCTCGGCAAGAAGCAGGGTGAAAGCCGGTTGCTCAAAGAAGAAGTCGACGAAGATGATATCGCAGCTATCGTGAGTCGCTGGACCGGAATCCCCGTCGCCCGGCTGGTCGAAGGTGAAACGGAAAAGCTCCTCAAGTTGGGCGAGTTGCTCCATCAGCGCGTGGTGGGCCAGGATGAAGCGGTGGAGGCAGTTGCCGATGCCGTCCTCCGTGCGCGTTCCGGCATCAAAGACCCAAATCGGCCCATTGGCTCGTTTCTGTTCCTTGGCCCGACCGGAGTTGGAAAGACCGAGTTGGCACGGACCCTTGCCGCAACACTCTTTGATAACGATGCCAATCTGATTCGAATCGATATGTCCGAGTACATGGAAAAACACACGGTGGCCCGCCTGATCGGAGCCCCTCCGGGCTATATCGGCTATGAAGAGGGCGGACAACTGACAGAAGCCGTCCGGAGGCGCCCATTTTCCGTCATCCTGTTCGACGAAATCGAAAAAGCCCATCACGACGTCTTCAACGTCTTACTCCAAGTCTTGGATGACGGACGATTGACAGATTCTCAGGGCCGGACCGTCGATTTCAAGAATACCGTCTTGATCATGACGTCGAACATCGGCAGCCCGCAAATTCTTGACGCGCAGCAGCGGCATGCCTCCTATGACGAGGTCTGCGCTCTCGTCATGGTAGAGCTACGGGAGCACTTCCGTCCTGAATTTTTGAACCGTGTCGACGAGACCGTGGTATTCCATGCTCTGGGAACCGAACAGCTCACGAAGATCGTGGAGATCCAACTCGAGCGGTTGCGGACACGTTTGACAGAACGACGGATCTCGTTGTCCGTGACGCCAGAAGCCCTACGCTATCTGGGTGAACGCGGCTACGATCCCACCTATGGGGCGAGGCCGTTGAAGCGATTGATCCAACAGGAGGTTGAGACGCCGATGGCGCGTCAATTGGTCAAGGGAGAACTGCGCGATGGAGATACCGCGACCGTGGAGTTGAAAGACAGGCAGATCGTCATCGTACCAACGATCGCGGGCTAACAGGCGAAAGGCCGGTCTATCTGGTTGATCTGGTCTGTCTGGTTAGCTAAGAGTCGATCTTACTCGACCGAGTGACAAGACAGACCAGATAGACCGAATAGACCAGATGAACAAGACTCTTCAGCCCAGGACGACAGACCCTCCCTTTAGATCGTGCATTGTGCCGCTGACACGCAATTTGTCGATGTTCCATCCGGTGGGAGACACCTGGAACACATGGCCTTTCATCGTGTGGAACTCCCCTTTCGTCAAGGCCACCACGCCAGGCGCTTTCACATCGATTTGTAAGACGACGGTCCCCGAGACTGCGTGTGTGAACCGGAGACTCTTCGACGTCGCATTCACTTCGTAGGCACGCCGTTCGTTGATCATCAGGGTACTGTCGATGAGTTTTGCCGTCACTTTTCCGCCTGCGTCGAACAACGCAAAGGTGACGAGTAAGTCGCCCGTCGTCGGTTTCAGCGCCACTTGAATCTGGGGAACGCCTTCTATTTCAATCATGCCATCTGTATCGCGATACAGGTTCGAACCGACTTCTATATCCATATGTGGCCTTCCTCTTCGTCCGTCGTTCGTGAAGCGTCGTTCGTCTCTCGCCAAAGAACCGGCTGCAATATTTTCACGAGATACGCTTCACGATTCACGGTTGTCGAGGCTGTTATGACTTCTTGATACGATCCAAAATCAGTGCGACACAGCCGCCGAGCAGTCCCCCTCCCACGATGGTCGTAAGCACTTCCACCAACTTCAGTCCCCACACGGACCCCTGCGTTTGCATAGCCTCCCGAATACCGCCTTGCAGCAAAATCACCGCCAGCGCCATGGTAGAGCCGACAGCGAACCACCACAAAAAGACTTTCATCGAGGGCCACACAAATGATCCTCAAAACTCCATTCGCCGGTCGAGACTGCGATATTGAATAGCTTCCGCCACATGCAGCGGTTCAATATTATCAGACCCAGCGAGATCGGCGATAGTTCTCGCCACCCGTACAATGCGCCCATGGGCCCGGGCAGACAAGCCGAGCTTGGTCAAAGCCCGCCCTAGGAGTTCTTGAGCCGGAGCCTCCAGGCCACAGTACTGCTTCAGGAGCCTCGGCTTCAACTGGGCATTCGCGTGAATCCCGGCATCACGATATCGTCGCCGCTGAAGATCCCTCGCTCCGAGGACACGCGCGCGAATTGTGGCGGAACTCTCCGGCAGAGGGCCGTGATCATGCAAGTCTCGCACGGAGACCGCTGGAACCTCGATGTGAATATCGAGTCTGTCTTGAAGAGGCCCTGACAACTTGGCTCGATAGCGACGAATTTGCTGCGGGCTGCAGACACATTCACGCGTTCGATCCCCGTAGTATCCGCAGGGACAGGGATTCATCGCGGCAATCAACATGAAGCGCGCAGGATAGCGCAGCGACCCGCTGGCCCTGGTGAGGGTGACATGCCCATCTTCCAATGGTTGCCGCAATCCGTCCAAGACCGGCCGGCGAAACTCCGGAGACTCGTCCAAGAACAACACGCCATTGTGTGCTAACGACACTTCGCCAGGCCGGGGAACGGCCCCGCCTCCGATGAGTCCGGCATCGGAAATACTATGATGCGGGGCGCGAAACGGGCGGACCGTCAACAACGAATAATGAGCCGGCAATTGGCCGGCTATGCTATGGACACGGGTGGTTTCAATCGCTTCTTCCGGGTCCATCAGGGGCAAAATCGTCGTGAGACGTTTGGCTAACATGGTTTTGCCTGACCCAGGCGGTCCCACCATCAGGACATTGTGGCCCCCAGCTGCAGCGACCTCCAGTGCCCGCTTCGCATGGTCCTGTCCCTTCACTTCGCTATAGTCGTCCTCGATAGGGCCTGTCGAAAAGAACTGGTTCCTGTCAGCCTGCGCCGGGCTCAGAGACACCGTACCATTCAGAAATGCCACAGCCTCAGGAAGCGTGTGAATAGGGTATGCCCTCACACCTTCTACCATAGACGATTCTTGGCTATTTTCAGCCGGTAAGAGCAGCCGATACCCGGGCCGACAGGCAATCCCGATGGATAAGGCGCCTGCAATCGCCTTGATATGCCCGTCCAACGAGAGTTCGCCGACACACACACAGTCTTGTACATGCTGAGGCAGAATGACTTCTTCCGCGACGAGAATGCCGATGGCAATGGCCAGATCAAGCCCTGGCCCCTCCTTCTTGATTCCCGCGGGAGCGAGATTTACGGTAATCTTCTTGGCAGGAAAGTGGAAACCGGTATTCTTGAGCGCGGAGCGGACACGGTCGCGGCTCTCCCGCACCGTCGCATCCGGAAGCCCCACGACCGAGAATTGGGGAAGCCCTCCAACGATGTCGACTTCCACATCGATCAGATGGGCATCGATACCGACGAGTGCAGCACTGAGAACCTTTGCGAGCATGGGCATTTCCGGTCAAGCAGCAACAATGCTGAATTATAGGAATCCTGTTGAATTGTTGCAATCGAAACGACAGGTGAAGGCGGGAATATGGTTCCATTTCGTAGCGGCCCAGGTATTTAGGCTGGAGACTGCAGACTGAAGTCTATCTATGAGTATGCGGGCTAAAAGCTATCCACCTGAGCAGTTACGATCGTTTCTTGATATCCAAAATGTCCTGCTGGAACCGGTCGCGTGCCGCCAAGATGACTTTCCGCCGTTTCCACCGGCCCCAAGTCCACCATCGAAGGCGATCCTGAAATGTAACGATCGGCGCCGGAGCGCTCCCACTTGGAGCATGCTGAAAATCGTAGCCCTGGTGCTTGGCGCGATTTTCAAAAAATCGGCGGTAGAGATGATCGTACAACCCTTTCCCCGAATCGCCGCCGTCCACGCAACCTCCTACAATAACAGCTCCAGCTGCCGGCGCTCCGTCACTGGAGACGAACAAGTCTGACGATGACACACAAATGCCGTCGGGTGCCCATTCACCGTCGCCTTCCCTGCGGCAAGCGGCAAGTCGGATTCCCCGACACGACGAGTCGTGTCGGCCACCAGCACCGTACGATTCGGCAGATACCGCTGATGAACCGTCGAGAGCAACGATTCGGTTCGTGCATCGCCGCGAGTGCCAAGGACCACAATTTCCTTCGGCGTCGTCAGGTACCAATCTAGCGAACAGAGCATGGCTGATGAACCATAGGCGTTATGCCCCATCACGCTCCGGAAGACCCGAAATAGATGCTCTGCCCGATCATAATACTGCTGCTCTCTTGTGAAAGAGAAGAGTCTCAACAAGACCAAGGCGACAATAGCATTGCCGGATGGAATCGCGCTATCAGTTCCGGACTTCATGCGATGAAGAAGGGCTTCATGGTCGCGACTGGTATAAAAGCACCCGCCCGCTCCCTCATCCCAATATCGATCCAGCAGATGGTCCGTCATCTCGCGAGCCTGCTCCAGATACCACCGATGCGACGTCGCCTCAAACGCATCCAACAACGCAGCGGCGAGACAAGCTGCATCGTCCAGGTATCCATTCACACGCCCCTTCCCTGCCGTGACCGCACGATAGACCCGCCCGTTCTCAACCGCATAGTCCAAGAGGAATGTGAGCGCCCGTTCGGCGGCAGTGAGATAGGCGGGAAGCCCGAATGCCTGGTAGGCATCAAGGTAGGCGGAGACCATCATCGCGTTCCAACTCGTGAGAATATTGTCATCCCGCTCCGGTTTTATCCTACGCTCTCGTGCTGCTAACAATTTCACCCTGGCATGCCGCAACGCTTGCAGCGCGTCCGGCGCGATCTGAGTCCCACCGAGCCGATTCAACACGTTCATGCCTTCAAAATTTCCGCTCTCCGTCACTCCATAGTGTCGGCAGAACTCCTCAGCCGCATTGGCGCCCAGCACCGAAACAATTTCTCCCGGCCCCCACACGAAGTAGGCTCCCTCATGCCCCTCACTGTCGGCATCCTGTGCAGCATAGAACGCGCCGTCCGGATGCGTGAGTTCACGGCGAACGTACTCCAAGGTCTCTCCCACCACCTCACGAAACCGATCCTCCCTGGTGAGACGCCATCCATCAAGATAGATCCGTACCAGTTGGGCGTTGTCATAGAGCATCTTCTCGAAATGGGGAATCAGCCACTGGCCGTCCACCGAGTAGCGATGAAAACCGCCGCCAAGATGGTCGTAGATTCCGCCGGCTGCCATAGTTCTCAGCTGTAACAATACGAGTTCTTGATAGGAGACGTCTTTCGTCCTAGCCGTCTGACGCAGTAGCAGGCTCAGCGGGGGAACCGTGGGAAACTTCGGCCCATCACCGAATCCGCCGTGGACCGGATCGAAAAACTGCCCGAGGCTCTTTGCCGCTTCGTCAAACAAACCATCCGTCAAGGGGTCTGTCGAGGGTTGCGGAGTCCCGACCCGCAGCAATCCTGTTTTGACTTTCTCCACGTTCTTACAGACATCCTCTCGATGGTTCCGATAGGCTTCGACGACACCTCGCATGACCTCAGGAAATCCCGGCAGATTATGCCGGGGTGACGGTGGGAAATACGTCCCCCCATAAAAGGGTTCCTGGTCAGGGGTTAGAAACATCGTGAGGGGCCACCCCCCGCCCCGCCCGAGAAACACCTGGGCAGCTTTCTGGTAGATCTCATCCAGATCTGGACGTTCTTCTCGATCAACCTTCACATTGATGAAGTCTTGATTCATGAGCGCGGCAATCTCGCCGTTTTCGAAACATTCATGCGCCATGACATGGCACCAATGGCAGGCCGAATACCCGATCGACAAGAGAATCGGCTTGTCCTCTGCTTTCGCCCGTGACAGGGCTTCCTTGCCCCAGGGATACCAATCCACCGGATTCTTCGCATGCTGGCGAAGATAGGGACTGGCTTCTGTGATGAGCCGGTTCGGAGATCGGTCCATGGGTAGAGCTGGATCTGTCATCGCTTCTTCGTTCCTATCATTCGCCATAGTACCTTGCTACAGGCTGCTCTGCAATGAACCAGTCAGACTATGTTATAGTCCACGCGACCTCGAGAGGCTTATCGCATGAACTGTGCGCAGCGCGGCTGTTCTTCCTTCCTTGCAACGGTCGCTCTCTTGGGGATCATCCTCATACTGCTGCCGCTGGGAAGCCAATGCTTTGCCCAATCGGAGGAAGACCATCGTGCATGGCTTCGAGCCCTCGATGGCCTGTCGGGAGATCGGATGCTTGCCGACGTGACCACACTCAGTAGCCCTGCCTACAATGGCCGCCAAACAGGAACAACGGAGGATGCTGACTCGGCAAAATGGGTCGCGGATAGATTTCTTGTTTCGGGTCTTTCATTGGCCAGCGTTAGCCTCGATCCAACCAGCCCTGCGAGGCAGGGCCATGGATACGGAGAAGGATACATGACCGCGGCTGTCACAGTGCCAAAGATAGCCCCGAACCCGGCGCTCCGCATTTCAACCGCCAATGACTCGATCATCCTTCAACCAGGGAGAGACTATCTCCCGATCCTCGATTCACCCTCCGCGGCAGTTCGCGGGCCAATCGTCTTTGTCGGTTATGGAATTGTCGACAAGGCCCAGGGGATTGACGATTATGACGGAGTCGATGCCACCAACGCGATCGTCTTGTTTCTCCGAGGCAAACCGACCCATTACAAGAGCGCCATCAGCCATGCGGACAAGGTGCGCCTCGCGCGTCAGAGAGGCGCCATCGGCTATCTCACTGCCACGGGGCCTGTGCTCAGCTCCTATGAGGGCCGGCGGGGTGTCACGGGACAGCCCGGTGCTTTTTATGGACTCTCACTCCCTTCAGAAACGCTCCCTGGCGCCTGGATCAGCACAACTCTGGCCGAGCAGATTCTGGCTACACCGGATCATGTACCGCCAAACCGACTGCATGGCTTGCAAGAACATCTGAATCGCTCCCCTGCCACACAATCGGTCAGCACCGGCCGATTGGGCTCGCTCGCTTGGCAGACAAGCGTGGAAGAAGGCTCCCTCACAAATGTACTCGCCTTCTTGCCCGGCAGCGATCCGCAGAAGACCCATGAGGTCCTCGTGATCGGCGCCCATCGTGACCACTTCGGACAACAGGCCGGCTTGCTATTTCCCGGCGCAGACGATAATGCCTCCGGCACGGCAGTGATGTTGGAAGTCGCCCGCGCAATTATGACGGCAGGCGCAAGGGGCACACGAACCATCTTATTTGTCTCGTTCAGCGGAGAAGAACAGGGGCTCGTCGGATCACAGCTCTATGTCGAACAGCCTCTCGCGCCGATCAGCTCGACCAGGGCTATGATCAATATCGACCATGCGGGGATCGGAGATGGCCGGTTGACGATCGGTGTGACGGGATTCGAGAAGAGCCTGGCGCTCGAAGCGGGACAGACTGTCGGCCTTGCCGACAAACTCGACCTGTACGGATTTTTCCCCGGCGGCGATCATGTTCCGTTCAAAGAAGCTGGAGTGCCAACCGTCACCGTCGTCAGCAGCGGCATCCACCCGCACTTCCATCAACCAACCGACAAGGCCGATACGGTCAACAAGGACATCCTGCTGGTCGCGGCCCGCTATGTCCTCGCGCTGACCTGGATGTTGGCGGGAGGGCAATGAACTCGATCTTCGCGAAGATCGGTTTAGCGGCCGCCCTGTTGCTTGCCCTTGGCAGTTCCCAATCCTGCAGCCCCCGCCCCGCCCGAGAAACACCTGGGCAGCTTTCTGGTAGATCTCATCCAGATCTGGACGTTCTTCTCGATCAACCTTCACATTGATGAAGTCTTGATTCATGAGCGCGGCGATCTCGATGTTTTCGAAACATTCATGCGCCATGACATGGCACCAATGGCAGGCCGAATACCCGATCGATAAGAGAATCGGCTTGTCCTCTGCTTTCGCCCGTGACAGGGCTTCCTTGCCCCAGGGATACCAATCCACCGGATTCTTCGCATGCTGGCGAAGATAGGGACTGGCTTCTGTGATGAGCCGGTTCGGAGATCGGTCTATGGGTAGAGCTGGATCTGTCATCGCTTCTTCGTTCCCATCATTCGCCATAGTACCTTGCTACAGGCTGCTCTGCAATGAACCAGTCAGACTATGTTATAGTTCTGCATTACCTTAAAAGGTTCACTGCATGAACGGCTCGACGCGCAGCGGCACTCTCTCCTTTGTTGTCGTCATTCTCCTGGGAACTTTCCTTTGCCTGCTTTCCCTCGATGGGCGCGCCTTCGCACAATCGGAGGAAGACCAGCGTGCATGGTTTGGTGCACTCAAGAGTCTGTCGAGCGAACGGATGATCGCCGACGTTCGCACGTTAAGCAGTCCGGCGTTCAACGGACGGCAAGCCGGATCCGCCGACGACCTTCGCTCTGCGCAATGGGTTGCACAGGAATTGACTTTGGCAGGGGTACAACTACCGCTTATTGACAACAAGGGAATCGCCTTCCCCTCTCCCGGGGCCAGCAAGGAAGAGCCCGCTGGCATCATGGCCTCGATGGTCTCGACGCCACTCCTCGAACCCGACCCGGTTGTTCGCACCGGCGCAACGGACCAGTTGGTCACAGCGCAGTTGGGTAGAGACTACCTCCCGGTCTTTGACTCCCCCTCTGCCGATCTCCAGGGTCAGGTCGTCTTCGTCGGTTACGGCATTGTCGATCCCGCTCAAGGCATCGACGATTACGCCGGCGTCGATGTGAAGAACTGCATCGTGCTCTTCCTGCGTGGCAAACCGGATCACTACCCAAGCCCTGTCAGCCACGCCGACAAGGTCCGCTTCGCACGAGCTCGAGGAGCCTTGGCCTATCTGACCGCAACAGGGCCGATTATCAGCCCATATGAAATTCGCCGCGGCGCCACGGGAAGGCCCAGCGCATTGTATGGGCAGCTCGCCCCTGACCAAGCCCTCCCTGGCGCATGGATCAGCACGAAGTTGGCCGAGACTCTCCTCGCCGGAAGCAGCGATGAGTCCAATCCTGACCACCTTCGCACCCTCCAAGAACAGCTCAATAACGCCCCAGCAGCGCGATCGCGCCTAGTCAATCGATATGCATCTCTCCATTGGAAAACCACGATAGAGGACGGCTTGCTGACGAACGTGGTGGGGATGATTCCTGGCACAGGGCCGGAGGCCATCATCGTTGGCGCCCATCGAGATCATTTTGGCCGCCCTGCAGGCCTCTTATTTCCTGGCGCTGACGACAATGCATCAGGAACGGCCATAGTCCTGGAGGTCGCACGGGCCCTTGGGAAAATCGACCTACGTCCTCAACGGACGATCCTCTTTCTATCATTCAGTGGACATGAGAAAGATTCGCTCGGGTCACGCCTCTATACATCGAGACCTGTCATCCCCCTCGGCTCAACGAAGGCCATGATCAACATCGACCATGTCGGAGTGGGAGACGGAGTGTTAATCCTCCGTGTCACAGAGTTTAAGAAATCCACGTTAAAGGAAACAGGGTACGCAGTGGGTTTGGTAAGAAAGCTTGACTATTACGGATTCTTGCCAGGCGGCGACGACGAACCGTTCAAAGAGGCAGGAATTTCAACCGTCAGCATCGCAAGCGGCGGGGCCCACCCGCACATGCATCAGCCTACCGACACCGCCGACACGATCAATCCGGAAATTTTGCGGAACATAGCACGGTATGTCCTCGCGCTGGCCTGGATGTTGGCGGGAGGGCAATGAACTCGATCTTCGCGAAGATCGGTTTAGCGGCCGCCCTGTTGCTTGCCCTTGGCAGTTCCCAATCCTGCAGCACCCGTCCAAATCTCGTCATCCATCAATCGGAGGCTCTTTCGGTCATCCTCCGGGAGCGGCCGGCCGGATACCCCTCACTCGAACCCTATCGCCACCCCTACACAATTCCACCCCAAACGGCATTAGCTATTCTGGGATCCCTCGATTATAGCGAAGGCTCTTTCCTGCCGTTTTCACAGGGATATCCACACCGCGTGTTTAGCCGCCGTCAGGCAGAATTGCTGGCGCCTGAATTATCGAAAGCGTTGAGCATGGCTCTGCCGCAGGAAGTAGTCGCTTTCACCTTGGCCGATGAAGAGAAGCCTGACCGGCGCACAAAAGGGCTAGGTTTTGTTCTCGGAGACGAGTTGCATGTGATCATCGAAGAGCTTCGGAAGCCTTTCTACGAAGGAGAGCAGAAATCGTATCAACAGCAGTTTTTTCGATGGGAATTGATTCCGGGCGACAGGCAGCGGCATTACACAACCAGTCCTGGAGGAAAGGGGGTGCTCACCAACTGGATCATAACCCCGCTTCGGTAAGGCGGCTCGCTAAGGCCAGCCCCACAAGAGACTGTCCGATCTGAAATACCCCCTCGGGTTAGCGGGGATACCCCCATTCATCCATGTTCCCGCCATCTCCACGCAAGACCACCTAAAGAGGTATTGGATATTCCTACTAAGTACCACCTAACGAGGTATAGGAAGTCCCTGGCACCTCAATTATCGTAGAGGCTCATCGAATGCCGACGTATCGCCGGCGCCAGGGAGGACTGTCGACACCTGAACAATTGAAGGTGTCGAGCTCTACCCTGCCACATCTTGGCAGGAAGGCTGCGTGACGTGAGAACACATCGGCTCCGATTTCGGGGGCCCTCCAGTGCAATGACTCCCGGATTGCGCGCCATCGCAGCCTGTGCGCTGTCCCTCTACTTGCTCGTTCCAAGCACGTTGCTCGCTCAGCCACCAGTACAGCCGCCGGCGACAACCACAGAAGATTCGTTTGAGCAGTTGAAGAGTAAACTCCGGCAGATCGAGGAGCAGCACCGCAGGGAACTATCCGACCTGAAAGAGCGTCTCGGGCTGGTAGAAAAGCAACAAAGCACATTGTCGGATGAGTTGACCCAGCGCATCAAGGTGGGCGCGTACGGCGCTGTCTGGTACCAGGATTTTAAAGGCCAGCGCTCCACCAATGACGGCAATTTTGAGATGTTGATGTCAGGACACATCCACGACCGGATCCGTATCTATACGGAAATCGACCTGGGAATCCCGAGCGGAGAAGCGATGGCGGAGCAAGCATACGTCGATCTCCTTCTGACTCAGCCGTTCAACCTCCGTGCCGGCGTACTACTGATTCCGTTCGGCAAATTCAACCTCGATCACTTCGACCCCCGCCGAGACCTGACACGCCCGCCTGCTGTGGCGACTGTCGTGATCCCGACAACATGGGGCGACTTGGGGTTTGGCTCCTTCGGGTTACTGCCGATCTCCGACAACGTCAAGGCCACCTACGACATTCAGGTGATCAACGGACTCACGGACCAGTTTGCAAGTGCCCCTACGAACACAGGACTGCAGCAAGGGAAAAACGGTTTGCACACTGACAACAACGGCAACAAGGCGCTCGTCGGCCGCGGGACCTTCAAACTCTTCGACCAGTACGAAATTGGATTTTCAGGCTACCGCGGGGCCTACAAGCCCAGCGGGAGCGACATGATCACCGGTATGGCGCTCGATGGGGAATTCAGGCCTCGGAACGTGAGCATTCTGGAAAATTTCGTGCTCAGGGGGGAATTCGCCCGTTTTGATATCGAAGGATCAACGGCACCGTCGAGTTTGTGGGGCTACTATGCTCAGCTTACCTACCGCTTCTGGTTTTCAGGCTTGAACTCGACTGTCCTCGGACGCCAGTTCAGCAACCCGACCTTCGCGCTCGTCGGCCTCATCGGCCATACGAAAACCAATACCACCGCGAGTCCCACGGGCAGCCTGTCCGGAGATCAGTATATTATCGGATTCAATTACCGTCCGGTCGAAGACTACGTCATCAAGGCGGAGTATCAATTCAATCACGGCCAGTACCAACAGAATCCCTACGATGGGTTTCTCACCTCCGTCGCGTGGATCTTCTAACGGCCATATCATGAATCTCTCGCCCCATACAAGACGCCGCTGGCCGGAAGCGCTGGCCATCGCGGCCGCCATCTGGCTGTGCGCTGCCGTCGCCCAGGCGGAAATGTTCGCTGTGATCGTCAACAAGAGTAATCCCAGCAACCAACTGAGTGCCAGCACCGTCGCCAGCATGTATCGAGGGGAGACTCTCCACTGGCAGGGAGGCGACAGGGTCAAGTTGGTCAATCGTGAAATCTCATCCGAGTCGAGACATATTTTCTATCTTCAGGTGCTGAATGCCAAACCGGACCAAGTCTTCTATCGCCAAGGCACCCCGGTTCCCGTACAGAGCGTCATCGAGCGCTCTGACGACGCAGTCATGCGCTTCGTCGGCAGCATCGAGGGTGCGATCGGATATGTCAGCCTGTCACGGCTCAAACAGATCGACGAAGCCCTCGTCAAGGTGGTTCTGATCATCGAGAAACCATGAAGACATCACGATGTTGACGCGTGTGCTAAGAAATTCATTGTCACGCAAGCTGATGGCCCTCTTCTTCGCCGTCTTCTTTATCTCTGTCTGCGGCTTGACCTACTTCGCCTATACATCCAGTCGCGACTCCATGCTCCAGGAATTCAAGATCCGAGGGCGAACGCTCGCCAAGGCCATCGCCTCAGAGGCCCGTACCTATTATGACGGGCAGGATGTTGAGGGATTGACTTCCCTTCTCCAGTCTCTTGGTGAAGGCGAGGACGTTGTGGCGATTCTCGCTTATACAGTGTCGACAACCCCGTGGATAGAATATTCAGGAATTGAACTCACTGTTGAAGACCTGGATTTTCCTGACATCGGCGATATCTGGCAAAGAGATCTCGCGCTGAGGAAAGGACACAATGTCTCGGAGTTCGGAAACGTCGTGGTCGAGTCATCGAACCATGCGAGGAAGGACGGTCTGGTCGCCGCTCCACCCGCCGGCTGGGTCAGGGTCTTCCTGGACCGAAGGGCGCTCGAACGGCGCCTCAACGAATTGATCGCCCGGACCCTCTTGGTCAGCGCCCTGACCACCCTGGCCGGAGGCGCCCTGTTCATCCTGCTGCTCAGACGATCTCTACACGTAATCGGCCCCCTCACAGCAGCAACCAAGAGAGTGGCGCAGGGAGATTTGCGCCAGACTGTCCCGCTGTCAAGCAGCGATGAGCTGGGCGAGTTAGCGAGCTGCTTCAACAGCATGACCGAGCAGTTATTGAATACCACTGTGTCCAAGAACTACGTGGACAACATCATTCGTTCCATGAACGATACCCTCATCGTCTTCAACCCGGAAGGCACGATACGCAGCGCCAACCTGGCGACCCTGAATCTCCTCGGCTACGAGGAAAGTGAATTGGTGGGAAGAGACGCTTCCATGATCTTTCCGTCGAACGACAACCCGCTGCGCCAAGACACGTATCACGACATGCTCGCCCGTGGCTCGATCAATCAGACCGCGACGACCTATCGCGCGAAGAATGGCCGAACATTCCCGATGCTTTTTTCCGCCGCCGTCATCCGGAACGAGGATGGAGCTCTTCAAGGAATTGCCTGTGTCGCCAAGGACATTGCCGAACTGAAGCAAGCGGAGGAGGCAATCCAGGAGGCCAACCAGAAACTGAAAATGCTCGACCAACTGCGATCGAATTTTTTCGCCGATATCAGCCATGAGCTTCGAACGCCCCTGACCGTCATACGCGGCGAAGCCGAAGTGACTCTGCGAGGCAAAGACAAGCCGGTCGCCGAGTACAAGACCACCCTGGATCGGATCGTCACCCTTACGAACCAGCTCAACAAACTCGTGAGCGATCTGCTGTTCCTCGCACGATCAGAGTCGAGCACGTTGGAAATCGGCAAACAGCCGGTCCTGTTGCTCGAAGTCCTGCAGGAAGTCCATCGGGAAGCCCAGGTCCTCGCCATGCGCCGTGGCGCCGTAGCGGACCTGACAGCTCCGCCGGAGTCTTTCATTGTGGATGGAGATCCCCATCGCCTGCAGCAACTATTCATGACTCTGGTCGACAACTCGGTCAACTATTCGATCCAGGGCGGGACCGTCGAGATCCGTGTCTCGAAATCAGGCAGCAATGTGGCGGTCATGATCATCGACGATGGGATTGGAATCCCGGTTGAGGACCTTCCTCACGTCTTCGAGCGCTTTTATCGGGCGAAGCGACAGCAGAGGCCCACCCTCCATCCTGGTTCGGGTTTAGGGTTGCCGATCGCGAAATGGATTACGGAAGCTCACGGAGGAGCGATCTCTATTGCCAGCATCGTGGACAGGGGGACTACGGTGACCGTTCAGCTTCCTCTCAGCACGGCTGAGCATAATTCGAATCTCTCCTCTCCAGTCAGACAGGAGGTACGGCGATGAATATTCTTCTGATCGAGGATGACGAACGCATTTCCAGCTTCATCAAGCGGGGCCTTGTGGCAGAAGGCCATGTGGTCGACATCGCCCAGAGCGGCGAAGAAGGCTTGGACAAGGGTATGGCCCCCTATGATGTGATTATCTTGGATTGTCTCCTGCCCGGAAAACATGGAGATGAAGTATGCCAGGCCCTGCGGCAGGATGGGGTCCAGACCCCGATCCTGATGCTCACCGCAAAGGATGGCCTCCAGGACAAGATCCATGGGTTCGATTGCGGCGCAGACGACTACTTGACCAAGCCCTTCGAGTTCGAGGAACTACTGGTGCGCCTCAAGGCCTTATCACGGCGCAAGCCCCTCATCAAGGCCAGCGCGCAACTGAAAGTGGCCGATCTCACGCTGGATCGAGATTCGCAAGAAGTGCATCGCGGGGGGACAAGACTCACACTGACCCGCAAGGAGTTCCTTCTACTTGAATATTTAATGGCCCACGCAGACAAGGCCGTCAGCCGAACGTCTATACTCGAGCAAGTGTGGGGCTATCATCATGACACACTCACGAACAGCATAGATGTGTATATCGGCTCTCTTCGCAAGAAAGTCGATGCCGGGCGAGAGGCCAAACTCATTCATACAGTGAGAGATTTTGGCTACAAGATCACGGAAAGGAGCTAACCACGAGATAGACCAGCCTCAGTTTCCCTTCTTTTCCTTCCAATCCCAACATTTTTAGAAATTCTTCATCTGTTTTTCAGCTACCCTTCATGTGGCCCCGGCAGAATGGCACCAGGCAATTCGATCGGACTCAATCGTTATAGAACGTAGGTAGCTCAGGGGCTTGCGGAAAGCATCATACAATGGGGGAGGGGCACACCATGCAATTTCATCTTTTCACAGCACTCTTCCTCAGTTGGGTGGGCGCTTCACTCACGATCGGTCTTTTGATGTTCATCGCATCATTCGACCGAGATCCCGGAAATGATTTTAAGCCCTGAGTAGGCCCATGGCGCCAACGAGCACAGACAGGTCCACTCCACCGGCTGAGCCGTCACAATGAATGGGCCAGATGAAGGAGAAAATGGGATGGGACTAGAACTCCCTTCGCACAATAACAAACGAATCCTTCTGGTTGAAGACGACAGGCGGATCATCAATTTTATGCAGCGAGGCCTTGAGGCTGAAGGCATAACACTGGACGTCGTCTCGGCCAAAACCCCAGCACTCCACCTGACTGAATCCCGTCGTTACAACACCATTATCCTTGACATCTATCTTGGAGATGAGAACGGCCTGGATATCTGCCGGACCCTCCGGCAGCGCTCGATCGATACTCCGGTCCTCGTCATGACGGCCAAGGATAGTATGGAGCTGCGGGAAGCCAGTGCGACCGCCGGGGCCAACGCATATCTCCCGAAACCATTCTCTTTCGACGATCTACTCAGCACACTTGAGAAAATGCGCCAAGCCTATCTGACAATTGACATAACAGTCCCAACGGGGTTTCCTGCGCAAGTCCGCGCCTGAACCACGCAAGACCAATGTATTTTCCTGACCGTGGAGGCCGAAATGGAACAGAAACAGTGGGAATGGGCGATGACCGATAGTCAGAACGGCCACAGCGAGCGGGCCGCGTTGATGAGACCGATCCCGTATGAGATGACGCCATCCGCCGGCGCCGGAGCCCCAGTTTTAGCGGCTCGCTGTGGGAAGGTGCTCTCGCTGAACATCAGCAGCGGAGGGATGCTGGTCTTGATGGACCAGTCCCCGGAGATCGGGCAGGTGCTCAGGGTCCTGATTCCGACACCCATCTTGCAGACAGAAACACCGACCCTTGCCGAAGTCCGCTGGACAAGAAAACTGCCGTTTGAGCAGCCCGATGGGAATGAGGCACATTTTGTCGGGTTGAGATTCATGTTTTGCTGAACCTCACATCATAGCGTTATGCGCTAAACACAACGCGGGCTCGCAAGGCCAGCGGATTCTCCGAAGTCACTCAGGCAGACATGTGCCAACTCCTGCCAGTGACCTAGAAGTCTGCCCGAGGACTGTCATTTGTGCTGCGGCAGACGATCCCCAAGCCTTCAGGTTGCAACGAAGGATTCCCCGGACAAGGTTTTAAGGAATCTCGTCGAGAAGAGTGGATTGGATCGTCGGCAACGGTGCAGTTTGGCGGGGAGGACCGGGGAGGACGCGTGCTACGCCGGCCTGGTTGGTGCCCTGGATCAGTCCAATCGAAAGTTGCGGCCCGAGCGTAGTCACAGCCCCGCTCCAGGCCTGACCAGTTGTGGGATTCCGAAAGCTATACGATTGAAAATTGTTCCCCGGGTTGTAGAGAAATCCCTGCGTGCCTTGATTGTCGAGATAGAGACTTCCCGGCCCAGGCAGTGTGAACAGCGGGGCAACCCCTCCATTGAAGGCACGAACACTGGAGATTGTCTGCCCCCACGCCTTTGCATCCAACGACGGAAGCGTGAACAACGGCAGGGCCAATAGGGAGAGCAGCAGGACTGGCACGATCGTTCGCTTGACCCTAGGGGGCTGTAATCTCATTATAATTAGTCCATGACAGACAGGCTGGGTTTCATTATAGTATGCACAAAGACCTCTTGTCGATTAAAGGGTGCGTCATGGAGCTGGGTACCGGGATCAATCGATGGTGGTATACATGCGGCTCTGCCGTCTGCATAGGCCTGCTCCTCTCACCCAGTCTCAGTTGGGGTTCGGATGAAAGCAAATCCCCGCCTGCCGAACAACGCGAAACTATATCCCTCGCCGACGCGGCCATTCGCGCGCTGCAGCATAATCTTGACATCAGCATCAGCCGCCAAACAAAAGAGAGTCGGCTGGCCGACATTACCGTTGAACAGGCCAAGTTCGACCCGACTCTTAGCGTGAACGGCCAGTACAACCGGATCGTGAGCCCGCTCAATCGGCCCGTGTTCGGCGCTACCGGCAATAGCCTGACCGGGATTGACACGTTTGACCAACGCACCCGATCCGTCACGTTGGATGCCACGACAAATCTACTGACCGGCGGCAACATCGATCTGAACTATAGCCCGTCGCGAACCAATGTGAACCAGAACCTGGCCACAGGGTTCCTGTTCAACCCTTCCTATACAGGTGGCCTCGCGCTCACCCTCACACAGCCTCTGCTCCGCAATGCCGGCATTGGCATCACCAAGACCTTCATCCTGGTCGCTCAGAATAATGCTATTGTGGAAGAACATGTCTTTCGCGATCGCGTCCTCTCAGTCCTCGCCACCGTGGAACAGACCTATTGGGAAGTCGTCTTCGCCAATGAGAACCTGAAGGTTGCTGAAGCTGCCTTGAAGGCGGCACAGGAGCTCGGCGCCAGCAACCGCGCGAAGGCGAAGGCCGGCATCATGTCGCTCGTCGATGTCTTGCAAGCCGAGGCGGCCGTTGCGTCGCGGGTGGAGCAGGTCCTGGTCGCGGACAAAGCGATCCGGGACCAGGAGGATCAATTGCGCCGGTTGCTCAATCCAGGAGAAGAAAACCTGCGTCAAGACGTCCGAGTGACTCCCCTCGACAAGCCGACCGTAACTTTGGAACCCATCAGCCTGGAAGAAGCCATCGACACGGCCATCGAGTTACGGCCGGAAATCGCCCAGGCAAAAAAGAACACGGAGACGAGCGAGCTCAACACAAAGTTTGCGAAAAATCAGATACTCCCGACCCTTTCGCTCCAAGGAACTATGGGACTAGCCGGGCTCGGGAAAGACTATACTGATTCCGTGAACCAGAACTTCAGCGGCGATTTCTATAATTATGGAGGAGGCCTTGTCTTAAGTTACCCGCTGGGCAACCGCTCAGCTTGGAGCACATACAACAAGCGGCAGCTGGAGGCCAAGAACGCTGAAGCCTCGCTGATGAATGTGCGGCAGCAAATTATCGTGGGAGTGCGCGAAGCGGTCAGGCGCGTCCAGACGGATTTCAAGCGGATCGAAACCACCAGATCGGCCAGAATCATGGCGGAGAAGCAGTTGCAGGCGGAACAAGAGCGACTGAAGGTGGGGTTGAGCACAACTCGCTTTGTCCTCGATTTTCAACGCGATCTTGCCATAGCCCAAGGGAACGAGTTGCGCGCCACAGTCGACTACAATAAATCGCTCTCCAATCTCGCGCGGCACAAAGCCACCACACTCGACCGTTATAATCTCCAGCTGAACTAGCCCGCATTATTCATGAAGCTTCTGCTACAAGCGTGGATACGCGGCTGTGACGGGCAGTCTCGCCGTTCAGCCCTTCGACATACTGCACGAGTATGCCTCAGGGCTTCACGCCTCCGAGTGCCCGTCTCGCTTCGCGTCTGCACGCTTTCGCAACGAACCTTCATGAATATTGCGGGCTGACCTCCACGATGGCACCTGAGCCTGGCCTGTATGCGACCGCAGCTCAGGCCAAAGAACGCGGAGCAGCTCTCGCGCTGTTCCCTGCCGCTACGACACTTGCCTTCTATGCCATTCCCGCTTCGCTCCAAGAACAGACGGTGATTCAGTTTGTGCCCCAAATCGTTGCCTACATAGCCTTAGGCCTTTGGGCCATGCGCAACCGCCCCTTCGTATCGCTACTTGGGCTGGGAAAGGGGAACCTATCGAACGGCCTCCGCTGGGGACTGTTGACAGGTCTGCTCCTCAGTTGCCTGAATACGCTCGTGATCCTCACAGTTTACCCGCATCTGGGCTATGACATCAGTTTCCTCAAGACCACACCTCATGGCCGACTCCCCTTCTTGATCATGGTTCCCTGGTTTATCACTAGCATTGCCTTCTTTGTCGAACTGAATTTCCGTGGATTTCTCCTCGGCCGACTGGCCGCACTTGAATCAGGACTGTGGAGGTCCGGCTCAGTCCAACGTTTCTCGCCGCTCGCCCTCATCACCTGCGCACTGATATTTGCTTTCGACCCCTTTATGGTGAATACTTTCCAGCACCTGCATTGGATCGCACTGTGGGACGGTCTCATCTGGGGAATCATCTGGCTACGTACGGGCAATCTCTACATCACGATCGTTGCGCATGCAGTCGAAGTGATGGTGATGTATCTGGCGGTGAGAGCGGCGATTGAGTAAGAATCTTTTGATCGGCACTTCGATAACCACGCGATGAACCCGTCGTTTTCAAGCCAGCTCATCAATGATGTCTTCGGTGACCCCGGCATCTATGTGGAGATCCGCTGGTCTAAAAGAGCCCTGCTCTTTGATCTCGGTCACAATGATGGTCTTGGGCCAACCAGATTGTTGAGGGCCAGCGAAATTTTCGTGTCCCACACACACATGGACCACTTCATCGGGTTCGATACTGTTCTTCGCGTGGCCTTAGGGCGAGGCAAGACACTCAGGCTGTTCGGCCCTCCCGGATTGATCGACAATGTGCAGGGGAAGCTCCGAGGCTATACCTGGAATCTCGTCGACGGTTACCCCCTGACCCTCGACGTCCAAGAGTTTCACCCTCAGGAAATCCGGCGGGCACGGTTCAGCGCAACCAACGGATTCCACCTGGTTGAACAACCGGCCCGCCCTCTCGCGTCGGAACCATCCACAGGCCAATTTATTGTCCTCAACGATCCCATGTTCACCATCAGCGCAGTCGCCTTGAATCATCGCATCCCCTCGTTCGCCTATTCCCTGCAGGAGCAGTTCCACATCAACGTCAACAAGGAGAAACTGCATGAGGCCGGCCTGCCTATCGGCGCATGGCTCAAAGACGTGAAGCAATATATCTGGCAGGGCCAGCCGGACACCTTCCACTTTATGGCCACGCTCTACGATGAGCATCGCCGGCAAGAGCGCGAATTCGTTTTAGGAGAAGTGAAGGAACGGTTTCTCACCATCTCCCGCGGGCAGAAGCTCACCTACGTCGTTGACGCGCGATACGACGAAGAGAACGAAGCGAAGATCGTATCACTCGCCCAAGGCGCGGATCTCTTCTATTGTGAATCCCCGTATCTGGATACCGATGCCGGAAAGGCCCGCGACCGCTACCATCTGACCGCAAGGCAGGCCGGACTCATGGCACGCAAGGCCCAGGTTCGCGACTTCGTTGTGTTTCACTTCTCTCCACGGTATACCGGTCAGGGTGAAGTATTGGAGCGGGAAGCGATGGATGCGTTTCAAGGAATCTGAGGAGGACCTACAGTGAATGACGTCATGAAGTATGCCCTGTACTTTCTGTTGGGGGGGACAATCGTCAGCCTCTCCACCTACCTCGGCTCTCAAGGCAAGTCCTTCCTCGCTGCCTTTGCCAGCACCTTTCCCGCCATCACCGGCGCCACATTTGTGCTGATCTATCTGAACGGCGGCAACGAGGCGATCGTGAGCTACGCAAAAAGCTTGCTGTGGTTCGTTCCGCCCTGGGTCGTCTATGTCATTGCCATGATCGTGGTCGTCCCCCGCTTCGGCTTCTGGCCCGCCATGATCGGGTCCCTCGTGTTGTATTTGGGCTGTGTGGGGCTGGTGAAGATTGGCTTGAAATAATCGACCGGGTCATTGGCGCTGGGCAGGTCCATGTGACTGGAAATGCCGGCTAGCCCCCAAGGGGGATGGCGTCCCGACTGCCCGCTGAATACGGCCTGATCCTACTGTGGCTCCACAACCACCGCTGTGCCCACGGCAGTGACCATCAGCATGCTGCTGTTGGCGCCGATCGTTTCATAGTCGATATCGATGCCGACGATGGCGTTGGCGCCCAGATGACGAGCCTGCTCGCGCATTTCACCAAGTGCAATGTCTTTGGCCTTGCGTAGTTCGGCTTCATAGGCCGCCGATCGGCCGCCCACGATATCGCGAACCGACGCGAAAAAATCGCGGAAGATGTTCGCGCCGAGGATGGCGTCTCCGGAGACCAACCCTAAATACTTGACTGCATGCTTTCCATCAATGCTCGGTGTTGTTGATAAAATCATAACTCCCTCCCGTTGTCCGGCCCATCCTCTCACTGTTGGAAGGAATCGCAAAGCCTTTCGCCGATTCCTCCGATACCAGAAGCGGCGGAGAAATTACAATTACCTAGGCACTCTTTTGGGGCTGTAGTATAACAACAGTTGACGGGCAAGACAGACCCATTGAGAAAGGACAGGCAATGGCTGGATTTGTCATGCGAAAGAACAGCCGGCTCAAGAGACTGGTGCCAGTGCGATATCTTCGTGATGGGATCGCCGGTGAAGGAATCATAAAAGATCTCTCTCTGAGCGGGAGTTACATTACCGGGAATGAACCGGTCTCGATTGGAATGTCGCTCAACTTGCAAGTGTTTGTACCGGGAGACTCGGAGCCATTGCTGATCGATCACGCCGTCGTAAAATGGGTCAAGGGATCTGAATTTGGCGTAGATTTCGATACCTCCAGGCCAAAGGAAACCAAGCAACTCACCAAGGTCATCGCTTCACTGGTCAAAGCCCATCATGGCTCACCCCGTAATGGATAAGTGGCGATCGAACAGCTCGGCTCAGGTCTCTGAATATCCACTCCATATAATAAAGGCATGGCCGGGTCCTCGGCCAAGCCAGCTGAGCAGGGGTTGGCCGATATAATACGCAGCTGCTGTCCCGCCAGCCTCCGTTACGCCCCGCCTGTCCCAGCAACCCCGCAACCAGCACCCGCAACAATGGAGAGAGGCCTGCTTTGCCACGAAGGAGATGGCCTGGCCTTGCCAAACTGACCGTGACCATGCTAGCGTGCCACGGTTATAGCGTTCGGGAGATGACCTTCTCCTCGTACAATTTCGTGCGGGGAGGAACAGCATAAAATTCATATCGACGTCACGGACGTCGCTCGACTTGAGAATAAGGGGGCAACCCCTCGCCTGTGACAACAGGCGCTCTGCAAGTCTTGAGAGGAGGTGAAGGCATGGGAGTGGTTTCGATCAAGGAATTGTTGGAAGCCGGTGTCCATTTTGGACATCAAACGAACCGATGGAACCCGAAGATGAAAAAGTTCCTCTTTGGAGAGCGCAACGGTATCTATATCATCGATCTTCAACAAACACTGGCTCGAATGGAGCAAGCCTATGCCTTCGTCCGTGACACCGTGGCTTCAGGCCAATCGGTCCTGTTTGTCGGCACAAAACGGCAGGCTGCTGAAATCCTTCAGGAAGAAGCCTTACGCGCCAATATGTTCTTCGTCAACCAACGCTGGCTCGGCGGGATGCTGACGAACTTTCAGACCATCCGGAAAAGTATCGATAAAATGAAAAAGCTGGAGGCCAAGCTGGCGGATCCCAGCCACTACGGGCTGAAGAAAAAAGAAGTCTTGAAGATGCAGAAGGAAATCGTAAAGCTTCAAAAGTATCTCAGCGGCATCAAGGATATGAGAGGTGTGCCGGGAGCCGTATTCGTACTCGACACACGCATAGAGCATATCGCCGTACAGGAAGCGGGTCGGCTGGAGATCCCCGTGATCGCAATCCTGGACTCAAATTGCGAACCGGATCACATCACCTATCCGATTCCTGGAAACGACGACGCCATCCGTTCCATCAAGCTCATCACGTCGCGCATTGCGGACGCCTGCATTGAAGGCGCCCACTTGCGGGCGCAACGTGAAGAAGCAGAATTCAAGCCAGTACCGGCTGTAGGAGACAAGGCCGCACCCGTCAGCTTCGCGAGCGCACCGGTTTCATAACGCCGGGCACATGTATCAACGATTGCTTCCACTGTTTACGGAGAAGGACTGTCGCGTATGGCTGGATCAAGTCAGCTGGTCAAAGAATTAAGAGAAAGAACGGGCGCCGGCATCCTCGATTGCCAGAAGGCGCTCACTGAGAACAACGACGATATTGAGAAAGCCGTCGATTTCCTGCGCCAAAAAGGCTTGGCCGCGGCGCTCAAAAAATCCGGTCGCGAAACCAACCAAGGACTCATACACGCCTATATCCACATGGGTGGAAAAATCGGCGTGCTCATCGAAGTCAACTGTGAGACCGACTTTGTCGCCAGAAACGAGGCCTTTAAGTCGTTCGTCAACGACCTGGCTCTCCAGGTGGCTGCCGGGAAGCCCTCCTATGTCAGGAGGGAGGATATTCCCGCCTCGGTCATCGAAAAAGAACGATCGATTTATGAGGGTCAGGCCCAAGCCATGCTCAAGCCCCCCGCCGCATGGCCGAAGATCGTAGAGGGCAAGTTAGAGAAGTTCTACCAGGAATCCTGCCTGATCGAGCAATTCTTCATCAAGGACCCAGCGGTCACAATTAAGGATCTCCTTGCACAGAAGATCGCCATCATCGGCGAGAACATGAACATCCGTCGCTTCACACGGTATCAATTAGGCGAAGCATGAGCCCTGCCAACTATCGGCGCATCCTCCTCAAAGTGAGCGGAGAGATGTTAGCCGGTGAGCAGGGCTACGGTATCCAACCATCCATCCTTGAGGGCCTCGCCTCTGAAATCGCTTCCGTCGTGGCTCTTGATATCGAAGTCGCCGTGGTCATCGGCGGCGGCAATATCTTCCGCGGCATTGCCGCCAGCGCCTCCGGCATGGAACGAGCCTCCGCCGACTACATGGGGATGCTTGCGACAGTACTCAATGCCTTGGCTCTGCAAAACGCGCTTGAGCGCGCCGGCATTATCACGAGGGTGCAATCGGCGATCGAAATGCGGCAGCTGGCGGAGGGGTACATCCGTCGACGAGCCATTCGCCACCTTGAGAAAAAGCGCGTGGTCATTTTTGCAGGCGGGACCGGAAATCCCTACTTCTCAACCGATACTGCCGCAGCGCTCAGGGCGATGGAGATCGGCGCCCAGGTCATCGTGAAAGGGACCAAAGTCGACGGTATTTACGACGCCGACCCGGTGAAGAACCCCTCTGCCAAGAAGTATCACACGATCTCCTTTCTCTCGATCTTGAATCAGAATTTGAAAGTGATGGATGCCACGGCCATCAGTCTCTGCATGGATAATAATCTTCCACTGATCGTGTTCAACCTGAAGGAACAGGGCAATTTCAAGCGCGTGGCCACCGGCGAAGCGATCGGCACCCTTGTCACCCCCGATCGCCGCTAACTGTCTGGGGAGTCTCTCATGTCGAACCCTACAACCATACGCCAAAAGGTTACGGAAAAGATGGAGTCCGCACTGGAGCATCTCAAACGAGACTTGGCCGGCCTACGGACAGGGCGAGCCTCGGTTGCCCTTCTTGACGGTGTGCGGGTCGATTATTACGGCACGATGACCCCGCTGAAACAGGTGGCCAATATTTCGACCCCGGAGGCCCGCCTCATTACGATCCAGCCGTGGGAACCGGGCCTGATCAAGGAAATCGAGAAATCTCTGGCAGGATCGGGCCTCGGCGTCACACCGTCCAACGACGGCAAAATCATCCGCATCCCGCTCCCGCCGCTCACGGAAGAACGCCGAAAGGATCTGAGCAAGATCTGCAAAAAGCACGGTGAAGATACAAAGGTGGTCGTGCGCGGGTTTCGTCGGGATGCCAACGAAGAGTTGAAGAAATTGCAAAAGGATGGGAAGTTAACCGAAGACGAGCTGCGAAAGGCTGAAGCCGACACCCAGAAACTCACAGACCAGTATGTTCAGAAGATCGACGAAGTCGTGAAGAAAAAAGACCTGGAAATCATGGAAGTGTGACCTCGATTTCTACCTTGCTGCCCACCTACGCCACCATCGATCTCGCGGCCCTGGCCCATAATCTCTCCCAGATCAAGCGCTACCTGTCACCAAGCTGCGAAGTGATGGCGGTCGTCAAGGCCAATGCGTACGGGCATGGAGCGGTGGAGACTGCTCAAGCACTCTCCAGCCAAGGCGTTGGACGGTTTGCCGTCGCCTCGCTCGACGAGGGGATCGCACTCCGCCATGCCGGACTCTCAGCCTCTATCGTCGTTCTGGGAGCGCTCCTTGAAGAACAGGTACGAGACCTGGTCGCGTACCGGTTGACTCCGGTCGTCAGCGATAGGCTTATTCTTCCCCGCTTGGCCAAGGCCGCCCATTCGCAGCCGGCTCCCTACCCCATTCACCTCAAGGTCGAAACCGGGATGGGACGGCTGGGATTTTCTCCGGAAGAGCTGCTCGCTCTCCTCGACGACCCAATCCTTCGAGGCCCTCTTCATATCGAGGGACTGATGACCCACCTCGCCGACGCAGACGGCACGGACAGCGCCTTCACAGAACGACAACTTAACCTATTCCGCTCCATGTTGAAGCAGATCCAACAACATGGTCTCACGATTCCGTTGCTGCATACGGCCAACAGCGCGGCAATCGTCAGGTTTCCCGATGCCCACTTCTCTCTCGTGCGCCCCGGCATCATGCTCTACGGATACCATACCCTGCCGCCTTCTATTCCGGCTCCTGATCTCAAACCAGTCCTCTCACTCCAGAGCACAATCGTCCAGCTCCGAGGCATTCCCCGGGGAGGAACCGTCAGCTACAACAGAACATTCGTTGCCGAGCGACCGACACGTATCGCGGTGCTGCCGATCGGCTATGCCGACGGCTATAGCCGACGGCTCTCCCATCGCGCATCGGTTTTGATTCAGGGACGCCGGGCCCCGATCATCGGTCTGGTCTGCATGGATATGATCATGATCGATGTCACCGACCTTGGACCGGTGCGAGTAGGTGAGATCGTCACGCTGATCGGGCGACAGGGAGGAGAATCGATCCGGGCTGATGAAGTTTCTGGCTGGATGGACACGATCCCCTATGAGGTCCTCTGCGGGATAGGCCCTCGTGTGCCACGGATTTATCAATCCGCTGCGCGGGAGGAGCGGGACCACGAATAGCCTCACTGTAACTCGCAGGATGTTCAAAAAGGCCAGTCTTCTCACCCGCTCAACCCTAGCGCGCCGAGACGCGCCTTGTCCCTGGCAAGGCCGCAGGCGAATTAAAACCGGAGGCGTACCCTCAGGGGCGCACGGTGCGACGAATAAGGAGCACCACGTCTGTGCGCGCCGCCGAGTGGTGAGGCGGCTGGGTCCCCGTTGAGGATTTTGATGAGCCGAGAACGCTGCTGGCGGATTTTTTCAGCATCCTGCTAATACACCATTCGAATCGACACACTGCCGTTATACAGTGTCGTCCTGTATATCCCGTCGACGGTCGGATTGCGATTGCCGGTGACTGTACGGTCCTCGTACAGTCCGGCTTGAAACGAGAGATCAACTCCAACTGATCTTGGCGTGAGCCAGCCCACGCCGAAATCTCCGCAGCGCATCAGGCCAAGAAACGATCCCTGCTCCTTGCACAATAGTCCAACCCCTCCCCCGACAACGTGGAGGTCCGCAGAAGGAATCCCTGGGTCATAGCTGAAATCGGGCATCTGATTCTGCTGATTGGTGTAGCCGGCCCGCAAGGCTACGACCCAGTGCGGAAGCGACTCAAGCGCCAGCCACTTATATTCGGTTCCAAACATCACCGCATAGGTGCTACGCCAATTCTGCGGCTGTGCGATGGTTGCACCGTTCCCCAAGGTCACATCGAGATTACTCACGGACTTCCACCCCACGTAATCCACGTCCATCTCTACTTTCCATTCCTGCTCACTCGTCCGAACCGGCCAAATCGCAATCGCTCCTGTGATGATCTGCGGTAGAACCAAGGTGGCTTTGGCATCCGACACGCTGGCTCCATTGGCCAATAACGCGCCGGTCAGATGGAGAGTCGCTTGACTGCGATAGACGATACCGATGTTTGCCAGTGGCTTCCCATCTGCATTACGCAGTGCCGTATAGAGTAAGCTGGCATTGAAGCCAGCCGCGGTGTCCTTGCCGTAGAGCTCTACCCTCGATCCCGCTGGAATTCCGAGCCCTCCTGGCCAGACCGATTGTCGCTCGACATGGCCTTCGCCAGCGAGTCCACTGAATGCATAGATATCAGCTCCCAGTCCCAGAGAAACATTCTCCGTCACCTTGTAGGCAACGGTCGGTTTGATATCCAGCAGCGGCAATGCGCTGAAAGTTGTGGCTGTCTTGAACGGCCCATCGCTTGGCCAACGAGTGAGCGAGCCGAAAGGCACAGTCAGGCCGATTCCGACAGATAAGTCACCTAAGGCTGTCAGCCCCAGACTCTGCAAATTCGCTGTGACGTATGCATGCACGGGAGGAGGCCAGGCCACCGTTCCGTTTCGATCGCCCCTTGCCGTGACTCCCGTAGGACTGGTGAAGTCTGTTGACCCGCCGGAAATCAGCCCGCCCCCCATGAACTGAAGCCCCCGTAACTGAGTCATGCCTGCCGGGTTGTAGTGCAGTGCCGAGGGATCGTCGGCTTGGGCGGCAAAGGCATTGCCCATTGCGGACGCGGCAGCTCCCTGCCCTTGAATACGAGGTACTTGTGCCGAGGCGATCCCAGACACGCAACCCAACCACAGGCCTATCTGACAGATCCACGCTACCCGGATCCAAAGAACCAATCCGGCCCTGCAGCAACATCGGTCCCAGACTCTCATAGCCTTGGGCCCCTCTATCTCACGTAGCAGGATAGACTCGATTTCCTACCAACTCCGATGACGGCCGCTCAAGAGGGTGAAACCAATAATTCACAACCCGCTGCAGCTCGTCGACATCAAAAGGCTTCAGCATATAGGCCTGCGCACCCATACCGATCGCACGCACCGCCGATTCCTTGGAACCGGACGCCGTGACGACCACAATCGGGATCTGCTGATCCCATTTTCGAATTTCCCGCAACACTTCCATCCCGTCCATAGAGGGAATCCCAATGTCCAGAATCATGCCCCCGAACCTCTCAGCCCTCATGACCTCCACCGCTCGGACTCCATCGGCCACCAACTGGGCTCGATACCCCATGGCTCGGAAACGATCTTGTAAGAGTTGCCGAATATCCGGATCATCCTCGACAACCAGGATGCAAGGCGCTTCAGTCGATACATCGCTGCGTGGCACTGCCATTGTGGGAAGTAACGGAATCGTGAAAGACAGTTCCGCGCCCTGTCCCAGTTCGCTCCGCGCGGTGATTGTGCCACCCTGTAACTCCACCAACGTCCGCACGATCGATAGACCCAAGCCCAGTCCTTTCGTTCCGGTCCTGGCCTGCTTGACGCGAAAGAATGGATCGAATATCTGATCAAGGAACTCTGGAGGAATGCCAGGCCCCGTATCATGCACGGAGACCCCGGCCAGCGTCTGATTCTCCTTCCTCACCGTCACCAGGATGCGCCCGCCTTCCGGAGTAAACTTCACCGCATTCTGGAGCAAGTTCGTGACGATCTGAATCAGTCGATCGCGATCTGCCCAGACCATCAGCTGGACAGAAGACACGACCGCCTCCAATGTCTGCTGTTTGGCCTGGGCCAACAAACGCAATTGCTCGACAGCCTCCGCTACGCACGCCCCCAGATCGATCTCGACAGGAACGAGATCTAACCTCCCGGATTGAATCGTCGTACGATCCAACAAGGCGTCGATCATACGAATCAACCGGTCTGAATTCTCCAACATCCGTGACAAATACCGCTGCTGCTTCTCATTGAGCGGCCCCGTCAATCCATCCAGCAGGTTCTGCAAGAATCCTTTGATCGAGGTCAACGGCGTCTTGAGTTCATGTGAGACATGCGAGAGGAATTGAGACCGCAAACGATCTGCCTGCTCCAACTCAGCCGTGCGTTCGCGCACTTTGACTTCGAGCCCGACGTTCAGGTCTTCAATCTGTTCGTATGCGGAGGCGTTATCCAGCGCAATGGCAACTTGATGGGCCACCGTCATCATTAGCTCAAGATCGTCCTGCGTCAGACTATGTGCCCGTATCCGATCAACTGTCAGGCTTCCCAGAATCCGGTCTTTGACTTTCAACGGAACGGAAATCCAGGACTTGGTCTGCGTCAGGAGAGCGAACTGTCGATTCAACGGATGGATGCGATCCCACACCGACTGTACATCTCCAACCAGCAACGGCTGGCCTTGGAGCAGCACGACACCCTCTGGGCTCGTGGGATCGGTGACAGGGATTTCGCGAGCCCGAGCAAACGCCTGGATTTCAGGGGAGACGCCCAGCACCCGCGCATCCATGACAACGCGACGGATCGGATCGTAGAATGAAACCATTGCCCGATCGTACTGCAGATCGCCGGTCAACGTTTCCAATACCTTCTGCATCAGTGCCTCTCGATCCAACGTCGAGCTAAAGAGTAATCCGGCTTGATGCAGGGCCGTCAGCTGCAGCACCTTTCGACGCAGCTCGACGCGTGTTTGTTCCTGCTCCAAATACGCTTCACGCAGTTCTTCATGCCGTGATTCCACGGACCTGATCTGTTCCTGAATCAGCGACTCGCGTTGCCGGCTTTCCAAGCGTAGATGCCAATTGATCAGCATCCTCGCGCCAAGCACGGGTATCAACCCGAGCAGAACGGCTTCGCTCAAGCCGGCCGATGGATTGATCAGACGAAGCCCCACGGCGAGAGCGAGGCCGGCTAACAGCCCGCAGACCGACCAGGTGACATACCACTGCGACGGTGCAACCGTGGCGACCGGATCGATTGGCGCCATCGTCGCCGCTCGATTGCCGGCCCTCCGGTTGAACGAAGCCGCGCATTTCAGATCGCGCAAACGGGAGACGGACGCTCGAACCGATCCTGCCATCATGTGCCAAGCCTTGGAACGCCAGGTCGCCTGCCCTTCCGGCTGCCATCGGATGGACCACTGGCACCACTCGTCGTCATGCGCGATGCAGGACATTTCCGTCAGCGTGGCTGGCGCCAGGCCGTGGACTCGAACCGGTACCGCCGCCATAATGCCTTGGGCAGCCTGACACACCATCTGCGCGCACCGTCTTCGATAGGGACCAAACTGACGAAGCGTGCGTTCGGAAAACTTCAAGGCCAAGGTGGCGGAAGTCGACGTGACGTGGACTACTCGGAATTCAATCGAACCGGACGCGAACTTGTTTCCGAAATAGGGAAACATGCCGTAGATTTGAGAGAGTGAAAATGGTCTGGCAAGGACCTGCATGATTGAAGACGCCTTCTCCATTCCACCCCGATACAGAAACTGAGGATCGCCGGACATGCGTTCACAGAACTCGTACAGATAGACCGTGAACTCATAGGAGTAGCTGTTCCACGCATTTTTCAGAAATTCCGGCGTCACGTGATAGACCGGATCTTTGATCCGTTGATTCAACAGGTGGCACAGATCTTCCACGGCCTGAGTCCCGGCTGAGGCCCCCCGCTCACGAGCCTGTGAGCTCTCGAGGTAGACGACGACCGCTCGAATACTCATCCCGCTCATGTCTCTGATTGTCTGTCCCTGCTCGTCCAATCCGAAGGGGCGAAATTCCATCACTTCCCGTTCAAGGATCGAGCGATCCTTCGAAAACAGCTCCTGGCCGGATCGTGCGGCAATGTTGAGTTCGTCCGCGATGCTGCTCTTCATATACTGCTCTTTGTTTGTACCAACCCTTTGACCTGCAACGCCTCCAACATCTGTCCCTTTGTCATCACCGCCGCTTCCGCACAAACAATCCCGAGACTCAGCTGAATCGAAAGAGCGCGCAACCTCATGAGGGCGCGAAGTATACATAGGTACCCTGTCTTTGTAAATAGGAACACAATCTATTTCTATATCAAACCATACTAAGCGATGCTCCCCGCTCAATGGCGGCTTCGCCATCTAAGGCAATGCCTGCCCCGTTGTTGTCCCTATGCTTCACAAGCGAGGATAGGCGCCCGCAAACAGGACGTCAGTTACCTATAGATGGTAGGGTTCAAAGAAGAGCCCCAACGGAGGGCCCATGGTGGGAAGATGGCAATACAGTTAGCGCTTGACCGGTCGCTTGAGTTTCTTCTCGATGCTCGCGACCTTGCTCTGTAAACGCCCCGCATGACCCTGGCGGTAGTCGACTTTGATCGTGCAGGAAATACGACCGCAATCTTTCTTCATCCGCTCATAACACTTCTTGACGACCGAAAACACCTCATCCCACTCCCCTTCAAGCACCGTCCCCATCGGGTTCAACCGGTAGTCCACACCACTCTTATCGATAATATCGAGCGAGCGCGCAACATATTTGCCGACACTCTCGCCCCTTCCCAACGGCGACATGCTGAATTCTAATAAGACCATCGCGACTCCTTTCTCTATCCCCTCACGCCTCACCGCATACGCCCTCCCCCTGACCCCTCACGCCTTACGCCTCACGTCTTGACAGCCCGCTCATCCAGCCAGACCTTCGGGTACTGGACCTTGCCCAGCAGGCGAAACCCATCCAAAGCCTCGCGCAACAATTCCCGGCGCTTTTCGAAATCCGGCTCAGTCGCCTTTGCATGCTCCCGGAGCTGGCCGAGCCAATCCACAAATGCAGCAAACTCCTCACCGAAGATCTTCTCAAAATCCTCCTTCATAAAGCCTGACAAAGCCGGGGCGACCCCGCTCGTACTGATGGCCACACGCAAGTGGCCGCAGGCTACCACTGCCGGCATTGTGACCGTCGACGCCTCAGGCTGATCAACCGACCACAAGAGAACCTTCTTCTCCCGTGCCTTCCCAAATAGTGCGCGAGAAAAATCCCGGTCCCCACGAACCATATTCAACACGAGAATCGCACTGTCGAGGTCGCTATCGCGAAAGTGGCGCCCACGGTGCAGAACTTTTGCCGACGCGGCTAATTCTTTCAGCCTGTCATGTAACACCGGCGCCACCACGGTCACCTTCGCCCCTGCCTCCAACAAACGCTGGGTCTTTTCCGCTGCTTCTTCGTCCCCCCCGAGCACGAGCACCGGGTAGCCTCTCACGTCGAGAGACAATGGAAAGCCAGGATTTGCAGCCATAACGGTTCCTCCTCATTCGATAATGGGACGTATCATACAACACCCTGTGAAGGAATGGTCAATGGTCGATGGTGAATGCCTACGGAGGAGATGAGATGGGGCTGGGCAGAAATAACTGTTGAACGGTCAATGCTTAATGGTCAATGACGGGCGGGGATACAATCTGAAAGAGATGGGAGAATAAGACTGAACATTCACCATTGACCATTCAACATTCAGATCTACGTGTCGGCGGGGTCGGCGTCCAATTCCATGTTCCAATAGAAATAGTCACGCCAGCTGTCCGGGGTATTTCGAATCCCGATGGTAATGGTCACAATAGGATTCCAGCGCGGCTTCACCGGCTTCTTCAAGAGCCGCATCCCGGCTTCCTCCGGCGTGCGACCGCTCTTCTTGTTGTTGCAACGCCAACAGGCGGTCACGATATTTTCCCAGGTCTTTCGCCCTCCCTTGGCGATCGGAACGACGTGATCGAACGTCAGTTCCTCGGTCCGGAACTTGTGACGGCAGTACTGGCAGGCATAGCCATCTCGCGTAAAGATATTGATGCGTGAAAATTTCACCGCCCGGTGGGCATCCTTGAGCCTCACCAGTTTGAGGAGCCGCATGACTGAAGGAAGTTTAAAGGATATCGATACCGCGTGGACTTCTCGGTCGTAGACTTCGAGGACTTCAACCTTACCCTGCCAAAGAAGCGCAATCGCCTTTTGCCAATTGACGACCCTCAGGGGTTCGTACGTCGCGTTGAGCAGAAGGGTCATTTCCATAGAACAACCTCATCGCAACCGAGGCTCCTTGTGTGAGAGGGCCTAGGTATAGTATTCAATCGCGTAGCTTCTCTATGCCATAAGCTTTGGTTGAAATCAAGCCAGAGGCCGGTCTTTGGAAAGTGCTTCTTCCCTCGGTTGTTCCGCTTAGAAGAAGGATCAGCTCCGTGCCAGTTTTTTTTACCGTCGCGACAGTTGAAGAAATCCCTCGGGGAACCGGACGTGTCGTCGAAGTCCAAGGAGTCTGGATTGCGCTGTTCAACGTCGACGGATCCTTCTATGCCGTCGACAACACCTGCCCGCATGCAGGAGGACCGCTCGGAGAAGGCCAGCTGGACGGTTGCGTCGTCCAATGTCCCTGGCATGGATGGCGATTCAATGTGCAAACCGGTCAACGACCGGAGAATCCCGACATCACCGTCGCCTGCTGCATAGTCCAAATTGAAGGGAATCAGATTCAGGTGGCTCTACCGGAGAACTTCACTTAACCCAGTCTGTCTGGTTCATCTGGTTTGTTTTGTTCATTTAGTTGGTTTTGTTTAACCAAACAAACGAGACAAACCAAATAAACCTAATAACGGTCTGCTAGGGCGTAGGATCTGGCGCTTTGGGTGTAATTCCATCGGCCGCGAGGGAGGCGGCATTGACCTTCTTCAATGCAAGATCGGCATGCCAGATGAACTCCCGCTCGAACCATTGACCGGTTGTTCCTTGGTCCCGCAGTTGAACACGGATTTCGTACAGATCCCCCTCGACTTGCTTCACCCGCCACTCGCCCAACCGCGCGACCCGATTACGTTCGCTCATGGAACGCACGTGCTCCGTCAACGCCTCGAGAATTGTGGGATAGCCCTGAGCCCGATGGTTTTGCACCAACGTAAGAGCCTCGGCGCCTCGACCCTCTACGACAGGATTCAGCGAAGGAGGCTTCATCCAGAGATAGTAGAATACGCCAGACAGGAGCAATGCCAGGGCCGCAAGGCGAAGAAGCTTCACCATCGTGGGAGAGACAGGCGCCGGATGGCCTGAGGGATGATTCGGCGGCATGAAAATCCTATGACTAGAAATCGATGGGAGGAATCGAAGCCGCGCATGATTGCGCCGCATCTTAGGAAGAGCGCCGGCAGGATGTCAATTCATGACGACTTCGAACAATCGGATGAGTGCCCTCCGCCGAAGCTTGTGCGCGCGAAAGCGGTTATGTTACAAATATCCGTCCAGTCGTCTGACATGCTCTCCTAGAGCGACAATTCACCAATGAAATTCTTTCTCTACGGGGACCATCTCAACCCCACACAACTGAAACGTCGCGCGCCGGAACACCGGTTCCTCATGCTGGCAGCCCTCCCCGAACATACGATCAAATTTTGCCGATGGTCGTCGCAGTGGCGCTGCGGCCTCGCCAGCGTCATTCCGTCACCGGGAGAACAGGTCTGGGGAGCAGTCTTTGAGGTAACCGACGAAGATCTCAAGCTAATGGACCTCTTCGAGGAAGATGTCCCAGCGAACGCCTTTCGCCAGGTCCAAGTCACTGTCGTGACAGAAGCTGGCGAGAAAGTGCTCGTGACAACCTATGCCGCTACACCGATCGGAAAATTCAAACCAAAAGCGCATTACCTTGATTGGGTCATGAAGGGCCTCAAACATTGGAAGTTGCCCGAAGAAGCCATCGAGACATGGAAGTCGTACGCGCCGCAGTAAACCCAGAGCATATGGCGTATAGCCTATAGCTGATGGAGGGATTGGAGTCGGGGCTTCACTACAGAACTCAGACCCAATTTCCTGCTATCGGCGCATTAGCTATGCGCCATTCGCTCTTTTCATGTAGGAGATCTCATGCCAAAACCAAAGCACCACATCGTCGTCTGTACTAACTCTCGCCCTCCCGGCCATCCAAAGCCATCCTGCGGCAGCGCCGGAGCAGCCTCCCTCCTCATGGCCTTTAATATGGGGCTCATGCAGAAAGGCGTGATGCCGGGTGAAGTCCTCGTCAGCGGCTCCTCCTGCCTCGGCCCTTGCGAGCAGGGACCGACCGTCGTCGTCTATCCGGACGCCACCTGGTATTCGAAAGTCACAGAAGCCGACGTGGCCACCATCATCGATGAACACATCAAAGGCGGAAAGCCGGTTGCGAAGCTGAATCCGGACGCAGTGTGGAAGTAGCTCTCGTAACCGCTCAATAAAAGGATGATCAAAAAGGTCAACCTTCTCACCCACCCAGCCCTGGCGCGCCGAGACTCGCCATTCCGCAGGCTAGGCCGCAGCCGATGGAAGCACCGCAGGCGTAGCCTCTGGGCTACGTTGAGGATGCTTTCGAGGCGAGACCGACGCTGGCGGCCTTTTTCAGCATCCTGTGAGACACGAAATGGGTAGCCACACAGCTCACGAACATAAATCCCATGCACCCGGCTCCATCGGGTGCATGGTCATTACCTGCAGCGACAGCCGCACGCAGGAAACCGACAGCAGTGGCCAGCGCATCATGCACCTGCTTAAAGATGCCGGCCATACGGTCGTGGCCTATCATCTCGTGAAAGACGAACCGTCCAAGATCAAAGCCAAGGTCAAAGCCGCCCTGACCGACAAGAAGATCCAGGCCATCATCATCAACGGCGGCACCGGTATCTCGAAGCGGGATTCAACCTTTGAAGCGGTCGATGCGATGTTGGAGAAGCGCCTGGTGGGATTCGGTGAGATCTTCCGCTACTTGACCTACCAGGACATCGGCTCCCCTGCCATCATGAGCCGCGCCACCGCCGGCATCATTAAAGGCCGCGTGCTCTTCTCTACCCCCGGCTCAGAAAACGCCGTGCGTCTGGCGATGGAAAAACTGATTCTGCCGGAACTCGGCCACCTGGTGAAAGAACTGACGAAGTAACCGTTAGGCATAAGGGGTAAGGCGTGAGGGGCGGTGTTTGAAGATAGTCCACACGCCTAACGCCTTACGTTTCACGCCTTACGTCTTCCTAGTCCTGCATAATCTTCGGTTCCGAATACTGCGCCTCCGGCGGAATCTTCGATTGCGCATACCATTTATAAAACATCAACAGATCCCGCACGGAAACCACCCCTACAATCTCCCCTGCTTTGGTCACCGCGAGATGGCGCACGCCTAAGTCAGCCATCATATCCTGAGCATCATCAACCGACTCACTCCCCTCTATGGTGCAGATGGGCGCCGTCATAATCTTCTCGACGGTCAACTTGCCAAGGGGTTTATTGGTTGAGACAGCGCGTCGGACGATATCCGTATCGGTGACGATCCCGACCAGCTTCTTCCCCTTCTTCACAAACAACGAGCCTACCCGCGCCGCCTTCATTTTCTTGGCCGCGCTTACAATCGATACGGTGGGGCCCACAGTCTTGGGCTGCTTTCTCATGATTTTTTCTATGGTAGACATACTCTCCCCTTTCTATTCCTGACAAATTACATGAGAACAATCCGCCGGCGTGCATTCATCATGGTTCTAGGATAATGGCCCAACAAGGATGCTCAAAACAGTCAATCTTTTTCACCCGCCCAACCCCGGCGGATACTTCACCCACCCACCCTGAAGCTGCCAAGACAGCCTCTTCGCACAAGGACGCGCCTCGTCCCGGGCAAGGCCGCAGGGAGACAGGCGACTGAGAACGAAGCTGGAAGCCGTTTTCAACATCATGCCACCGTCAGTACAATTTTGCCAAAGAACTGCCGCTGTAACATCAAGTCCTGCGCCTGGCGAGCTTCCTGAAGTGGAAATGTGCGGTCAATCACCGGGATCAGCCGACCCTGTCTCACTAGCTCGGCAGCCTTCACCAATTCCGCGCGCGTGCCCATATAGGCCCCCTTGATCGTCAGCTGGCGGGCGTACATATAGCGCAGATTGAGTTTCACGTCTCCTCCGGTCGTCGCACCGCACGTGATCAACCGTCCACCCTTCGCCAGAGACTCCAAGCAGCTGTCCCAGACATCCGGCCCGATATGTTCGATCACGACGTCGACGCCATGTCGCTCGGTCAGCGCCTTTACGCGCTCCGCAACCTTTTCTTTCGAATGGTTGATGACAGCATCGGCCCCCAGGTTCTTGGCCTTGGGAACCTTTTCCTCAGACCCAACGGTCGTGATCACATGGGCCCCGGCGAGTTTGGCCATCTGAACCGCCATCATCCCGACGCCGCTCCCCGCTCCCATGACCAACACTGTTTCGCCCTGTTGGAGTCCTGCCAGAGCAAACAGCATGTGCGATGCGGTCACCGACACGAGAGGAAAGGCTGCGGCCTGTTCAAATGAAATGTGATCGGGAATCGGCAACAGATTGCGGAACGGCACCTTGACATACTCGGCATAGCCGCCATGGACCACTGCGCCGAGCAGTCCGTAAGAACGGCAGAAATTGTCTCGCCCGGCGAGACAGGCATTGCAGCGCCAGCAACTGAGACCGGGAGAGACACAGACACGTTGACCGGCTGTGAACCCTTCGACCTGGGAACCGATTTGCTCCACGGTCCCGGCCACATCCGATCCTACTATATGGGGCATGACCAGGGGATAGGCCGGATTCCCCTCACGGGTCCAAATATCAAGATGGTTCAAGGCGCAGGCCTTCACCCGCACAAGAACATCTTCCGGACCGATCATCGGCTCCGGAAAATCCTCATAGGACAGCTTATGCGTTCCCCCATGCTCACGAAATATTACAGCTTTCATAAATCTCCTAGCTTTCAGCAGTCAGCCATTAGTTTTTCCCGCAGGATGGTCAAAACGGTAACCTTCTCACCCTCCCAACCCCGGCGGATACTTCACCCACCCAGCCCTCAGCGCGCCAAGACGCGCTTTATCCCGAGCGAGGGCCTTCTGGTTCCCTAACTTCCCCGGAGGGGGCAGGCAGATTGTTCTTCACTGCGCGCATCGAGCGACCACCGCTTTATCGTGGGGGCTCTGCGAGCAAGAAGAACGGTCTGCCTCCTCCCTCGCATTCTTCTTAGGCCGCGCGTTGCACGAGCAAGGGGATCGTCCCATCCACCCCATCCCTCATTTTCATCATCCTGCTAGAACTTCAGCACCCCTTCCACTGTCATGACACACTGCCCACCCACCTTCACGGTTTGAATGATGTCGTCATCCGACTCGACCTGTACGAAAATTTGCGATGGACGCTCGATCTCATAGCCCTGCTCGACGAGGATTTCCGTCACTGGGGCCACGTCGACCACGCCGTTCTGCACCAGATAGGCCCCCAGCGCCCCGCTGGCGCTGCCGGTCGCGGGGTCTTCGAGTATCCCGATCGAGGGAGCAAACATGCGCGTATGAACGGTCGCAGAGGGCTCGACAGTCACCGTCGTAAAGACTACGATGCCGGTGGCCCCGAAGCGATGGCAGATGTCCATGATCGCGGAGGCGTCCGGCTGAATCGAGCGAACAGCCGTGAGGGTCCGCGCCGGTACAATCAATACTGGTAGTCCGGTGGAGACCACCTCGATCGGCCACTTCGTGTCGGCGATCATATGTTTTGCCATGCCGAGCGCGCTGGCGATCTTATAGAGATCCTCCATGTCATCCACCGGCCCCAGGAACTCCGGCTTCGGCTGCGTCATGACCACCCGCTCCACCAGTCCACCCTCGGCATGGAGTTCGACCGGAAACAGTCCGATATTGCATTCTTGCATGAATCGCGTCACCGGTTCTTTGGCTGAGATGATTCCCAGCTCGGCAAGCACGAAGAAGGTTCCCAGGACCGGATGGCCGGCAAACGGAATTTCCTGCGTGGGGGTGAAAATCCTAAGCCTGATCACCGCTGCCTTGTCCGTCGGAGGCAGCACGAACACGGTCTCGGAGAGGTTCATCTCCCTGGCAATCTGTTGCAGTTGAACGTGGGTGAGGCCCTGCGCGTCGGGGAAAACTGCGACCGGGTTGCCGCCAAAGGGCAGCCCGGTGAACACATCGGCTTGATAGAACTTGAGGGCCCGGCGGTCAGACATGCCTACTCCCTGCCGGAATGGTCATATTGCCCTCTTGCCAGCTTGGACGATTGACAGACTCACATCCCTTTGTCAGACTCGGCCCATGTCTGATGTGACTCAAAAAGACGTGGACCGCGCTCTAGAGGTACTGGAGCTCACACTCCCCGTCACCTCTGAAACCCTCACCCGCGCCAGGCGGGTATCGCTGTACAATTGGGACCCGGCCCGCTACGCCAACCTGACCAACAATCCCAAGCAATACACACAGGCCTATAAGAAGGCCGAAGAGATGACCAAACTCGTTGAAGCGTCCTACGCTCTACTCACGGCTGTGCTCGTCCCGGACGACGCACCCCCCGGATGATGAAAACGCCATCTAACTGCGTTCTCAGCTCGTCAAAATCCTCAACGTACCCCTGAGGGTACGCCTCCGGTTTCGACTCGCCTGCGGCCTTGTTATATGACGTTTCGATCATCCGCGCCCATGAGAGACGACTCGACTCATGCCTTCGCTGCCATCCTCGCTTCCATTCTTCGCGACCGGCCAGGTGATCAAGCCAGACACACCCTCCGCTGCGCCAACAGCCGCAGGCTGTTTCGCGTAGATCTGCGGCAACTGATTCGTCCCGAATTTCGAGATGTAGAGAAAGACATGCTCGCGCGAGTTCACACGCACGGCCCAGGGATGAAAATCCTTCCTGTAGAACTCCTCGCAGAGTTGCATCGCCTCCAGACAAGAAAGAGTGCTGGGGTCGTTCAACGTGTAGTAGTAGTCCAGGGGTAGATCATACTCCTCCTGCTTGTGAATCGTAATCCCGAACTTTTCCGGATTGCGCACCATCAGCGTATGGCGATAGGCCACGAAGTAGAACAGCTCCAGCGAATGAATGACCGGCTGGTTCTCGATGACGAACTGGCGGGTCTCCATCGCTTCGTCGAGCGTTTCGCCAGGGAATCCATAAAAGGCCATCACATGGTTCCAAATCCCCGCTTGCGCCGCCATCTGGAGGTTGCGTTGGATCACGCTCTTCTTGGCATGCTTGTCCATGAGGTTCAACACTCGCTCGCTGGCCGACTCCATCCCATAATAGAGAGTGCAACAGCCGGCCTTCGACGCGAGATCCCAGGTTTCCTGGTCTTGGAGCGTTTCTTCAAACCGGATCAACGTCGTCCACTTGATTCCAACCTGCTGATCCACCAGCAGCTGCGAGACCTTCTTGAAGAGCGCCGGTGGATAGGATTCATCGGAGAACAGGAAATGGCGGCAGTGATACTTGTCCCGAAGCGCCTTGATCTGCTCGACCACTTGTTGCACCGGCACGCCCCGATACTGGTCGAAGTAGCCCTGTCCATGGTCGCAGAAGGTGCAGCGGCCCCAATAGCAGCCGCGCGTCGCCAAGTAGGGAATGATCAACTCCGGCACGAAGTAGCGATTCAGCGGCAATCCGTCGAAGTCCGGCAGGGGCAGCGCAGGCGTCTTTTCTGTGTAGACCTCGGGACTCCGGTGCAGGCCTGAGGCATCGCGATAGATCAAATTCGGCACGGAGGCGATGGCCCGCTCGCCGTTCAACGCTTCGATGAGCCACAGCAGGGCATGCTCGCCCTCATAAAGGATCGCCGAGTCGAACACGTCCGTGAAGAACTGCTCCTGCTTCGCCAGATCCTCCTGCAACCGCGTGATCACGTTGCCGCCCACCACCACATGGATCTGCGGGAATGTCTCCTTGATCATCTTGCCAAACGTGAGGCCTGCGAGGAGCTGCATCTGCGTCCCGATCGAAATCCCGACCACATCCGGCTTCTCATTCGCCACCCCCGGCATGACCAGCTGGTTACAGAGATCCCGATAGACGTTCACCTGCTCATCGTCCAAACAGGCCAATACTTCCTTGGATACTCCGGGCCGATAGCCCAGATTGCTCTCCATCGGATAGAAGACAAGGGAGGCCGGGTAGTAGGCAGCTGAGATGTATTGCATCGCTTCGCGGAAGCAGTTCAACGCGCCTTCCAGTATCTCGGCCTGGTAGAAACGGTCGCCGCGCACAATCAGCTTGGCATCCTCGGCCCGGTCCGCGAGATCGAACACATCGACGGCATAGGCCTGTTCCACCACCGCCTTGTGATCGACTTCCTGCTCCGTCAGCGTCCCTGCCTTCTCCTTATCTTGTAGTGGCTTGAGCTGCATCCCCAACCGGGCCTTCACCCAGATCAGGAACTCCATGCTGAAGAAGTGATCCCACATCCCGATATTGATGTCGCGCTGGATAACCGTATGGCCCGCCTCCCGCAGCACGGCAGTCAAAGAGGGCAAGGCGAGATAGGGAGCCGTCGGCACCCACTCAGGCGGAAAGAGCAGCATGACCTTCGACTTTTTCCGTGTGCCGTTGGTCAGCGGAGCGAGACCAGCTATTTGGACCAGATCAGTCATAGTTCGTTAGGCGTGAAACGTGAGGCGTCAGGCGCAATTCCGGAATCGCATCCTCGCCCCTTACGTCTCACCCCTTACCCCTTACGGTATCCATCACATTTTCCCCGCCAGCGTCGGCGCCGCGCCCTGTATCTTCGCCGCTTGATATTGCAGATCCGGCAGCTTCTGCAGCCCAAACCGCGCGACGTACAGAAAGATGTATTCACGGATGAACAGGCGCAGGTCCCAGCCCGGATTGTGCTTCTGTTCGAATTCCTGGAACACCCGCTCCGCCTCTTCGATGCTCATCCCGTTCTTCACCGTATAGTAGTAGTCGAGCGCCAGGTCCCAGTCCGGGTTCTTATAGGCAGTCACGCCCCACTTCTCCGGATGTTTCGCCACCGGATTGTGCCGGCCCAAGTCGAAGGTGCCAAACCCCAGCGAATGGACATGGTCCTTGTTCGCTTCGAGGAATTGTACCGACTGCCAGGCCTCCTCTCTCGTCTCGCCGGGAAAACCGAAGAAGCCCATGCAGTGATTCCAGATGCCGGCCTCCGCCGTGTACTTGAGGTGCTGCGTCATGATCTCGGTCGTCGTCGCCTTGTCCATCAACTGCAGCACCCGCTCGACGCCCGACTCGTACCCGAAGTGGAGATAGCGGCAGCCGGACTCCTTCGCATCCTGCCAGACAGCATCCTCCAACAGACTCTTCTCGAACCGCATGTGCGTGGTCCAGACGATACCCATCTGGCTTTCAATTAAACCACGCGCAAGCTTGCGAAACAGCGCAGGCGGATAGGACTCGTCGGTGAAATGGAAATGCCTGGCGCCATACTTGTCGCGGAGATAGGTGATGTCGGCTAGAATGTCCTGAATCTTCTTCGTCCGGTAGCCGGCCGTATAGCCCTCGCCATGGTCGCAGAACTCGCAACGGCCCCAATAACAACCTCGCGTCGCCAGGTAGGGCAGGATCTTCGTCGGCACGAAGTATTTATGGAGCGGCAGGCCGTCGAAGTCCGGCGGCGGCAGCGTCGCCATATCTTCCGCGTAGCTCGTCGCCGATGTATGGACGCCGGTTTCATCCTTATAGATGGTGTTGGGCACATCAGCCAGACTCCCCTTTGCCCCGACCGCCGATACCAGCTGTACAAAAGCCGTCTCCCCTTCATAGACCACTGCGCTATCGAAGTATTGGAACAGCGGCGACTGAGGCAGCACATCGCGCAGGCGCGTGACCGTATTGCCGCCGATCGTCACGTGGATGTGGGGGAACTGCTGCTTGATGAGGGCACAGAAGGTCATCGTTGAGAACATCTGCTGCTGCAAGACAATTGAGATACCAATAACGTCAGGTTTCTCGGCTTCGATCGCCGGCTTTACCAGATGTTCGAATACGTCGCGGTAGATGTTCACCTGTGTATCGTTCACTGCGTCCATGATTTCGGACGAGACGAAAACCTTGTAGGACAGATCTGTCTCCATCGGCGGCATGCAGATCCGCGCCGGCGCATAGACCATCGAAATCACTGATGTCACTTCACGAAATACTTGAAGTGCCCACTCTAACTTATCGATATCATAAAATATTTCTCCTCTGACTACCGCCTTCGCCTTCTCTGCATTCTTAATTAATTCGTCGATCTTCTGACGGGTCACATCGCAGAGCGCGATCTGCAAATCCATCTCAGTTTCGCTCAACTCCCGCTTCCTGGAGAGCTTGCGGAGCCGGTCGAGCTGCTGCGGCACCCGGCGCAGGACTTTCTTCAAAAAATCCTCGCTGAAGTACCAGTCCCACATCTCCAGATTGATGTCTTTTTGGAAAACAGTATGGCCCGCCTGGCGGAGGACAGCGGTGAGGGAGGGAAGACTGAGATAGGGTTCGGAGGGATACCAATCGGGCGGGTAGATGAGCAGCACCTTCATCTTCCGGCCACTGCTGGCTTCAGAGGCTTCACGATGGAGCATAATGAGCTCCTTTGAAGCCCGCTCGCCCTTCGAGTACTCAACTCTCATAAGAAATCTGGTCCCTCTTTCGTGCCTATTATACTGCCGCGGAACGACCTGAAAGAGTCAGAAAGCCAAGGGGTTAGCCTAAGAAGAGCACATTGTACGGGGGGTGGAGATTCAGATGCAAGAGTGGGGGATGTAGGGGGTGACCAGGTACTTTCCTATGCTCGCTGCCCGCGCACACAAGAGCCTATTGGACTTACGGAGTATGGGCGGTGCTCGGTCAATGCGCGCAGTTTGGAAAATACCTGGTCACCCCCTCCAACTCAGGAGGATATGGAGAAAGCGGCTTCCTCGATGCGCGCAGTAGAGGACCATCTGCCCACTCCCGCCAATACAATTCCACAATTCCATGTGCTCGCGCAAACGCGGTCGCAGACTCCCCTCGTTAGACGCGAGTCCTATGGAAAAGCACCAGCCTCCTCTAGTACTGACGGAAAAGCAAGGAAACGAGCGTTTGGCTAAAAGCTGCGCATAGGCATGGACCGTCTGACCCTGAAAAAGTAGAATGACTCCATTGATCAATTCCAGCACCATGTGAAGAGGTTGATGCGGGAACCGACAGAGACTATCTTGTGATGTACAATTGAACCATATCGTTCCGAATCACCATTGTTCTTGTGCTGTCGATCGTCTGTCTCGCAGGACCACAAAAGGGTCTCGTAGTAGTCTCTTCAGCAGAGGAGCAACAGATGCCGAACCAGCCTGGCCTCACACCCTACACACCAACGAAAATCGAATGGTTGGCCTTAACAGTGAACGCTCAACTTCAGTATGAGCGACATGCTGAAGATCTGTATGAGGTGTTCGTTGTTCAAGCAGATCACGAGACCTTGGAGCTCCTCATTCGGTATCACCCAGGACCAAGCCGCCGGGCGTACAGCCCTACTAATCTCGCAGTGATGCAGAGCAAAATTAAGACTACCCGGGATTTAATCATGACCACGGCAAAACGCTATGGGTGGGATAAGTGGGTAAGGATTCGGGAGCCGGTCGAAATATCTCCACCGTTACAGAGATGAACTAGGGACAAGAAATGTGGACAGGCTACTTTTCTAGCAACTTCCTCGGCCTCCCCTGCTTCCGCATCGTGGATTCCAACCCCAGCGTCGTGGCAATGCTCGCTTGCCAGTCTTCCCTTCCGAATGGCTGCTGCCGATTCACGCGGGTCGGCAACGTGACCAGTTCATGATCTAACAGCGGTTGATTGATCCATTGAACCCACTCGGGCGGCGACTCGATAGGCAAGGGATCGCTCAGATGCGGGAATCGAAGACTGGATCAGGGTCAGTCCATGGCATGCTCAACCAAGCCAGCGCGGACAGGATTGCGAAGGACGTAGCGGGGAATTGTATTGTAGACCCCATGAGGGTTCGACCTATTGAGGCTTTACTCCGCATCCCTTGTGGGCACAGGAGCAGGGAACGCTGGATTTCTCCTCTCGGCAATTGGATGAACAAAATTCCTTCCCCGGCTCTGCCTGACAGGTACAGCGCGGGTTCGCACACGACTTTTCAGCCATGATGTGTCTCCTTCTTCGATTGAGATCCTTGCGAGGACAGCAAGACAGGCAAGCCCTCCTGCCTGTCGCTCAGGAGACTACTCGATATCGCCGAGTTGGCGCCTCCGAGTCCTTCTCCTCATCAACGCTCTAATCGACCGCGCTATGCACCGAGGTGTTTTTTGAGAGTCGGAGAATCCTTGATAGCTGGATTCGCAGGAGCCAGTGCTATGGCCTGCTTGAAGGCGGCGGTCGCTTCATCGTGCTTTCCCATCTTGTCGAAGCTGAGGCCCAAGTTATACTGGGCTTCCGCCGACTTCGGATCTGACTTGAGCGCTTTCTGAAACCGATCGATCGCGACATCCATGTTGCCCTGCTTGTATTGGCTCACTCCTTCGTCATTGTCCGCTTGACCAGGCGACCCAACCGCAGAGGTGAGAGCCTCGTCAGACATGGGGGCAGTCGCAGCCGTGCCAGTCTTTGCCGCGGGCGCATAAGGTTTCTCAGAATCACAAGACGCGACGGTGATGGCAAGACCCGCAAAAATGACACTCAGTGCTAGAGATACCTGTTTCACGATACACCTCCCATTAGACATAGATGAATACCTGAGTACATAGTGGCTCAATCTGGCAGATCTCGTCTGATCAATACTGCTCACTCGCCCGGTGATATTGAGTCCATGCTGAACAGATGAGTCGGGTCGGAAAAGAAAAGGGGAAATCAAAAGGGCACAGGCTACTTTTCCGGGAGAAGAGGAAGATGTCAGAATTCATTTCGCAGCGCGTGGCAGGGATCTAGTTGATCAGGTTTCTTACCCCCTGCTTGCTTCGGCGACGGGCATGCCCCCTCGTCCCCGCTTGACTGAGCGATCTCTGAGCGCGTAGCATGCGGGCTAGGCGTTTCAGCCACGCCGACTGTCCTATCCCTCGCGCTTCCCGGTCCTTCCTAACGCGACCGATTCTCCAGTCTCCGCCGCTCCAACGCCGGCATTGCCTGAGTTCTCTTCATGAAGCCCTCATGGTACACAGACCAGTCTGAGGGCGTATGGATTCACTGATGCCCATATAAAGGAGGAATCGTGATGGTACTGCAAAGACCCATTACCGACCGAATCTTTGAAGCCCTCCGAATCTCCCCTGAATGTGAGTTCGAGGCCTTAGTAACCCGCTACCCAGAATTCACCGCGAATGAATTCTTGGCCGAAGTGAGTCGCTTAAGCCGGGCCGGGCAGGTGAAAATTATGAGAGGAGTAGGAACCTTTACAATCAAACATACTCCGGTGGTCAAATGACTATCGGAGGCAGCTGGTCTTTCCGGCCTTTCTAGTTCGGCGGACAAGAGAAACAAGATCGCTCGCTTCTTCAGGACAGCATTAACCTCACTTTCCGCCCCGGCCTCAATAGTCCGGGAACCAGAATCGGCAAGAATGTAATCCTTTCAAGAGGGCTTTGCTCAACCCGTAGAATCGGACTCGTTAGTCGGCGTATTGTTTGCGTGCTACAGTCACTGACCGGTGAAGATCGCGAGGACCATTGCATTCCGCTGGCTATGCCTTCTCTTGTTCGTATCGATAGTCTCGCCTCCGGTCAAGGGGATGGCGGCTATAACTGCGTATGTCGCAACCACACAGAATCTAGACCTCAATCAGGTTCACTTCGTGGTTGTGGCCTCACCGGAAGTGCGCGCTCGGTTGTACGATCGGACGATGACGCTCTTTTCGAAGGCCGGTCTTCCCCTACCCCATGCAGGTGACTCGCACACTCCGGCCGCAGCGACGCTCACACTCACACTCGATCCTCATCCACTCGATGCCTCCTGTCCAGGCAAAGTCCTGTACAAGCCCTCCCTCCTTCTCGTCGAGCCGGTCATCATCCAAAGAAGCTCCGTGGTCATGAACGACACGACTTGGCTACTGGAAACCCGCGCGCAGGTCCGGAATCCGGTGGAAATCTCGACGCTTGAGACGGACTTAGATCGCCTCATTCAGCAGTTCATTACAGACTACAAAGCGGGAAACCCTGAGTGGCAATCACAGGGAACTCCCTCCAATCCCAAGAGGCCATGTGCTGATCATGAGCCAACAAGCCCGACCCTCTCGGAAGCGAATGATGCGCAGGCCAACTCCAGCTTGAGACACCTCAATGTCGACACATTGCAGATACATATCTCAGCAGGACGATCTGGGCAGCCGCTCGCGATTAGAGCGATCCAGCATCTGAGGGAGGCAGGGCTTTCGGTTCCCCTTGATGGGAGGGGGAATGGTGCCGTCACACTCGGCGTTGAATTGACCCAGCATTCTATCGAAGACCAATGCCCTGGCAACGTGCTGTATGAGTCCGGGCTATACCTCGTTGAAGAAGTCCGGATCAAACGAAGCCCACAAGTTTCCATCTGGAGTGACACGTGGCTCCGGGAGACAATGCAGATCGTGGCTCCGGTTCCGCTTCGGCAGTTAGAGGCTGATCAAGATGCGCTACTGAAGCAATTCATCCGCTCGTTTCAGGCCAGATAACAATCCGAGAGATACTTGCTCCTGACCGCGTTTTCTGCTCCCATACGTTATGCTGACGTATCACAGGGGGCTCATCATCGATGTGGAACAAGAAAAGGGGACAGGCTACTTTCTTATACAAGCTCAAAGACTGCTAGAAAAGTAGCCTGTCCCCTTTTCTTGTCCCAAGTTAAAATTCGATGGCCATACGTGAAAGCTACCGATCCACGCGATTGAGGGGGTTGGAACCCAGCCGTGCTATTCGTCGTTCATCTTCAATTCTATTTAGTTTCTGAACATACGCATTCAACATGACTAGCCCAAGGATAACCGCCACCCCGAGAAAGGCCCATATGATGTCTCCCAAAACCCAATTTGTATCCTCCATCAGAGAACCTCCTTGTTGAGCGAGTTCTTCGATACACTGTCCGGCCACAGGTTCAGTTCGGTTACGCCCAAATCAGCTGTCAAGACTTCGCCGCGACTCAAAAAGCCGGTCACCGCAGCAGCGACAACCCCTACACAGATTTCAACTAATGCGATCGAGAGGCGCAGGGAGGAAGCACGAATAGCGGAGGCAACAGCGAGGGCGAGCCATCGGGTTGCGCTAAAAAAGATTGATCCCACCGGCGAGTCCCTCCGTTCCGGCCTGGGTGGAACTGCGAGGCCGGGTGCCTCCATGCCGGCGGCAATCCTATGGCTACGGCAGTAGTAGCGTAGGAGTCATCAGCCTGGCCGAGGCGGTTATACGGGGGACTCCATCCCCTGTGCTTAACAAGTATATATGAAATAGTCAGAGAATGGTTTAGTTTTTTACCGGCTCAAATGGTCTGACACAATTAGCCTGTCCCCTTTCCTCTCCGCGGCGCGGCGCGTGGCGGGCCAGCGCCTTCACTACTTCACTTCATCCTCTACTCTCGCGGAAACCACTTTTGCTGAAACCCGGCTAAGATTTGTTCTGCGCGCGCCAGGTCTGCTTCCGCAACCAGTACCACACACATGGGCAAGTCCCGCTTCTCGCCTAACGTTAGCGGCACTGGTTCTGCCTGAGTCGGTGGAACGAACCGAATCTTTTCCCCCGTCAACGCGTTCAGGAAATCGGTATGGAGGTCTGGGTCACACGGCACATTCAGCTTCCCCATCGCGGGCACCTCGCCCACTTGTCTCCTGGCGTATTTTTTAGAGAGCCCAATCGCTATGGTAGCGATCACTGCAATCACGACAATGCCGATAAGATTGGCTATTAGCTCCATGTCTACCCCTGTCCCCCTATTTCTCTAACAGGCTGTTGACAAAGTCCGCCAGCGGCGTTCTCGCGGCGCTCAGAGGCTCAACGTACTGCAGAGAGTATGCTTCGCCTCGTCGCTTGCTGCGGCCTTGCTGGACGGCCTTTCTGAACAGCCTGCGATGGCTTCTGAACGGATCTGCGAGTATCCGCGCCTTCTGTTTCTGTCATGCTCAAGTAGTTTGTCAACACCCTGCTAACAGACTGGAAGCATACCCCAACAGACCTCATATATCGAGTGGCGTACAATGGGAGCGTCGCAAAACAAGAAAAGGGAACAGGCTAAACCGGCCCACTTTCTTGAACACCTCAAAAATGGGACAATGTCAGCGGCCAAGTTTCGTGGACACCCGGTTACGGCTCATGGGGAGAAGAGCGGGGGCTCGCTCAAGGGGTCAACATGGATGCGAGTTTTTGGCACCAACGATGGCGCACCAATGAGATCCCGTTCCACGAGCATGCAGTCAACCAGCAACTGCTCAAACATTTCTCCGCTCTTTCATTGGCCAAGGCCGGCCGGGTGTTTGTGCCGCTGTGCGGCAAGTCTCTTGATATAGGCTGGTTGCTGTCCCGCGGCCATGCGGTCGCCGGCGCGGAACTGAGCGAGATTGCCGTGCAGCAGCTTTTCGTCGAGCTTGGCATGGAACCCAGCATCGTGGAGCTCGGCACCGTACGGCACTACCACGGACAGAAGATCGACATCTTTGTGGGTGACATCTTTCAGGTCTCGCGCGAAATGCTGAGTCCTGTCGACGCCGTCTATGACCGGGCGGCGCTAGTCGCGCTCCCAGCAGAGGTCCGCCAACGCTATGCGGCGCACCTCATGGAAATCACAGCCACTGCGCCCCAATTACTCATTTGTTATGAGTATGACCAGGCCCTGCAGGCGGGGCCTCCATTTTCAGTCGGTCGCAAGGAACTCCATCGCCACTATCGCGAGAGTTATCGACTCACGCTGCTGGACAGTGCGGACGTAGCCGGTGGTTTAAAAGGTAAATGCCCGGCGAAAGAGAACGTCTGGCTGCTGAATAAACGGTAAAGAAGGACCGGTGTCAGGCCCCATGTCCCCGTGCGTCGCAGGCCGGCTTTTCCCCATAATCGAGTCTACACACCTGGCTCAAGAGGCTACGGGCGCTCATCATGCGTAAGCTCGGTCGCGGCGTGCGCGAACTGCGCGCATGCGAATGATCCGCCAGAAGCGTCTCCGCCGGAATTTGCCATAAAACTTTTCGATGGGCCGAGGGTGATCTATAGTTCTCCTACTGGAGGACACACGATGAATCAGCCGGTCCGTTACGTCGCAATGGTCTTTGCACTATTGATCTCCACCGGGGAGGCGTTTGCGCTGGACACACTCCTCTCCCCACTCTACATCGGGGGCAAGATTGGGGTATCCCTGATGTCAGCAAACGATATTGCCAACACATCGTCAGTCGCATCTCTCACAAAAACAGATTCTCACGACACCGTCGTGCCGGTCGGGGCAGCGATCGGTTACAACTGGCGCAAACACGGAGTTTCTCTCCGTACTGAGTTTGAGTATCTCAATCGGTCAAACTTTGGCTACACCTCGATTCCAGTTTTTACCAGTTCTTTTACCCCGATCGGCTTGACCAGCAAGATAATAAGCCAGACGCTGTTCGCCAACGTCTTTTATGACTTTCACAATGCGACCCTGTTTACCCCTTTTCTCGGAGGAGGCATTGGTGCTGCGATCAACAAATCGACGACCACTCTGAATGTCATCGGCTCACCTGTCTTCGACACGTTCGAGACAACTGATACAAGATTTGCGTGGCACGTCGGCGCCGGTGTCGCGGTTCAGGTCACCGAGATCATGCTCTTGGAACTGAGTTACCGCCACACAGACCTTGGAGGCGCCGTATGGGGCAATAAGGGCGCCCTCGAGCTGACGACTAACAGCCTCCATGCGAACGAGTTTCTCTTTGCCGCACGGTTACAGTTCTAGAAATCTGCGCAGGAGAAGAACAAGCGGACATACAGCCTGCGCTTCTCTCATGTGGACTCCGGCCTAGTATCTATATTGCCGCCTCCGCCATTCCAATTGGACTTTCAAATTCCTTGGCGCTTAGGATAGAATTTTGCCGTCAATTTGGAAAAGGAGAGCTGCCCATGACCATATTCAGAAAGTCGCCTACCCTCGTGTTGTCGGGAATTCTGGTCATAGCAGTCGCCGTCACAGCGTCCATTTCACCGGCATTTGGCGAGGGTGGCGCGCGGCGGGACGTGGTGCGTCACGCCGCTGAGCTGGCGCGCGCAGAAAACGCCGCACCTTCCTCCTTATCCCAACACGCGACGATCATGGATGTAGATGGGACGGTGCATCGTAAAGGCACAAATGGCTGGACCTGCATGCCCGACAATCCCAACACACCAGGCAAAGACCCTATGTGTATGAACGAACCGTGGCTCAATTTTAAGGATGCGTTGAAGAATAAGACGAAGCCGACTCACAGGCAAGTCGGTATCGCATATATGCTGCAAGGCGACAGCCCCGTGAGCAATACAGATCCCTATGCGAAGGAACCGAAGCCGGGAGACGACTGGGTAGAAGGAGTCGGTGCACACATCATGGTTCTCGTACCTGACGTGGAGACACTGAATAACCTGTCGACTGACTCTAAAAACGGAGGGCCATGGGTCATGTGGGCCAACACCCCCTATGCCCACTTGATGATCCCAATCGATAGTTACCCATCGCAGTAGTGCCGGCAGCAACTTAGCCCGCATTATTCATAACTCTTCTGCTGCAATCGCCGATCCGCTGTTGCGACAAGCCGGCGGCCGGCGGGCTCGCCCCTCAGACGGTCAACATACCGTAGGAGACAGACACCCCGCGTAGATGCGGGGAAAGGTATCAGTCCCCAGCGCGCCGGTCTCACGACGCAGCTTGGCGATTTCGCCATGAACCGTCATGGATCATGCGGGCTAGACCTGCCAGGTCCGAAAAAGTAGAATGTCCAGATTTTTCACACAATGCAGGAAAAAAGGACGCCTACCCGATGGAAGTCTTGGAACTGTTTGTCTGTGTGCTCGGCCTAGCGTTCGGCGCGGTATTGGTCTATGGACTCAAACAGCAGTGGCAGTGGATCTACGATCCACCAGAATGGATGTTTGCGATCTATTTCCCTACAGTCATCAAGATGATGTGGGGCCCCAAACATGTTCCTCGGTTTGCCTATTTGACCGCCTACGGCTATATCATCCTGAGTATCATCTGCCTGACAGGATCCTTGCTCGACATGCTCTAGCCCGCATTATTCATGAACACTTCTGTTGCAATCGCCGATCCGCTGCTGCGATGAGCCTCCGGCCGGCGGGCTCGCCCCTCGGACCCGATGCGTACTGCATGCGTACGCATCGGGTCCTCCGGGCTCCGCGCGCCGTTCTCGCGACGCGGCTCAGCGATTTCACGACGAACCGTCATGAATAATGCGGGCTAGCAGGCTGTTGAGAAAGTCCGCCAGCGAGATTGAGTAGGTTAAGGTTCAGGCTAAGGTTGAGAAAACAAAGAGCCTGGTCGATACTTAACCTTAACCTCGACCTCAGCCTTCTTCAGACGCTGCGGCCTTGCCCGCCGACGCCCCGCTGCCCTCCATAAAAAAACGGGCTTGATACCCGCTCCTGAGATATCAGGCCCGTATTAAAAGAGGCTTCTGGTCGTCTACGCTCGAGGCTCGCGAAGGTTTCGCAAACCACCAGCGCCAAGACCAACCAGCGCAATGAGACCGACGCCGAATAAGATGGCTGATGCCGGCAAGGGCGTCGCGATCAACGTACCAAATGAACCCTTGACCACATTCCCGTCCGTCTCGTTCCCAAAGATCAGCCGCCATTGATTGCTCGCAAATGAACTCAAGCCCGGTGGGGATGTATTATCCAGGAGATCCAGGGCATTCGAAAGATTCACGTTACCCAAAGCATTTCCGGACGGGTCGGTGAACGACATCAGGAAACTGGAAGGAGATGTCATATTGATTGCCGAACCTGTCACGGTAGTGAATGCCGTAAAATTATCGACCCCGCCCATTGGAGGGCTGTTCGTGATAACGACACCATTGGACCCTAGGACATACGAAGCGGAGTAGGCCCCGATATGCAGGTTCAGTCCTGTCACTACGGTGTTCAGGTAGACCCCCGTTCCCGGAACAATCGGGGAAGCCCCTGACTCGAATGTGATGTCGCCTGAGATGCTACCAGAGCCTATGGTCGGGAACAGCACCCCGCTCACGTCACTCACCGACCCTGTAAACGAGAAGTTGACAGGGGACGCTTCAGTAGGTCCGGCTACAAGCCACGAACAGAGCACGATCGCCGGCAGGAACAACCAGGTGATCAACAACTGCTTCATGGTCCTCATGCAAAGACTCCTTCGTAAAGGTTATACTTGTTTACAACATGTGTATAAGATGTTTATAAAGCAAACTCTGCGCCGCAGGATTTACGTGCTAACATATTGACATGCAATGCTTTACGAAAAATTGTCAGAGGGTGTTTTTTGTACACCACCGTGGAGCCTGATCAATTCAGAATCAAGCCGGTGGGAAGGGTAGTCTGGCCGCCCTCCTGCTTGCGGAACGCGCACGGGCTCGCCTGTCTGGTTGACTTGTCTTTCTGGTCTGTCTGGTTCTCCTGAATGAATTTCCAGTCCGATCAACCAGACAAACCAGATAGACGAGATAGACCAGATGAACCAGCATTCGTTGGACGCGAGCAGGGAAGAACGATCGTTGCTTGCGTGCTTCAGCCTTGCCCGCGGCAACGGCGCCTCTATGGGTAAAGAGACTGTCTCGGCAAACTCAGGGCGGGCGGGTGAAGTAGTTGCCGATGAGATGTTCCCATATGGGCAAAAAAGGACTTGCAAAGGAAGAGCATGATGGGTACGATTCGCGCCAGGCTACTTAGAGTGCGAGTGCTTCGACAGACCGCGGATTACGGCTACAAGGGACTGGACCGCACCCCACAACAAGGGTCATTACAACACAACCGGAAGGAGCCGCAATGAAGCTACCCATACCGAATACCGAACTCCCACCGTCAACCCCAATTCGAAAAGCAGTTGGGGATTCGCTCGGACTGAGCAAACGCGTTCTTGGAGGCCTCGCCATGTGCGCAGTGGGAATGTTGTCGTCCTGGGCGGCACTGGACGCACATGCTGTCGTAGCGAACGAGTATAAGTTCAAGCTTCCCTTGGGTTTGGATGAGACCGGCATTAGCATTCCTGCCGATAATCCTATTACGACTCAGAAAGTCGAGTTAGGCAGGATTCTGTTTTTCGACAAACGATTATCGAACGACAATACGGTTGCCTGCGCAAATTGCCACCTACCGCAATTCGGCTTTACGGACGGTCAACCGGTCGCCACAGGCATCCGGGGCCAGAAGGGCGGCCGCAGCGCGCCGGCATCCATCAACCGCGTATTCAGCAGCGTGCAATTTTGGGACGGGAGGGCTGCCACATTGGAAGATCAATCGATCGGGCCCTTTACGAACCCGATCGAGCATGGCTTTGCCAACTACGAAGTCATGATTACAAAGATGAAGAAGATCCCAGGCTACAAAACGATGTTCCTCCAAACCTTCGGCGACGATATCACGATTGAAAATGTCGGCAAGGCCATCGCCAGTTTCCAACGCACCATCCTGTCAGGCAATAGCCCCGCAGACCGATTTGACCTGGGCGGTGAGACACAGGCCATTTCACCAGCTGCGCAACGGGGCCTCCTCCTGTTCCGGGACAAGGCCCGCTGCACGAAGTGCCATTCCGGCTTCAACTTCACCGACGAAAAGTTCCACAATCTCGGCATCGGCTGGGACGACAACAAAGTGGACCTTGGCCGGTATCTGGTCACCAAGAATGCGGAGGACATCGGCGCATTTAAGACCCCGACCCTGCGGGAGATCAGCAGAACCGCTCCCTATATGCATGACGGCCGCTTCAAGACCCTCGACGATGTCGTGAACTTTTACAATCAGGGAGGCGTGAAGAACCCGCATCAGGATCCCTTGATCCTCCCGCTTGAACTGACGAAGGAAGAGAAGCAGGATCTCGTGCAGTTTCTCAAGACCCTGACCGGCGAAGGCTGGAAACACATCGCCGCGCCCACCAAATTCCCAGAGTAGAACCGCATCGGCACAGCGGCTTCAGCTCAGATAGCGGCATCAACTCCGGTTGATGCCGCACTCCCTTTACTGTGAACAGAGCGCCAGAACATTCCGGATAGCGGTGCAACCACAGGTCGGGCCGCTGGCTTGGCTCGTTCAGCGGCGGCTACTTCTCCTTTTCCTCGCCATCGTAAACCGAGCTCTCCGACGAAAGACCGGACGGAGGGGCACCGGCTGCGCCCTGGGTGCCGGGGGCAGGAACGCCCTGTGCCCCGAATGCATGGACAAACTTCCAGTCCGCATACCGCGGCTTATTCGTGAAGGATTTGTCCGCAGGCTGAAAGTTGCCTGTCTTGATCGGGGCCTCGTCCGAGAGGCTATACACCCCGATAATACCGCCGTTCGGGAGCCTCACCAGTCCCCATCGTTTCTTTCCAGTGATCGGGTCCGCGTATATTTTCCGCAAGTGGCGAACGGTGCCAGGATAGCGCGGATCTTTAAGCAGATCCTCGAGACGGCGCGGGTATTCCTTCTGAGGCCCTTTGGGATTCAGGTAGTACTGACTGATGGCCGTTCGGAACTGGCCGCCGACAAACAGCAACTCCCGCTCTTTCTGACGGGTTTGCGCAAAGCTCCACACCACTCCTGCCAGGGCCAGCTGAACCCCGATCAGCGCAACTGCAAGCAGAACCCCGATATAGGTAAACCCCTCCTGCGATCGTATCGACCGGCATCCCCGACAGACCCTCAGCTGGCGCAAAGCTGGTCCCTTTCGGCCATCACCAGTCACGGTAGGAGCCCCCACCCGTGGCTGTCCCTTCCGCGCCGCTTTTCACATCGTAGACGCCTCCCTTCTCAGGATCGTCAGGCGGAATCACACGCCAGCTCTCCGACGTCTCCGTAAGCGGATCGATCGGAATCGCGCGGAGGTATTTCTTCGTGGCCAAATCTTGGAGTTGGTCCGGATACCTCCCGACGTCGCCGAAATACTTATCCAGCGCGTCCCGCATGATCCAAAGGTTCTCCTTCATGACGACTTCTTTCGATCGTTGGACGCTGGAGAAATAGCGGGGCACGGCCAAGGTCAGCAGCGTCGAGATGATGGCCAGGACCACCAGCAGCTCGATCAGCGTAAATCCCTCTGTGCCCTTTCGATCAACTGGCTTCATTGCATCACGACCCACTACCACTTCGAATAGGGAATGCCGTTCAATCCGATTCCCTTGTTTCGGGAATACACATCGAAAACATCGTTGCCGGGACTCGGTTCTTCCGCCGGGCTCTCGTAGCTCCGGAGTCCCCAGGTCTCCGCCGCAGGCACGGATGGATCTGGATGTAACGGATCGCGCGGGAGGCGGCGCAAGTAGATAATGCGCTTCTTCTTCTGACTCGTCTGATCGACGACTCCCTCCGTAAGGTCCTTCAGCGATTTCGGATACCCGGAATCCGTCGTACCCTTGGCAATGCGTCCGGCATCGAAATCTCGCCGGTGGACGTCGATCGCCTCGCGGATCTGCAGCAGCGACTGTCTGAGTTCTTGCTCTTTGCTGCGCTGCGAGACGAGGCTGGCAAGGGGCATGGCGGCCGAAGCCAGCACTCCGACGATCGCCACAGTCATGACCATCTCCACCAGCGTAAAGCCCCGCTCTGCTCGGATTCGCTCGTTCATGGAGCCTGTCCCGCGCTTTCTGTTCCTTCAGCCGGAATCGGCTCATTTTTAGCCGGAACTTCTTTAGCCGGAACCTCTGAGGCATCTTCGGCGGCGCCTTTTTTCGTTCCTTCCGAGTCCGTAGCAGGGGGAGACTCATTTCGAGCCGGGCTTTCAGGAGGACTTCCAGCCGCGGGAGGCACAGTGACTGCCTTACGGCCGTTGGCTCTCTTCCCGCCAACCGGGACTGTGGCAGAAGTCGGCTCATTTTGGGCTGCGCCCTCGGAAGGATTTCCAACAACGGCAGGCCCCACCGTCACAGCAGCAGGCAGCCCGGCGGTCCCCCTCGTGTCCACGATGGCCCTGCGCTCGTTGTCACCGATCTTGACCGTCAAGGGATTGCCTCGCGAGCTTTCTGTGCCGTACAAAATTTCCGACGACGCACTATTGGGGCGCTTGCCGTGTCGGATGACATGGGGTGTGATCGACAACGCAATTTCCACTTTATTCTTATCACTCTTGTTAGACGAGAAGAGCCGCCCGAGGACCGGAAAACTACTGAGCCCCGGCACCTTGCTGGCCGTCTCACGTTCAGCGTCGCTGATCAGCCCTGCCAGGATTTGGGTTTCGCCATCCCGCAATCGCAACACGGTCGAGGCCGACCGCGTGCCGACCTGATAGGACAAGCTTGTCCCCTGCTGGACCTCTTTGACAATGTTACTGATTTCCAGGTTTATCTTCATGGACACTTCGTCGTCCCGATAGATTGTCGGCTCCACATCGAATTTCAACCCGATATCGAGGTACGTCACACTGCCGGTCACCACACTGCCGGTTCCGCCGATGATCGGCGTCACCGCGTTTGTGAAGACAGGAACACGTTCTCCGATGTGAACCTTGGCCTTTTCGTAATTCCTCGCTCTGATCCGCGGGCTGGAGAGGATATTGACATTGGAGTCTTCCCTTTTAAGATTAATTGTCGCTGCGAGACTCGATATACCTGTGTGCGGCCGATCGAATATGAGACTCTGGAGTGTCTGGACCGCCGCAGTTCCTGTGGCCCCGACGGGGCCGAGAATGTTGAGGTTGACCTGGTTGGGATACTTGATACCGATCTCTTGCAGCTTTGAGCGCGCGATCTCCACGATATCCACTTCCATCATGACTTCCGAATCCTCCAGGTCGAGTGAAAGGAGGAGCTTCTCGGCCATGCGGACCACCTCCGGCGTATCCCTCATCACGAGCAACCTCGCATGCTCGTCGATGAACAGGGACTTGGTGTCCAGCATCACCTTCAGCAGGCTCATCGCCTGCTTCGGGTCCGCGTTCGTGAGGTGGAAGGATTTGACCATCTGCTCTTCGTAGCGCCGGCGTTTGTCCGGCGTGTCGGGATAAATCAAGAGGATGTTATCGGCCAAGATTTTCTTCTCCAGTGTATGCTGGGCGAGCACCATGTCCAGCGCCGACTCGATCAGCATATCCTTGACAAAAATGTTCGTCTTGGCATCGCTCTTCACGTCTTTGTCGAGCACGAAATTGATACCGCTGGTGCGCGAGAGCGCCTCGAAGACCATGCCCAACGGGGACTCGCGGAACTGCAGCACAGCGATTCGATCCGCCTTCAAGAGCAACTTCGGCTTGACCGGCTCGGGAGGCGGGCTTTGCGAGAGAATACGGTCCAGCATCTGTTTCGCTTCGAAGTTGCTCGGGTCTGTGCCCAAGATATGCTCCAGTTGCGCCTGAGCTTCCTTGAGCTCATTGTGGTCGATCAGATCCTTGGCCATTCGGATCTCGAGCTGGTTCATTTCCGCATTCTTTGTCGACTCAAGGCCTGCCATCGCTTGCTCATTGGCTTTATCCAGTTCCAGCACATGCTCATAGATCCGGCGAGCCCCCGCGAAGTCCGAAGCAAGGCGGGCTGCATCCGCTTCCTGAAGAACGCGCTGGACGACATATTTTCGCGTCATGCGCAACTGGGTCTTCATAAATGCGCTATCCGGGTCTTTTCGCACCGCGTCCTCGATCTTAGCCAGCCCGACATCCAAACGCCCGGCGTTGATGTCCGACATCCCCTCGTTGAATAGCTGGGTGGCGCTGCAGCCGGCGAGCCAACTCGCGAGGAACGCACAGCCGAGTATGCGTGTCCAGAACGTGCCACGAGTAGAGAGTGTCATGTTGCAGACCCCATGCTAATGGTTTGCTTGCGATCCAACGGCAGGTAGGTGAAGTTCAGTTGCCCCCCCTCCTCGCCGTCGATGGAATACAGGGAGTCGAGGGTTTCTCCGACCTCAACGGTGTACAGTTTGTTATCCTTGATCAGAAAATAGATCGTCTGCCCGGACGGGTGCCGCTGGACTCCGGCAAATTTGAACGGGAAGGGCGGAGTCGGAATCACGACAGGCGGCGGCAGGTCTACCACGATCGGTTCAGCCGGCATGTCTGGGATCAGCTCAACGATCACAGAACTTGGCGGCAGAGAGCGATGCGGGGTCGCGGATTGCGATCCGGCCTTTTTTGATTTCCCCTTCGCGCGGGGCTCGTCCTGTTGAGAAGGGGAAGAAGATAATGGGGACGAGCTCTCCTTTCTCATGCCGTCTGGAAACATATCGTACACACCCTTCCCGGTCACTCGCTGATTTAACTTGCTGAGATCGAGACCGAGATTCCCCTGAGGACTTGCCGTCTGGCTGCCTGCGGACCCGACGGCAGCCTCCAGGAGGATCACCAGGATGGAAGCGAGCATCACGTATGTTGACGCGGAGGCAACCATCAGCTGTCTCTCCGTAAAAATAGCGTGAAGCTGACCGTCGTCTTTGCCTGAGCACCGCCCATCATATTCTTCTCAACATCCACCTTTGCGAGAGCCGCACTGGGAACCTCGGCCAGCACCGCCCTCAGGAACTGGCGTACGTTTGGATAGGGGCCAACCAATGGCAACGCGGCTTCATAGCGAATCAGACGGCCTGAATGGTCGTCGATCACATGATAATGGCCGGCCTGTAACACCAGACGCTGCTTTTCCGCCAATTGATTGATCTTCCGCAACGTCTCCGGGACTTCCTTGGCGGGAGGGAAAATGGCATAGAAGTCAGACAGTTGTTCTTTGGGAGTGCGGGGAGCCACAGCAGGGGCTGCACCAGGTCTCTGGACACGCACCAGAGATGCATCGAGTTCTTCCAATATCTGCGCCTGTTCTGCCTCCATGGTGAGTACGGCAGACAGGTACAACATCACCGCAAATGCGCAGAGGCCCAGGCCGACAGTGCCCGAAACACCCAATCGCTGCACCCACAGCTTGAGAGCCCATCCCATGTGCGCCACTGACGGCACAGGTCGCTTGGTCTTGGAACGCTGTCCCAAGAGTGTAGGAACCCACCTGGGCTGCGCTCCAGACAGCTGGTCTCGTGTGGCTTCTTTGAGAGACGTCATCCGACCGGCCAGGATCTCGATCCAATGAATCGGCAGCCGGCGTAGAACGCGAGCCTTCCGGGCCTGCGGCGCAGGGTCGGTGGCTGCCGATGCAGCCCCTGTCGATCTAAGGAAGCCGCCGAAGTTCATGTTCGCACTCTCCACTCTGCCACGATAGAAAACCGCACCGGCTTCCCGTGATCCTTGTCTTCCCTCTGGTGGCGGCTGAGATAGGCATGATCGATGATCTCGAATTCCGTCAACTGCGTCACGAAGTCCAACAACACATCGAAGTCGGCCGATCGTCCATCGATCACCACTCGCTGCTCGCCGACGTCCGGATGGATGGCCATGAGGGCGATTTGATCGCTGTGCCGGCCCCACACCTCTTCTACCGCGATGAAGAGCGGATCCCACGGAATGGTGAGTTGTCCCAACACGGTTTGGGATTCCTTGATGTCGGCGCGAAACGTCTTGAGCTCCTCCGTCAACTTTTCCTTTCCCACGCGCTCCCGGCCCGTCTGTTGCCTGACTTCCTCGATTTTCTCCATCACAAGGGCAGTTTCTTCCGAGAGATACCAGTAGTACGATCCGGTCACCGTGACGAGAAACAGGCCGAAGCCCAGCCAGGCAGCTCCCTGTCTGGTCCACCACACTGCCCGGTTGGTATAGTCGAGTCTTAAAGGATGCATGAGAAATGGCTCGCCTCCTCAACCACCTGAGGGCATACGTCAGGCGCCCTCTTCCTGTTGCTGTTGCGATCGTGTTCAACAAGAAATCTCACGGGAAGTCCCAGGGACGTCGACTCGGTTCCCACACGGGAAGGCGCCAAGAGATACAGGGCGCCGGCCGCGGCGGACTCCTCGCCGATCAGTTGCTCCCTCGAAAGCCAGAGAGAGAGTTCCGATGCCCAGTCGCCCTGTGTCCGCCAACGCCTCAGCGCAACCCAGCGGTCGCGGCCCAGGAGGGCTCCGCACAGCATGCCGCTCTCGACAGTCACAAACCACTGAACCTCTTCCCGAAAGTGCTGCTGCCAACGGTTGAACGATGCCATGAGCAGCGGTTCCACACTCAAGAGCTTCATGTGGCTCGCCGCCGCCGCCAGGGACACCCGGGTCACGAGAGACTCGTCCAGCGCGCTGGCGACATGAGATTCGCCGGGCCTGTTGAGGCTCATCCGGATCGCCCAGTTCTTGGCAACCGGACCATGGGTCACAGCAAAGTGGCGCCGGGCGAGCACCAGATGCTCCTTCTCGTTGCTCAAGTCGTCGCTCCAGGGCACCAGAACATAGCGTACGAAATGGTTGGAGAGGATGATCCGGAGTGACGCTCCCCGCCACTGGGGATTGGCCTTTAGGTGGCTCTCCAGCGCGGCGGCAGCCGACTCCCAACCGGCGGAACCCTCGGACGAGCCGGACACAGGGACTGTGATCGTCGTCATCGGTGCCGGGCGCAAGCCGCGGGGCCTGTGCCCCACCAGCAACCGGTCCGGGCCCAGGAAGATGCTGACCTGGTCAGCCCACAAAGGTAACACGGTTGATCTCCTCCAACGTGGTGATGCCGTGACGAACGAGATCCATGGCAGAGTCCCGGAGAAAACGAGTACCGGTTGCCCGCGCCGTATCTTTGATCCGGCGGATTGGTTCTTTCGCGATGATCTGCTCGCGGATCTCGTCGGTGAGCAACAGCACCTCTGCGATGGCCCTGCGCCCTTTGTATCCGGTGCCGTAACAGTCTTTGCATCCGCGGCCGGTTTGAAAGTTGAAGCCCGCTGTCTCCGCGTCGGCCAGCCGTGACGCGGCCAGAAGTTTGCTGTCAGGACGGTAGGGCTCGATGCAATGGGGACAGAGGATGCGCAAGAGACGTTGTGCGATGACCCCGTTCAACGCCGAGACGAAATTATAGGGCTCCACGCCCATGTGGATGAAGCGCCCGATAATGTCCAGCACGTTGTTGGCATGGACCGTCGCCAAGACCAGGTGTCCTGTGAGCGCTGACTGGACGGCAATCTGAGCGGTTTCCGAATCCCGGATTTCCCCAACCATGATCTTGTCCGGGTCATGGCGCAGGATCGAACGCAGGCCGCGGGAGAAGGTCAAGCCCTTCTTTTCGTTGACGGGAATCTGCAGTATCCCCGGCAGCTGATATTCCACCGGATCTTCGATCGTGATGATTTTGTCCTTGCCCTGGTTCAGCTCATTGAGCACGGCGTAGAGAGAGGTCGTTTTCCCGCTCCCGGTCGGGCCTGTGACCAACATCAAGCCGTAGGGCTCGGAGGCAAGCCCGCGGATCTGGGTGACCGTCCGCTCGTCGAAACCGATCATATCCAGCCGGAGCCCCTGACTCTGCTGCGATAAAGACTGCTTGTCCAGAATACGAATCACCGAGTCCTCTCCATGGATGCTGGGCATCACCGACACCCGGAAATCCACCGCGCGGCCCAGGACGGCCAGCTTGAAGCGTCCGTCTTGGGGAATCCGGCGTTCCGAGATGTCCAGTTCCGACATCACCTTGATGCGAGAGATCGCCTGCTCGGCCATTTCCTTCCCCTCCACCACCTTTACTTTCAAGAGCACCCCGTCGATGCGATACTTGATCGTGAGGTCCGAGGTTCCCGCTTCAAGATGGATGTCGCTGGCGCCGAGCTTGAACGCATCATAGATCGTCGAATGCACCAGCTTGACCACGGGGCTGGTCCCCTCACTGATCGATTTGATCGAGAGATCCTCGATAGCCTCGGACACCCGGCGCCGCTCCGGATCGAGCTCGAGGACGTCATCCATCGCGCGGGCTCCTGCCTCATACTTTGCAAACATCGCCAGCAGCGTGACACGATGGACCAGGACCCACCGAGCGGATTCCCGTAGCTGTTCATTCGCCCAGGCCTGTCTGGCCGGATCGAACGGATCGCAAAACGCCACACAGAGCAGGCCCTGTTCGTCGTGGAACGGCAGGCATTCATGCGCGACCGTCTCGGGATAGGAAATCCTGCTGAAATCCGCCTCGCAGGCTTGGAGGGCCTCATGGCTCAAAAACGGGTAGTGCAGGGTCGCGGCCAGTTTCTCGGCAAACTCGTCGTGGTTCAGCTGAAACTGATCGTCCAGCGCCTCGATCACCCGCCGCTTCGCGCGAACAGCATCGGCCTTGGCGAGCGCCAGTTCGCCAAGCGAGAACACATCCTTGGCGCCGATGGCCTGTTCAGTCCGGCTCATTGGATACTCCCGGCGAGTTCGAACATAGGGAAATACATGAGGAGCACGATCGTGCCAATCACGAGGCCGATGGCAGCCATCAGAGCAGGCTCGATCAGTTTCGTCACCCAGTCCAGCGCGCGAGCGATGTCTTCGTCGTAGAAGACCGCGATCCGTTCCATCATCTCGCCCATCTGGCCCGTCCGCTCTCCGACACGCAACATACGATGGGCGACCGGAGTGGTCAGACCGTGCGATTCCATCGCCTGGGAGATCGACTTCCCTTCACGAAGATCCCGCACCGCCGCTTCAAGTGGCCCGCGCAAGGAGAGGGGAAGAATGCCGGAGACCATCCCGATGGCGGCCACGATCGGGATACCACCCTTCACCAGCATGCCCAACGTGCGATAGAAGCGCGCCAGATCGAATATTTGGAGCCGGCTCCCGATCGCGGGGATCGACCGAAGCTGTGAAAGGATCCGTGCTTTGACTGCCGGCAGCGTGAGTCCGAAGGCGGAGGCGATCCCAGCCAACAGCAGGCAGCCCATAACCAGGAGCCCCTGCTCCTCCATCACCTTCCCCCACTCCAGCAAGAGCTGCGACAAGAACGGAAGATCCTTGCCTGCATCCTCATAGATGCGGCTGAACTTGGGCACCACATACATCAACAAAAACAGCATCACGAGTCCACCGACGACGAGCAGCACGACCGGATAGATCGAGGCACTCACGAGTTTTTTGCGAACCAGCTCCAGTTGCACCTGGTAGGCGATGTATCGGGACAGGGCCTCGCGGAGATCGCCGGTTCTCTCGCTCGCGCGAATCGTCGCGACATAAAGCGCAGGAAAGCTGGAGGGCAACTGTTCGACCGACGAGGAGAAGGTGAGCCCTTCTCGCAGTTTGGCCAGAATCTGTTCCAGCACCTGCTTCAAATCCGGATGGCGCTCTTTTTCCCGAAGCGTCTCGAGCGCTTCGACCAACGACAGGCCGGCCCCCAGCAGGGCGATCAGCTCTTGACTGAACAGGGTCAGGGGGAAATTCGTCCGTCGTTTGAGATAGGCAGCCAACCCAGCCCGCTTCGAATGGAGCGTCAGCACCTCGTAGCCCAGCCGCTCGACCTGCCGGCGAGCATCGTCGGCATCGACGGAGTCGATGTTCAGCTCCACCACCGTATCCAGCGACTGCATGGCCTTGACGTGGTACTGCATGGTCCTCTACCAGTTCGTGATGTCTTCGTTATCGACCGTTCCACCAGGCTGCGCATCTTTGCCGAACGACCAGAGATCGAACTCGCTATGTTCCCCGGGGAATTTATACGAATAGGGACGGCCCCAGGGATCCGTAGGAAGGGCTTTCTTCAGGTAGGGCCCGGCCCATTTCGCCTCATCCGCCGGTTTGACCATGAGGGCGGCCAATCCCTGTTCGGTCGAGGGATAGTGGCCGACGTCCAGACGATATTGATCGAGGGCTTGCTCCACCGCAGTCAGTTGGGCGCGGGCCGTCTTCGCCTCTGATTTGCCGATTTGCGAAAAGTATCGAGGCCCGACGAATCCGGCGAGTAAACCGATAATCACCATCACGACAAGCAGTTCCAGAAGGGTAAATCCCCCCTCCTTCTTGCGATCGGACAGGGCAAGGCGCCCGGGACAGCGTAGATGTGGCGTAGCGATTTCCATAGTGGCTCCTTTGAGTGATGTGGTCCTATGTTCCTTATCAACCGTTTGAACGAAGTCCCCTGGCCTCCAGTGATCTGGTAATAGGCTGATAAGCGATAGTATGGGGGGTCGGGAAATCGCACAATACCCTCTCTGGTAGGGCAAAGCCCCTTCGTTCGAGGGACCGGACAGGCAACAAAAGTAGGGGATAGGACGTACGACTGCTGAGAATGGGGGGGGGCTAATTTCGAGTTTCGAGTTATCGGATTGATCTAAACCTAGAACCTAGAAACCCGAAACTTCCCTGCCGTTTCGGCTGATTCGGAGCACCGTCATAGCAATCTGCCGGGGATCCATGAGGGCCGGCAGGGACGACCACCGGTTCGTCGTATCGTTCCCGACAATGACGACCCCGGCATGTTGCGTCTTGTCTGCATCGACAGCCGGATCAAGGTCATACAGGCCCAGCTTCCAGCGCAGCTTCTCGATCTCCGCCTCATCCCCTGTCAGGAAATACCACCCTGGGAATTGCCCGAAGCGAGCGGCATACTCTTTCAGCGTCTTCGGCCTGTCTACCGCCGGGTCCAGAGAGATCGAGAGCAGAAACAGATCACGCCCGATCCGGTCTCCCAGCAGCCCGTGCACCAACGCAAGATTCGCTGTGGTCGGACTACAACTCTTCTCACAGCTCGTGTAGATGAAGTTGACGAGGACCGTTTTCCCCTTCACCAAGTCGTCATAGAAACGAACCGACCGGCCTTCTTGCGTCAACAGGAAGATGTTGGGGAAGACAGGGATAGGCGCCGTGAGATCCTCGCGCGCGTCATGGCCTGCGTCGGGAGGCCGGATCGGCGCACAGGCGCAGGCGAGCCAAAGTCCTGCGCAGGCCATGATGATCCAGGCTCCCGGCAACCGGCGGACAGCCCGCATGCTCACGATTGATTGCCCCTCTTGTTCATATCGAACTCGCACTCAGGGAAGCCGACACCTCTTCCGTTGACTCGATCTAGATCCCCCGCGACGTCGAAGTAGATGCGCTGCTCTTCTTCCAATTCAGTGCAATCGGGAACGACTCCGGATACCTCCGGATCAATTCTGGCTTCCCCATCGAGCAGGCTGCGCTGCCCGAATGGCCTGGGGTCATGGAACCCCATCATGCGCATGTCCTCGTGCTCAACATTATGGCAATGGAAAGAAAAGGGACCGGTGAAGGTGCGGAACTTGATCAACACCTTCGCTATTTCACCCCCGTGCAGGTTGACCAAATCGCTGTTAAACGACCGCTCGAACGGAGGTGTCTTCCCATTGAGACTCTTGATCTGAAACCCCTCAAGATGCGTATGAAACGGGTGCCACCAGCCGCCTCCACCATTTTCAAAGGTCCACTGTTCGGTGGTGCCAAGCTCGGGGACCGCATCCGCTCGTCTCGGATTGAAGAACCGATTGTTGATCGTCCAGGCCCCCAGTGAACGGTCCGACACGAAGGTCCGAGCTGCGACAACATCATTGTCGGAAATCGGCGCCCACTGATCTCGAATGACCGTGCCGTCATCGATGATGACATCGTTGGCCACCGGAGCCCCGGTGACGACAAACTTCATCAGCTGGGTCGGTTTGTTGGGGTCCACCCCATCCCCCTTGCGCCCGCTGGTTTGAATCATGATGTTCTCGAGAAACACCTCGTCAGGCGCGTTTCTGAAGTCGATGACCACATCATGGCGTTGGCCGCTGGCCAGTTCGAAGTTCTTCACCAGACCGGCCCTGGGGAAGAGCCAACTGTCGGCCCCGAATACGAGAAAGGGCTGGCCGCTGCTCAGCCGCAATTGATAGACCCGCGCGTTCGAAGCGTTCAGGATTCGAAAACGGTACTTACGCCGCTGCACTTGCAAAAACGGCTGCACCGTCCCGTTGACCGTAAACACATCGCCCAGGCGGCCATCGTGGTTGAAGAAATCGTAGAACAGCGTCCCGTCCGCGTTGAACCGTTGATCGGTCAGGGCCAGCCCGATATCGAACCCTTGAAACGTATCAGGCAGGACCCGGTCCTCGATCAACTGTTCTTCCCGCTCGTCGAACATGAGGTAAAACCCTGCCAGGCCCCGGCTCACGTTGAACCCGGTGATATCCATCGCATGGTCGTGGTACCACAGTGTGGAGGGAGTCCAGGTCGGATCGAATGCACCTGTACAAATGCCCGCCCGCCGATCCGGTTGGGTCACACGCGGTTCAATGTTGGGCCAGTAATAGTCTCGCGCCTCGCCTGCCAAGACATAGAAGTCAGGAGCGCCGTCCGCATGGGCCGGAACGTGGGAGCCGTGAAGATGGACTGACGCCTCGATATCGTGGCCGGTCGTGTTGATGGGTGAGCGATCTTTTGTGCGGTGGTTTTCGAAGCGGGCCACCACCGGTTCCCGGAAACGCGCCAGGAAGGTCGGGCCAGGTGTTCGCCCCGGACCTCCTGCAAAGATGTCTCGATAGGCGAAAATCGGCGTGTCGACTCCCGGAAAGAACGACTGGACTGTCTCTTCGATGGCGATACGATATTCTTTCTCATGGGTATGGCTGGAGAAGCGGTTCCAGTCCGGGCAGGGAAAACCGGGAACCCGACCGTCAAACTCCGGGGCGATACCATGAGCCACATCGTCGAACCGTCCGTGGGGCACAGAGGGCCTCCCGCTTGGCCCCCCTGGGCGCGGATACTGGCCCGGCGCTGGTGAGAGAGTCCCACGCGGCCGGGACTGGGCAATCGAGGGGATAAACAGCGGTTGTGAAAATGGCCTGTAGCCGAAGACTGTTCCGCTCCTGCTGCTGCCGGAAGAAGAAGGGCCGCTCTTGGCTAAGGCTTCCCCTGGTCCGTTCAGGAAGGGAATCGGAAGCCGCCCCTGGCCGAGCGTGAAGGCGCCAAGGGTTGCGAGGCTATATTTGACGAGATTTCGTCGGTTGATGGGTTGGGACATGATGGTTCTCCGTGGTTTCGAGTTGCAGGTTGCAAGTAGCAAGTGGCGAGTAGCAAGTAGCCCGATCGATCAGAAGCTCAAAACATGAACCCCAAAACTTCTCCACGGGTCACGCTCCGCGCCTCACGCCTTACGTTTCACGTCTCACGCTTCACGGACAGGTAGGAGCGCCTCCGGATGTCCCGACTCCGAGACAGCTGACCCCGAAATCAGGAGTAAACAGACTGTTTCCATTCACTTCCAGTCGTTCGATCGACGCGTTCATCGGTCTATTGGAATTGTCGGGGATAGAGTTCAGTACTGTAACCGACGGGCCTCCGACCTTTATAGTTACCGTGTAGTAAAAAGCCGTGACCCCGTGACTACCGGTATAGCCTGCAATGGCAAAGGTGGTGTCACTGGTCCCCCTGTTGATCAGGGTCACGCCCAAAAATGTGAACTCCGGTTGATTAAGTCTCGGCAGTCCATGACTGTCTATGGTCACCGTCGAGTCCCCTCGCACGATGATGGCCGAGCCACTTAAAGTCGAGAATGCATTTGGACCTTCATTGGTCCAGATGCCTGGCTGCGTGACGTTGTAGCCACCCCTTGTGAGATCGTCAAATCCAAAAGTCACGCCACTTGCCGCCGTAGCCTGGTTCACGTTGATGGTGAAGGTCTGGATGGTTGCCAGACTAACGCTGCTGTTGTCTTGCGCCTGCACAGTCACAACATTCGGCCCGACCTGACCCGCCGCCGCGGTCCAACTGATCACCCCCGTGCTGTCGATGGTCACCCCGGCTGGAATCGGCGCCACCAGGCTATAGGTCAGCGTATCGCCGTTCGCATCCGTGGCAATTACGGTCGTGGTATAAGTCGTTTGCACAAATGCCGGTGGTAGCACAGTCGGGGTAATGAAGACTGGTGCAGCCGGCGCGACGGTCGCCGCCACCTTCACAGTGAAGGACTGGCTAGCCGCGAGGCTGCCGTCCGACACCTGCACGCTCACTGGGTTGTCACCTACCTGGGCCACTGGTGTCCAGGCAATCAGGCCCGATACCGGATCGATGCTCATGCCGAACGGGGCCGGTTCCACCAGGCTATAGGTCAGCGTATCGCCGTTCGCATCGGTGGCATTCACGTCGTAGCTGTATGCCACACCCTGAGTCCCTACCAGGGTCGGTGTTGAAGTGATGACAGGGGCTGCGTTGGTCGCCACATGCGTCGCTGTCAGGATTCCGTTCGCTAACTCGCCATCAACAGACAGCTTGACACCCTCGACAATCTCATCGATCGTGCCGCCTCGAAACTCCGTGCTTGGAGTCGTTTGCACATGGGCTGTCCCGATAAAGAAATTTCCAGGACCTACAACCTGGGTCACGAATCCTTCCACCTCGAACTCGTCCGCCTGCTGCACAACCTGATTCTCAGGCTCGATCTTCGTCGCAATAAGGGTCGTCGTTGCGGAATCAAAGTTCGTTCCCTTCACCTCAACAAAGAGTCCGTTCCAGGCATTGCCGGTCGGATTCGGCATGTCGATTGTGATCGTATTGTTGTCATAAACAACGTTTAACACGCCGATCTGGAAGGTCTTGGTACCAGCATCGTGGTTCTTTGCAAAACCCCTCACCTCAGGCGTGACAGTCCCTACAGCCTTTTTCTCGATGAAGGTCGCCTGGATCTCGCCGGTCGGCCTGATATACCCGTTCACCTCGACAGAGTCTTTCCCCACCAAGAGACTCAGAATGTTTTGTCCTGAAATATTGCTGTCGATCAACGTGCCGCGATCCACCAGGACCGTCCGGCCCATCACCACCAGACTTGATCCATCGGCGGCGATTGACTGCACCAAGCCTTCCACTGCATCCTTCTGCACCAACGTGCCGGCTACCCACTTGTTGCCGTCGAAGGAACCAGTGACCGTGACCGTCATCCCCTGCTTGAGCCCGCATGTCGTGGTGGGATTGACAGTGCACCGCTCTGTGATGCCGTCATGCCGCACTTCTACATCATTCGCCTCGAACCTCTTGCCGTTCACAAACACACTGCCGAATCCGGTAACCGTGCCTGAGGCCGCGGCAGATCCGCTGGTGCTGCCTGTTGCTGGACTCGACGACCCCCCGCCGCCGCAGCCGCTGAGCAATCCGACTAAGCCAACTGCACCGAGAAAACTGAACAGCATCGATGACCGTTGCATGGAATGACCCTCTGGTGAATGCATCCATCTAGCGCTGGCACAAGATACAGTTCCTATTCAAGGGGGGGCTATACCACAAAAGAAGGGGTAGTGTTATTGCTGTGATTGTGGCGCTACGTCGAGGTGGGAAGGTCCGGCCAGCCGCGCCATTCTGTTGTCCAGATAGGCCAGTAGGTCTCCCACGTCCGCCTCCGACAGGCCCAGGTTTGGCATCACGACGCCGGGGAACTTTGCTGAGAGCGCCACAGCGATCGGATCCTTCTTCGCCCGCATCACATTGGGCGCTTGAAGAAACTCAGAGAGCCAGGCTCGATCTCTACGAGTGGTCACGCCCTGAAGATCCGGCCCGACAAGATCGCCCTGGCCGATTGTGTGACAGGAGGAACAGGCCTTGATAAAGAGGGCTTGGCCCGGCTGGTTCACATAGGGGACCGGCGACATATCGGCGTAGGCGGTTCCTGGGGCATTCCCCTTCTTAGCGCGGAAAGCAGGATCCATATTCAGCATCACCAGGGCAAGCTGCCCGGTATCCTGAAACAGGGAGGTGCGCTCCCAATCATCGGTCGCGCCGTTTCCCGCCATCGCATCGTTTTTGTGATCCGATAAACCCTTTCCGCGCTCTCCGAGTTTGTAGCGGGCGACGGCGATATCTTCCGGCTTGCCGGTCAGAAACAGCCAGCCTGGCCCTGCGTGAAAGGCCTTGGCATGCTGCCTCAGCACCGCCGGCGTGTCATGTTCCGGATCGAGCGTGATCGAGTAGAGAAAGATGTCGCGCCCCACATGGTCTCCCAAGGCCTTCTGCAACTGCGCCATACGGGCCGTCACGAGGGGACAGACTTCTTTGCAACTGGCATAGATGAAGTTGATCAGGACGATCTTGTTCTTGATCAAGTCGTCGTACAGCCGGACGGTCTGCCCGTCCTGGGTCACAAGCGGCACATTCGGGATGTAGGATGCGCCCCAGTTCCCGGCCGACACAGGAGCGGCGAAAAGCGTTGCGCAGAAAATCCAGAGGAGCAGCGCACGGATCGTGAAGCGTGATGCGTGAAGCGTAAAGCGCGAAACCTGAGACGTGACGCGTGAGGCGTGAAGCGTGAAACGCGGGGGAGTTGCGAGTTGCATGTCTCGAGTTTCTAGTGTTGTTCGGGGACTGGGCCAGGCGCCTGCCAGAGGCAGGTGCCTGGCCCTTCAATCCGGCAACTTTCTACTTGCCACTTACTACTCGCTACTTACTATTTCTACGCCGCCACCGACACGAAGAAGCTCTGTTCGGTCGTGAGGCCAGCGGTGTCACTCGCTCGCACCCGGATCCGGATACTCCCCGCCACTGTCGGCGTCCAGGTGACAACGCCCGTTGTCGCGTGGACGAAGAAATTATTGGGGTTGCCGCCCCCCGCACGGTAGGTGATGGCGTCGCCGTTGGCGTCCGTGGCATGCACCGTATAGTTGTAGGGCACTCCCACCTTGCCGGTGGTAGGCGGCCGCGAGTCGATGACCGGCGCCGCATTGCCAGCCACGGTCACCGTGAATGCCTGCTGGGCAAACAGGCCGCCCGGATCCGTCACTCGCACCGTCACAGGAAACGATCCGTTCACCGTGGGCGTCCAACTGATCAGCCCTGTCGCCTGGTTGATCGTCATGCCGGCTGGAATCGGCGCCACCAGCCGATAGGTCAGGGTGCCACCGTTGGCGTCCGTGGCGTTCACATCGTAGCGATAGGCAGTGCCGACCTTCGCCGTCAGTATCGGCGTCGAGGTGATCACCGGCGCGACTGCCGTCAGCCCCACCGTGAGGGTAAAGGACTGGGTCGCGAAGAGGGATTTCGGGTCCGCCACCCGGACAGTCACCTGATTGGCACCCATCTGATCCGATGTCGGCGTCCAGGTGATTTGCCCTGTCGCCCCATTGATGCCCATCCCAACCGGCGCATTGTCCAGGCTGTAGGTCAAGGTATCGCCATTCGCATCCGTGGCATTCACATCGTAGCTGTACACCGCCCCCACCGTCGCTGCCAGGATCGGTGTGGAGCTGATGACCGGCGCGGCCGAAACCGTCACCTGGTTCCCTAATGGATTGCCCTCGACCAACACATCCGGCGTCATATAGGTGCAACCGTCCGGCGTAGGAATTGGCGTCGGAATAATGTCCGCATGCAGGTTCGAGGATTTGGGATTGTCCTTATCCGTCAGGACCTGGTAGCGCATCAACAGGGCAAAGTCTTCGTGGACCGTATTGTGGCAATGGTTCACGTAGGCGCCGCCATATTCCCCGAAGCGCACCTGGAACTTGACCGACCCACTGGGCCGGAGCCGCCAGACATCCTTGCGAACCAGGCTCTCTGTGGCTGGGATGGAATCGTTGCCGCGATTCATCGTCACGCCCTCTTCGAAGTGGAGGTGGATCGGATGGTCCCAGCCTCCGCCGCCGTTCTGATAGGTCCAGTGCTCGACCTCCCCCGGTTTCGGGATCAAGAGCGAGATACGATTGGCATTCATCGAATGAGGCGTCTCCCCGTTGACCTTGATGGTCCAGGGAAAGGGCATGTCCTCGGGGCAATCAGGATTGCACTGTCCCGTGATGGGATCCCGCGAATCCCCGTTCCCGCTTCTCCCAAACTCGACATGGCGCTCGCGCACCGGTGCCACGATCGGAATCTGCTCGGTCAAGGTCGAGGGCACCCGGCTCGGATCTTGGTCGCTTGCGCGATGGATGTGGCCCGGCACATCCACGCTCTCGAGCTCGCTCACAATCTGGAATTGCATCACAGGGCCAACGGCCGGGTCCACCAGCGGATCCGGAGACTGCCACTGAGCCAGGGCCTGCGCCAGCGACAGGGCCCCGTCCGGTTTATTCCCGCTGATTTGCTTCAACAGATTCACCAGGGTGATCTTGTCGCCGATCTGGTAGCGGGAGAAATCCACGACAATGTCGTAGCGCTCCGCCGTGCCCTGCTGATCCAGCCGCGTCAGGGTGATCGGACGGACCGTGAAGTTCCCGTCGTTGGCAATGAATTGGAACGGGACGAAGTTGCCGTCCTCATCTGCCAAGGCCAACTGAATGAACCGCGACATGGAGCCATTGATGAGGCGGAATCGATACTTTCTTGGCAAGACCTCCATGTAAGGCTGCCAGGCCTGGTTGACAGTCAACAGATCGCCCACGAACCCCTCGGTGGTGAAGATGTCAAATCGACATTGGGCGTCCTGATCCGTCCCCAGATCGGCGATGAAGAGGTTCACGTCGAAATCGAGGTTCCCATAATCCAGCAGGCTGCCGCTGGGAAGCCGGAGATTCACACCGTCGTCGAGCGTTTCGTTGCCGCGATCCGGCCCGCTGTAGTAGTTCATCATCGCCGCCATCCCCTTGTAGACATTCTCGGCGGTGAAGAAGAACCGGTGGTCATGGAACCAGAGCGTGCCTTGTAGCTCGCGCCAGTCGCCCGGCACCTGGATCAATCCGCCTTGTCCATCAGGGCCGGAGGCGCGACGATCTGTCGCATCCCGATTGATCATGTCGTGGCGCGCCAGGGTTGTGCCCCAATGGTAGTCGTAGAAGGTTCCGGGGAAGTGAAAGGCGTTGGAGGCGCCGTCGCTCTCCGCCCCGTTATGCGCATTGTGGAAATGTGTCGAGGGCTCATTGCGGCCGAACCCGCCGTTGTTGGTGCGGTCCACTGGCAGATTGTTGTAGGCCCGCATGATGATGGGCTCCCCATAGCGCCCCTTCAGGAGAGGGATCGGGAAGTGGCCCTTTGCTCCAAACCCTTCGAAACTGTACATGGGCCACATCTTGTTCGCTTCCTGGTCCGGCCAGGCCGGGTGGAACTTGGTCCCAGTGGCACATTCGCCAAACGCCAGGGCGTAGCCGACTTGCGGAAAAAACTCCTTCCAGCGCTGATGCCCGAACCACTCACCGGGCGGGCGTCCTTCCATGGGGCCCCGCTTGGTGACGGGGTTGATAAAGGGGTTCGACGAGGTATTGCCGGCCTGGTGCGCGCTGAAGTCCGTGTGCCAGGAGAGCCGCTTCGCGGTCGGATCTCCTCCGCTGGGCCAAGCCGCCTCCCACTCGCCGTTCGGCCGTACGATTTTCGTCAGGGGCGTCGGCGGAACATAGGAGAGCCGATTCAAGGGCTGCGCAAAGGGCAACGCACTCCCGACCGGCGATCGCGGAACGCCGGTCGGAACCTGGGCGAAGGCGCTTTTGGCAAAGGGGCTTAAGCCGTTCTTGGCCAATAACAATCCTGCCGAGGTGATGAGTCCCCACTTGATCAGATCCCGCCGGTTGATCTGGCCATGGGAGAGCGCTTTGACAATCTCCCAGCGGTTGTTCCGCGCGTTTTCTGCTTCTCGCACACGTCTCTTCGATGCATCAGGCGGTAAATATGTTGCCATGAAATCCCCCCTCCTTAGTTGAGGGACGTCTGCTCAGCCGGCCAAAGAGCGAACATCGCCATGAAGATGAATGATGAAACCAGTTACTCTTTCTCTCGTTTGGTCTATCTCGCCAGGTGGTTTGTTTGGTTGATTTGGTTTGTTTGGTTTCTTTCGTGCTTCGGACCAAACCAAATAAACCAGATCAACCAACCAGCCAGGCCCGCCTCAGACGTACAGACAAGTAAAAGGTAACTAAGTTTTCAGTAAAAGTTGATTAAAGTTACCCCGGGTGCACAATAGAACTCCGTACGACGCGATGCCTACTCCGCAGAGGTAGGGGGCACCCCCTACGAAATAGTTATTGACAGCTGATGTTGCAAAAGTCCGCCAAATGGCCTGGCTCAGCTGTTTGCGGCATTGCCTGCCCTTGTTCTCAGCCGCAATGTCCGGGAAGGTTACGGCGCAGGTTGAGGTTGAGATAACAAATTCCAGACGGAGGCCAGCGAAAGAAAAAGCGGGAATAGTGATGATGAACGGGGCACGGTGAAGCGTGAGGCGTGAGAAAGGCAGGTTGGGGCTTTACGGTACGGAACGACGGTGCTACCATGTGAGTACATTATGAGACCTGTTACGGAGGTGTGGGCATGATCAAAAAGCTGACGAAGCACGGCAACAGTCTGGCCCTTGTGCTCGATCGCGGAGTCCTGGATCTCTTGGAGATCAATGCAGACACTCCTCTCAACATCAAAACAGACGGGAAATGTCTCATCGTGACACCGGCTCAGACTCCCGCGCGGCGGAAAAGGTTTCAAGCGGCGTTGGTAAAGGTGAATCGACAGTACGGTCCAGCGCTGAAAAAGCTGGCGGAGTAGAGGATGAATTTACAATTCTTGACCCTCGATGAGGTCATGGAGATCCATCGCGATCAGATTGAACGATACGGCGGTACGCTTGGGGTTCGCGATGTTGCGCTTCTACAGTCAGCTCTGGCGGCGCCCCAGTCCGGGTTTGGCGATCAGTATCTTCACGGCGATCTCTTCGAGATGGCATCGGCCTATCTCTTTCACGTGGTGCAGAACCATCCGTTTCTCGACGGAAATAAACGTGTCGGGACAGCCGCAGCGCTCACATTCCTGGAACTGAACGGGGTGGAGACTAAGATCCCCTACCATGCTCTTGTGGCCACGGTGCTCGCCGTCGCCCAGGGGGAAACAGAAAAGTCCGCCATCGCAGACTTCCTCCGAGAACATACCAAGTCATAGCTCGCCGGCGTTACATCCGCGTTGCTGCGGCGACCCGCTGCGCTTGCGCGTGAAGCGGGACAGGCGCGGCCCGCAGGCTGAAGTCCGAAGGCTGAAGGTCAGAGTCTGAAGTTCCGAACACTTCAGCTTCAGCCTATCTCACTTGTTCTGTGCGTCTGTTTGCGGGTCTTCGGACAGGGACAGGCACCGCCGAGGACGGCGGAGCCAGTCCCCACAAAAAAACGGGGCCACGTTTCCGTGGCCCCGCCCGTTCACTTACCGTACTGCTTACTCCTACCGTCAAAACCGGGACAGGCACCCCCCAAAGTCAGGCGACGGGGGGAGCCTGTCCCCAACGCTTACGGAACCACGGTCACGTTGAACGTCCTGGTCGAGGTCGCACCGGCTGCATCGGTCACCCGCAACTGGAACGTTCTCGCACCAATCTGCCCCACGGTCGGGGTCCAGGTGAACCGACCGGTCAAGGGATTGATGGTCGTCGGCCCCAACGGCGCTGTCCCGTTCGGCTGAATAGAGATCGCAAAGGTCAGCACCTGGCCGGTATTCGGATCGTTGGCAAACGGCTGATACACATACTGTACTCCCACCTTTGCGGTCGTCGCTTGCGTGACTGTGGCAAAGGAGGGAGAGCCATTCACACCGATGACGTAGGCCTGCTTATCATAGAGGCCGCCGCTGTCCGTGACTGTGACGGTCACGCCCTGTGCCGGCGCCTGCGCCTCTGTCGGATTCCAGCTGATCAGGCCAGCTCCAGGCCCGGACGCCACGATGCTCATTCCTGACGGTGGGGACCCACCCAACGTATAGGTCAGGTTCGCAGCCCCTCCGTCATCCGTTGCCACGACCTGGTAATTATAGATGATGTTTCCCGCCGCATTTGCCACCAGATTCGGCGTGGAGGTAATGAGCGGCGGCAGGTTTGACGCCGGTATGTCTGCTACAGGAGTGATCGGGATCGGGCCGGGATTTGTCGGAGGCCAGGCCAGAACCGTCGTATTGCCGTTGGCCTTGCCGGTCGCATCCACGTACGAGAGGATGCGGTCCGCTACCCTTGGGAGAGATGTTTGAGTAAAGGCTGGGTCATTATAGGCCCCTAGTGGGAGGCTCGCCTGGATCCTCGGGTCAAGGAGTTCAAACGGGAAGGGTGTGAGGGGTTGCGCCGTGGTCTCGCAGACTCCCTCGGGGAAACAGCCTCCAGGACTCAGTCTCCGGTCCAGGTTCCAGGGAAGGCCCGTGAAGCCGTGTGGGGTCGCAGTCGCATCCAGATCGATCTCGTCGAACTCCGGGAAGGAAACGCCCCCTAAGCCTACGCCGAAAGGAAAGAGGTATTGCCCATGCGTCGCTTCATTGCCGTTGATATCCAGTGTTTTGAGAATCCTCGGGCCAGGCAACGCGCCATGCACGCCACCTGCGAAGAGATCGGCCATCTCATGGCCAGTGCGAGCCTGGATCTCGTGCGGAATCGGAGCCAGGATGCCGAACATGTTGCTGGTGTTGCCCGTAACGTTGTTGCAAGGGATGACTCCGTTAGTGTGCATCCTTGGATCCCCGATGAGGTGGGCGCAGGGGTCCAGCCTGGGATCAGCGCCGACAACGAAATCTATGTCGTGGCGGATCTTGAAAATATTGGGGATACCAACTATGCCTTGCGCGCCACAAGTCCCTGGCCCGCCGGCGATGTCGCACCCCCTGACCGTGGCCAAGGGCAGTTCATGGGCTTCGTTATTCGTCGGGTCGTAATGTAAACTCCAGATCAAGACATCTTCCGGCGCCCTCGTGGCAAAGCCGATGATCAGGGTCCTGACCCTCTGGTTCTGGAAACCTGCTGCGTCAATCTCCACTTCCGCCAGGAACATGTAGTCCGGCTGGTCAGGCGCGGGACTGGTGGTGAGCGCCTTACGATCCGTAGACGAATGGGCAGACAGGAACCGCACGCCGTTGATCCTCTCGAAGTTGCCCTCCACTGTCATGCTGTCGCCCAGCATGATGGGGGCGAAGCGACGGGAGTCAGCGACAGGGTTGCCGTTGTTGACTGTGCGATTGGTCGTGGGACAGAGCAGGTCGCCCGTGCCGTTGCTCAAAGCAGCGGTGACAAGAGTTTCTGTCACATTATTATTCGTGTTGAGATCCAGCGCGTCAGTGAAGGTACGGGAAACCGTACTCGGAATACAGACAGGATATCCGGTCGTGTAGGTGTTGGTATAGTTGTCCCCATCGAGCGTAAACCGGGGATCGGGGCTGCAGTTGTTCTGACCGGCCACGCAACCAGGGCCGGACTGGACCGTATGGCGGCCGTCAGGATCGTTGAGACGAACCATCACGCCGGTCGTCGGGTCGTTGAGAATCCCGTTCATCCTGAAATAGCCATTATCGTAGTTGATGTAGGTTACAGTGCCTGAAACCGCGTCAATCCCCTTCTGGATGAAGACGTCGCCGGCGATCACGTTGCCATTGCTCGTGCGATTGGCATGGATGAGGGCATAACCAGGCTGACCGCTGGTGTTGCAAAACGGGCTATCTGCCCTCGCAAGGCCGCTCTGTCCTAACGCGGGGCAGAGCCCAGGAGCTGTTGCCAAGAACTCTTGCAGAGTCTGCCGATTGGCCGGCAAGTCCATCAGGAGATTTCTCGGAATAATCACTTTCTGCCCACCCACCTCGATGGTGCCGCCGGACCAGTGGTCGCCTGGAGTATCGAGCGTAATGCGGTCGATCACACCGTCGATGATCGTTGCGGTCGCTTGGGCCTTAGCTTCGCCCGGCGCTCCCAGGATGCCACCTAGCCCGAACAGCGCCAGCGCAAGGCCGGCTGCCTTCGGAGAGAGACAGGAATTGCGTGGTTGCTTCATGATGCCGCTCCTTTTAAGATGATTGTGAAAACTGATACGTGATTCCGTTCATGACGCTCGTTCCGATCGATCCTTCTTACGCTCACATCCTATTAGTTCGTCTGCGGCCGCGGCTGCTTTGGCGCAAAATCCTTCTGACAGCCGTTGTTGCTGCTGCGCGGGCATTTCCGGTCATTGGTTCCGCGGCTGACGCGCGTTGCTGCGTAGTTGCCTGTGCCGGCACGATCCATGACAAAGGATTGCGATAGGGCCGGCTGAGCTGCCTTGGCCTCGCCATACGATCCCAAGCCCAGGATCGCACTGAACCCGAAGAGAGCCAGCGCCAGGCCGGCTACTTTCGGTGAGAGTGAGGAGGTGTGCCGCTTCATGGTGACGCTCCTTTTCTGATGAAGGTGAATGCTGTTCCTGATTCGGTTCATGCGCGTTTCACGTTTCTGGTTTCTAGTTTCTGGTTGCAGATTTCTTTTTTTTCGATCATGTGCACATCGATCCGGCCACTTGCTACTCGCCACTTACCACTCGCCACTTCGCGGCACCCACCCTATGACAGCCCCGCAACCGGTTCCTATTCCACAGCAGTAGGGCCTTACCCTACGAACGGGTTGTTGACAGGGGGGACAGGCGCCAATCAGAAGGGCGCCTGTCCCCGACACTTACGGTGCAACAGTTACGTAGAAAGTCTGAATCGCGGCCAGATTCCCTGAATCGATCGCCCGCAGCCTGATACGAATGCTCCCCGCCGCCGTCGGTATCCAGGTGACGACACCTGTCGTGGCGTTGACCGACAGGTTCACAGGATTCCCCGTCAGCCCACTGAAGACAATGGGGCCGCCGTTCACATCTGTCGCTTGCACCGTGTAGTTGTACGGCACACCGACCTTCCCGGTCGTAGGCGGCTTCGACGTGATGACCGGCGCGACATTCGCCGCGACGTTCACGGTCAAGATCTGCGTCGTATACAAGCCACCAGCATCTGTTACCCGTACATTCACGGCATTGGCGCCGACTTGAGTCGAGGACGGCACCCAACTGATCTTTCCCGTGGCTGAGTTGATCGTCATCCCCGCCTTGATCGGGGCCACCAAACTATAGGCAAGGCTGTCGTTGGGAAGATTCGGATCGGTCGCGAGCACTTGGTGGCTGTACGGAGTCCCCGTCACACCGTTCGCCGGCGTCGAAGGCATGAACGATGGAGCCTCATTCGCCGGGAGGAAGGGCTGGAGGCAGGACATACCCTTGGCCGGTCGCCCCCCAGCACCGACGGAGGGGAGCAGGGCGATCTGATCGTCCAATTTTCCATTATTGTCTGCATCGAGGTTGGAGTGGCCGTTGGTATTGCTCAAGGAGGGATGGTCGAAGGGCGCTTTTTCGCAACGCACCCGCTCATCGGTCAAGGACTTCAAGAAGACCACAAGATCTGACTGCTCCTGGGCTGTGAGCCCCAAGGGTTGAATGTCGATATCCAAATTGCTCGGGTTATTTCCCCACTCAGGGCTGTGGTCGAACCCTGTCGTATCGCTGGCGATCGGTCCGCGGCGATTGCCGCCCCTGTTATAGAATTCCACGACCTGTTCTAACGTCGCCATGCTGCCGTCATGCATGTAGGGACCGGTCAGCTCTACGTTGCGGAGGCCAGGTGTCTTGAAGGCTCCATCCACTGCGTCGCGTGCCAGAGGGCCCGCAATCGGAGCACAAGGATTCACTTCCAACATACAGGGATTCACGACGAAGGAATCCGGAATGATCGCCCCTGCGAGCGACTGTTTGAGCAGCCGCGCGAAGGACAGAGGATTGCCGAAGGGATCGTCCGCACCGACCCCCAGATCCCGGTTCGTCGGAGTCACGCCGATGTTGTAGAACCCGTTGTCGTAGATCGCGATCTGCTGGTTCCCCATGAACATTCGTTCAATGACACTTTCCTGATTCGCGGTCTGGGTGAACTGCAAGTTCAAGCCGGCGCCGGTGAAGTCCGGACCCTTATGGCACGCGACGCATCTGCCCTTGCCCATGAAGATACTCATCCCGTTGACCTGCTGCTGCGACAGCGCGGCAAGATTGGGTGGAGTCGCTGTATCTACGACAAAGTTGGTACCGATGTTGGTGGCCGTCACGGTGCCGACGAACCCGTCGAACTTCGTCTGGTCCGAGATGAGCGTGGACTCGTACATCATGATCGCCAACCCCCAGAACAGGGCGAAATTCTGCTCCATCAACGTGTAGCCATCAACGGAAGCGTAGCCGGGGGCGAGCCAGTACTTGTCGTGGAACGAAGCCTGAATCAAGGAGGAATAGGTCACGCCCGCCTTGAGCCCGGTCCCGCCGGTCCCGTTATCCGCGTAGGGCCCCAACACACTGTCGTCGAGTTCGACTTTTTGCCCGAACAGCGGCTTCGGAATATGAGTCAAGAGTTTACGGGCAATCAGGTTGAATGTCCGGTTGGCACAGGAGGATTCAAGGGTGCTGAGCGGGGGCCCCACGGCCTGCGACGCCAGCGCCGCATTTTCCAGGTCCATCACTTCGGGAACGATGGAACCGTCCGCCTGCCGGACAAGAATACGCGCATTGGGATCCCGGCGGCCGAAGGGATTGACCCCGTTGAAATGGTTGTTCGCCCTGCCGTCCCAGAAGGAACGGAGTTGGAAAATGGCGTTGATCGTGGTCGGTGTATTGCGGGGCTCGACGTTGCGGGCCAGCTTTCCATTCACGCTGAAAATGCTCCCTGTGTCTAACGAGCATTCCTCTTGGCCCTGGCTGCGAAACTCGATGAAATTGCCCCCGAACGTGCCCTGCGAAGACGTGATGTCGGTCGAATCGAACAGGATGGCGGAATCCCGATCCAGCGGGTTGCTCAGGACGTGGAACGGATAGTCGGCTGCCTTCAGCAGATAATTCGGCCCGCCGCCTCCGGTCCTGGTCGGCTTGAAAGTTGTGTCCTCAGGCACAGCCCTCAGCCCGGGGTTCAGCTGATTCTTCGTCCGATTGTCTGCGCCGGCGTGGAAATGGCAGCTCGCGCAGGCGTTCCCGTCGCTGCCTGCCTGTTGATCCCAGAAGAAGGCTTTGCCCAGGACGATCGCCATCTGACGATTTTTGATGACGGTGTCGAGGGCCTTGGGGAGGGGGGGCTGGACCCCTTTCAAACTGCCTGACCCAGGCGCGACCGGATTCAAGGGACCAGGTGGGAGCGGTGGTATCGGGCAGATCTGTTGCGCGACCGCCGCGCCGGCCGTCACGACCACGCCGACCAGAATCCAGATCAGCTGCATTCTCGAACGTCGGAATTTTGTGAAGATATTCATGGTGCTCCTCGTACGACTTGTGCCTCTGTGTGTGGAGATAAGAGGGTCCTGGTTCATGCCGGCACCTGCTGGGGGCCACTCACCCACCTAACGGACTTAACGATTTCCCTCGGTTCCGACAGAGCCGGACAGGCAGCCCAGCGGTCGAACCGTTCGTTGCCATACAGGACGACTCCGATATGCTGGGTCTTGTCTGCATCGACGACCGGATCCAGATCACGGAGGCCCAATCTGCGCCTCAGCGTTGTGATATCCGCCAGCGACCCGGTCAGAAACGTCCAGCCAGGCTGGACACTATAGTTCTTGGCATAGTCGCGTAAGACTTGAGGGCTATCATGTTCGGGATCCAGGGAGATCGAGTACATGAACACATCCCGGCCGACACGGTCGCCGAACAGCTGTTGAACACGAACCAGATTGGCGGTGAAGGTCGGACAACTGTTCGTGCAGGTGGCATACATGAAGTTGATCAATACGACTTTGCCCTTCACGAGATCCTGGTAGAACCGCACATCCCTTCCTTCATGCGTGGTGAGCACAACGTCCGGAAAGCGCGCAGCGCTCGGACCGTCTGCCGTTGCCGGTCTTTGTACCGGCGCCGGTGTCGGCTTCGGCATCGGTGCCGTCGTCGGCTTCTCCTCGGCCAGGCCTGCCGTTGCGGCCATCGCCGTCTGGATGAGAGAGATCCCCATGCTGGCTAGGAACGCGCGTCGTTTCATGACAACTCCTCCGATGGCTCGATCACATAAAGGTTAAGGTTGAGGCTAAGGTTGAGCTGAAGAGCTTCGGAGTCTTCGCTCGACCTGAACCTTCACCTGCTCTTCCGTCTCCCGTGTCTCGTTTTATCTCGTTCCGGCCACTTGCCACTTGCTACTCACCACTTACCACTCGCTACTTGCCACTCGCCTCAGGGCACCACGTCGAACCGCAACATCATCGCGTGGTCCTCGTGAAGCGTGTTGTGGCAATGCATGACGTACTTGCCCAAGAAGGTCCTGAACCGGATATAGATCTTCACTTCATCCCCCGGCTCAAGCACAACGACGTCGTGACGGCCTTGCTCTTCAAGGCCCGGGACCTCGCCGTTGCGCAGGAGGATCCGGAATTCTTCCAGGTGAATGTGGATGGGATGGGCCCAGCCTCCTCCGCCATTCTTGAGGGTCCAGATTTCCGGCTGACCCTGTTTGATGGTGAAGGTGGGGATGTCGCCGTCGAAGAAATTGCCGTTGATGGCCCACGCACCGTTCGTCCGCTCGAACCGAAATGTCCGCTGGTGCTGCTGCGCTGTGGCCAGATCCATCACCGGCATCTGGCGCAAGGTGGATGGGACCTGGCTGAAGTCCTCCTCGGCGCCGACTGCGTCACGATCCACGATGAATTTGAGGACCGGCGATCCGGGATGGAGCAACTTGCCCGTCGGCTTCCGCCCGTCCTTCTGCTCCAGGTTATTCTCGAGGATAATCTCGGTGCCGATGGGATACTCGGAAAAGTCGATGATGACATCCCGCCGGTTGGCGACACCCAACCCGACGTGCTCAACCAGCAGCGGTGACTCCAACAGATTGCCGTCGGTGGCGATGAGGGTCATCCGCCTGTGATTGCTCAGCGAGAATTCATAAAACCGCGAAGGCCCTCCGTCGAGCAACCGGAAGCGATACTTCCGCCTGGCGACATTGAAATAGGGTTGAATCTTTCCATTGACCGCCCACTTGTCCCCCAGGAATCCGTCGAAATTGAAGGGGTCGAACCATAACTGGCCCGAACTGTCGAACGCCTTGTCCGTGAACATGAGCGGGACGTCGAAGGCGCCGCTCGGCAATCGCAGGGCCTGCGGATTGGGGTCCTGCTCGTTGCCGGAATCCACGTCGTCGAAGTAGAAATGGAAACCGGCGAGACCGCGGTAGACGTTCTGGGACGTAAAGTCCACGCGATGGTCGTGGTACCAGAGAGTGCCGAGGGCCTCACGCGGATCGTTGCCCGCCAAGACGATCGGAAAATGATGGTCTCTGTATTGGCCCGAGATGAGGAAGCTGGTCGGGTGTCCGTCACTGAATGATTCCTGGTGCCCGTTGTGGTTGTGGGTCGAGGTCTCCGGCACGCCGAGGCCGACATGGTTGATCGGCAGTTGATTACGGAACCGCACGATCTTCGGCTGCCCGTACCGCGCGATCATCGTCGGACCAGGGGTGATGCCTTCGAACCCCCAAATCTCCTGAGGGGGAAGTTCGGGATGAAAACTGTGCATGCCAGGCTTGATATCGATCTGATAGAGTTCATTCACCGGACCCGGGTCTGACCCGAACCCCTTATTCAGCTGGTGCTCCGCCTGATTGACCGGTGGAGTCAGACTCGCCACTTGCGGGAGAATCGGCGGGATCGACAATGGCACGACCCAGGGTGTCGTGGCCGGACTCTTGCCCCCCGGCATCCCCTGTAATCCCTCCGGTATGGGCATTGGATCCGTCCCGGGCGGCGGTGGTGGAGGAGGGGGCGGGCAGACTTCCTGAGCGCGTGCGTACTTCAGCAGGCCCAAGCCGGCCAAGGTGGCGCCTCCGGTCACCAGACTCCATTTCATGAAACCGCGACGTGAACTCTTCATAGCGGCGCCTCCTGACTAAGCTTCATCCGGTTGCTCATTCTCCGTACCTTGCCTCTGTCCGCTCGACTGCTGCCTGCGCTCTGACTGAAGGGCTGGCCCTGTTGTCAATCACTTTTTTATGAACTTTTTATTTGTTGATGGTGTCTGGTATCTCATGGAATTACCGTGATCGACTATTCCACAGAAGCAGGGAGGGACCTACTAAAGGGGGGGAAGGGGGGAGACCTGTGTGAAAGGCAAGTTTATTTGGTTTATTTCGTTTATTTGGTTGAATCTGACCAGAGAATCCAAACAAATAAAACAAACCACATGAACCAGATCAGCTGAAGATCGAGGATCCGCAGGCAGCATGAACCGCTTTTCGTCTGTATCGGACAGGGAAAGCCGACTTTGCCGATTGCTTGATGGGAACCACCAATCGGCTCAGTCGATGCGAAACGACCGTCACCTTCGATCAAGCAGCAAGCAAGCTGGAAGGATTCAGATCGATCTAGCAGGCTGCAGTGGAAGATCAATCAGCCCCCATCTCTGAAGAGATAACAAGCAAGCTTGGAATGAGCTTGTATATCGTTTGATGCCCGCAATCGAGGATCGACCGGGCCACCCTCTGAGAGAGATATGGAAGGGGGAAAGACGCGCAGTGGGGGACTCATCCGGGCTATCCTTTGGATACCGTAAACGAGCGAGCTTGGTCTGGTTCGAAACACGAAGAAACCAGATAGACCAAACAGACCAGACAGACGTTATTTTTTTGCGGGCTTTTGACTACAGGTGCGCCGGCTTTCGATCAGCCCAGCGAAAAGGGCGCATCACGATACTCAAGAGGGCCACGACGGAAAGGAGAGCCACAAGGACCAATCCGAGCATCTGCAACCAAGCAAGCCAGGACTTCATGGAGAACTCCGTCCATGTGAGGGGGTCAGGAACCATTTGTCGGAACGACCCGTAGGGCGCTGCGCGCAAATGGTTCCTGACCCCCTAATATCCGAGTCGGAGGTCCCGCCTCGTGGCGTGACCTCCGATCGTCATGATCTGATTAGCGGATCCGGTTGCTCACATTCTTGACGGTAAACTTGTAGTTCCCCGTCGCATCGGTGAACGTCACTGTATCGGCATAAGTCCCGACGGCGGTGTGCGTCGTGCTGCTCAGATCCAGCCCGGCGCTCAAGTCCTCGCCCAACACCCCCGTCGCCGTCCCCGTCGCCTGATGCGGCAAGCCATCGTAGAGCACGTCGTATCCGGTCAGCGTGATCACGGCATTGGCCTTGTTGATCGTGCTCTTCACGTTCTTGAGCGTATCTTTATAGTTGCCCGTCACGTCCGTAAAGGTGACCGTGTCGATATACGTCCCCGCGTTGGTGTGCGACGTGACGCTCATATTTAGGCCAGCCAGGCTTTCGCCCAGCACCCCCGTCGCCGTGCCCGTCGCCTGGTGCGCGAACCCGTCATAGGTGCCGTAGTAGCCGGTCAGGCTAATCACCGCGTTGGCCTTGTTGATCGTGCTCTTCACGTTCTTAATCGTATCTTTGTAGTTGCCCGTCACGTCCGTAAAGGTGACCGTGTCGATATACGTCCCCGCGTTGGTGTGGGACGTGACGCTCATGTTCAGGCCGGCCAGGCTCTCGCCCAACACGCCCGTCGCCGTCCCCGTCGCCTGGTGCGCCGCCCCGTCGTAGGTCCCGTAGTACCCGGTCAGGACGAGCGTCCAGGCTCTCGCCCAACACGCCCGTCGCCGTCCCCGTCGCCTGGTGCGCCGCCCCGTCGTAGGTCCCGTAGTACCCGGTCAGGACGAGCGTGGCGTTGGCCTTGTTGATCACGATGGCCACGCTGCCGTTCGCATCGTTGTAGTTAGTCCCGCCGCTGAACGACCAGTTTGCTGTCCCGCCAGGCGCATTGGTGAAGCTCGCACCCAGGTTCAGGCCGGCATTCAAGTTCACGCCGCCTATGCCTGTCGCGCTACCCGTCGCCCCGTGCGCTGTCGCATCATAGACGCCGGTGTAGCCGCTCACGGTGATCGTCGCGTTCGCCTTGGTGATGTTCGCCGTCGACGTCGCAGTGGACGACAACAGGCTGTAGTTGGTCGCCTCCGTGCCGGTGATCCCCAGGCCCGTGAGGGTCACGGTCTTGCCGTTGCCTGCGTTGGCATCGTCGAAGGTGGCAACGCCGCCGGTCAGGCTCACGTTGTCCGGAGCGATGACTCCGTTGAGCGTCATGACCAAGCCGGTCGTAGCCGTGTTGCCGTCATACACCTTGTTGTTCACGGCGAAGCTGGCCGTGAGTTGTTTGGCCGTGATAGCCGCCGTGCTCGTGATAGTGGACGACGCCAGGCTGTAGTTGGTCGCCTCCGTACCGATGAGCGTCGCGCCCGTCATGTTCACCAACTTGGCAGGGCCGACGATCGAAGAGTTGAAGGCGACCGAGGTGAAGGCCAGGGTCACGTTGTCTGGAGCGATGACTCCATCGACCGTCGTGACCAGGCCTGTCACCGATGTGTTGCCGTCATACGCCTTGTCGTTCACGGTAAAAGTGACCGTGAGCTGCTTTTGCGTGATAGCAGCCGTGCTCTGGACGAAGGAGGACGCCAGGCTATAGTTGCCCGCGTCTACTCCGATCAGAATCAAGCCAGTGAGGTTCACCAGCTTGGTGGGGCCGGCGATCACCGAGTTGAAGGCGACCGTGCCAAAGTCCCAATCCACGTCATCCGTGCCGATAAATCCTGTGAGATTCCCGATCAAGCCGGTCGCGGTCGTATTGCCGTCATAGACTTTGTCGTCCACGGTGAAACTGAAATCAAGCTGCAACGCCGTGATGTCAGCCAGCGCATTGGCGACCAATGTCAGATTGTAGTTGCCTGCATCCGTGCCGAAAAGGGCCGCGTTCAGGAGCGTCACGGTCTTGTCAATACCGACGTCCTTCGTATCGAAGTCCGCCTGGTCAAAGGTCAGGATCACATCATCACCCACTATGGTTCCCGCGAGCGATGTCCCGGACACGGCGGCCAGAGTAGTCCCGTCATAGACCTTACTGTCCGCCGCGAAGCTGCCCGTGATGTCCAGGGCCGTGATGTCCGCCGTCGTCGTTGCGACCGACAGCAGGCTGTAGTTGCCTGATGCCACGCCGCCGAGCGTCGCGCCCGTGAGTGTCACCGTCTTGCCGGTGCCGACATTCTTGCCGTCGCCGACGATTAACACATCGTCGAAGCTCGCAGTGCCGCCGGTCAGGCTCACGAGGCCGACATCGCCAGCGAGGACTCCCGTGAGCGACGTCGATGCCACACTGGCCGAAGTGGTGCCATCATAGACCTTGTGGTCTGCTGTGAAACTGCCCGTGATTCCCAAGGCCACGATGTTCGCTGTCGTCGTGATGGGCGACAGAGACAGAGTATAGTTACCCTGATCCGCACCGGTAAGCGCCGCGCCAGTCAGCGTCACAGTCTTGCCTATGCCGGCATTCGCATCGTCGAAGGCAGCAGTGCCGCCGGTCAGACTCACATCGTCACCCAGGATGGCTCCCGTGAGGGTCCTGGTCACTACGAAGGCCACGGCGTTGCCGTCATAGACTTTGTTCGCCGCCGTGAAGTCGCCCTTCCCCGCAGCCACACCTGTGAGCGTCGCGCCGGTGAGTGTCACGGTCTTGCCGGCCCCGACATTCTTGTCGGCCAAGGTCGCAGTGCCGCCGCTCAGGTCCACGAGGCCCAGGTCACCAATGAGGACTCCCGTGAGCGACGTCGATGCCACGCTGGCCGCAGTGGTACCGTCATAGACCTTGTTGTTCGCCGTGAAGCTGCCGGTGATCGCCAGAGCCGTGATGCTCGCCTGGTCCGTAATAGCGGCCGGCGACAGGACGTAGTTGCCCGCGGCTGCTCCGCCTAGCGTTGCGCCAGTGAGAGTCACGGTCTTGTTGATGCCGGCATTCGCGTCGTCGAAGGTTGCGATGCCACCGTCCAGAGTCACATCATCGAGCCCGATGACTCCCAAGAGCGATGTGTTCTGCGCAGTCGCGTCAGTGGTGCCGTCATAGACCTTGTTGTTCGCCGTGAAGCTGCCGGTAATTTCCAAGGCCGAGATGCTGGTAATGACGTCCCCACTAAAATCGTTATAGTTTCCCGCGCCGCCAATGAAATTGATTGTGTCGGTGAAGAGCCCGGCATTGGTGTGCAGCGGGCCGGTCATCAGGATCTCGCCCAAGACTCCCACAAGCGTGGCCCCATGGGCTGCTCCATCATAGACACCGATGTAGTCAACGGGCGTGACGTCAGCCTTGTTGATGACAATTTCGACAGTGCCCGCAATGGCGCTACTGGCATTCTCGTAGTTCCCCGTGAGATCGGTGTAGTTCCAGTTCGCTGTTCCGCCTGGTACGTTAGTAAAGGTGTCACTCACCAGGCCGGCGCTCAGATCCTCGCCCAAGACGACCCCCACAACCGTCGCCCCATGCGCCAATCCGTCGTAGGTGCCGTTGAAGCCTGTCACAGTCACGGTAGCCTTGCTCACATCCACTATCGTGCTGCCCGAGGTGCTGCCAAAGAAGGTTGCCGGGGCGGTGAAGACTGCATGGATCTGATTATGTAGGCCGGCTGTGAGGGTCGCGATGTTCAGTGTAAAGGTTGAATCCAATCCGAGGCTACCGTCGAAGTTGCCGAACCCCAGTGAGTTCCCCACCCCATCAAAGAACTCGACCGTGCCGATCGGAGCGCCTGCATCAGGAACCAAGGCTGTGACGGTCGCGGTGAGAGTGACCTGATCTCCATAGGTGGTGGCGTTTGTACTAGCGGAGATCGAGGTGGTCGTATTGACAGTCACCTCGTTAATCACGATGTCCACAGTACCGAACTGAGGATCATAGTTGTTGTTGCCGCTGAAGGTCCAGTCGGCTACGTGGGTCCCTATCGCGGTGAAGCTCGGACCCAAATCCAGGAGACCGCTCAAGTCCTCGCCGAGTACGCCTATTGCCGTGCCGGTCGCTCCATGTGGTTGATTGTCGAAGGCTCCGATAAAGCCGTTCACTGTGACGGACGCTGCTGCCTTATCGATATCCGCCAGAGCCGTGGCGACCGACGTCAGGTTGTAGTTGCCTGCATCTGCGCCGAAGAGGGTCGCGCCGATAAGGGTCACGGTTTTATTGAAGTCGGCGTCCGCATCGTTGAAGGTCGCAATACCACCGCCCAGGGCCACCTCGTCGAGACCGACAACTCCACTGAGATCGAGGTCTGTAAACAATACGAAGGCAGCAGTGGTGCCATCGTAGGCCCTGCTCTCCGCTCCGAAGCTGCCTGTGATGTTCTTCTGGTTGACTGTATGGTCGACCGCTACGGACGGACTGTCATTGAAGCTGTCGGTGCCGTTATCGCCGCCGGTGAAGACTGCATGGATCGAATAGGAGCCGGCAGCGAGCTGAGTCAGAGTGGCAGCTGAGAGGGTGACGCTAAAGACCGAAGACAAGCCACTGCCGGGGGTGGCACTGGAGGTGGCCCCCAGTGAATTATTCAGGGCATCAAAGAACTCCACCGTACCGATCGGGTTGGTCGTTCCGCCAGCCGAAGGCGTCACTGTCGCGGTAAAGGTCACATCGTCTCCATAGGTGGACGTAGCGGAACTGGCAGTGACCACGGTGCTTGTGTTGACATTGGCGTCCGTGAAGGCGTGGGTAGCCATAGCCCCGGACTCTTGGCCGGCGGCAGTCACTAAGAGAGTCGAGTTCCGGTACTGCTCCTCCACATACCAGGTCGTGCTGATGCTGCTGTTCACCATCATGTCGTTGTCCGGCGCAATCCAATCTGCCACGCCGTCGCCGCTCACATCCGATCCCAGATGGGCCGTAAACCCGCCCATTCCGTCGACGACATACCAGGCTTCGTTGCCCGCCGGTCCCACGCCGGTCGTTGAGCCGCTGTAATCAGCCATGCCGTCGGTGCGGGTGACCTGGAAGCTCACCATTTCACCGGCTGAGAATTGTAAACCGTCGCCGGCCTGATTCGACGTGGTAATCACCGCTGTCTCGCGCGGCGCATAGTCCTGATGGTCGGTGGTCACCACCGCCGCAGTCATGGGCGTGGCCGACAGCAGCAAACGTGGTTCCAGCGACTCCACTGTAAAATCATTGGCGCGCGGCTCACGTCGGTTACGCTTTTTGAGATTAAGCAGTTTCTTGAGCTTCATGTTGGAATCTCCTGTTGGTTAGTGATGATGGGCCGCTGACGTATTTCGAATGGGGTTTCGCTCATGTCCGCTGTTGACGTCGACCTCAAATGACATGTTGTCGTCCTCTGCCTGCCGGAACCACTGGCGAATACATGGAGTATTTGTATGCTCGTCACTCACAAGAGACCATCCATCTTAGGTGCAGACATACCCCTCTTTAGTTGGCCCCCATTGGAGGGAGTCGGAAGACTGGTTGATCTGGTTCATTTGGTTTGTTTTGTTTATTTGGTAGTTTCGCTCCAAGGCTCGGAGGTCATGCCACCTGGCATGACCTCCGACCGTCGTGAGTGTTTAGAGAATCCGGTTGCTCACGTTCTTAACGGTAAACTTGTAGTTGCCCGTCACATCGGTGAAGGTCACGACATCGAGATAGGTCCCGACGTTGGTGTGCGTCGTGCTGCTCAAGTCCAGCCCGGCGCTCAAGTCCTCACCAAGCACGCCCGTCGCCGTCCCCGTCGCCGTATGCGCCAGGCCATCAAAGACCACGCTGTAGCCGGTCACGGTGATCACCGCGTTGGCCTTGTTGATCGTGCTCTTGACGTTCTTGATCGTATTCTTATAGTTGCCCGTCACGTCCGTGAAGGTCACGGCATCAATGTACGTGCCGGCATTCGTATGGCTCGTGACGCTCAGGTTCAGCCCGGCCAGGCTCGCGCTGTCCCGTCATAGGTGCCGACATAGCCCGTCAACGAGATCGTCGCGTTCGCCTTGGCGATACTGCTGCTAACGTTCTTGACGGTATTCTTATAGTTGCCCGTCACATCGGTGAACGTCACCGTATCGAGATACGCGCCGGCATTCGTGTGCGACGTGACGCTCAGGTTCAGCCCGGCCAGGCTCTCGCCCAGGACCCCGGTGGCCGTTCCCGTCGCCTGGTGCGCTGTCCCGTCGTAGGTGCCGACATAGCCCGTCAACGAAATCGTCGCGTTCGCCTTGGCGATACTGCTGATGACGCTCCCGCTCGTACTGTTATAGTTTCCCGTGCTGTCAGTGAAGGTCCAGCTATCGCTGTAGATGCCGGCGTTGCTGTGCGGCGTACCGTTTAGAACCAGCCCACTCAGGCTCTCGCCCAACACACCAGTTGCGGTGACAGTGGCTGTATGAGCCGCTCCATCGTAGACACCGTGATAGCCACTAGTAACAATCGTCGCGTTCGCTTTGGTAATGGTGATGCTGTTGGTCCCGCTGGCGGGGTTATAGTTGGGATTGGCGAAGGTCCAGCTCTCTGTATAGCTGCCCACGTTGGTGGGCTTCGTCATAATCAGGGAACCGCTCAAGTCCTCACCAGGGGCGCCGACGATCGTGGCCCCATGGGCCAACCCGTCATAGACTCCCGTGTAGTCGCTCACGACGACAGTGGCCGGAGTGATGTCAGCCTGGTCACCAGTGACCGAGTCCAAGATATAGTTGCCGGCGGCCGAACCGGTGAGGATTCCACCAGTGAACGTCACAACTTTGTTGACGCCGACATTTGCCGTATCGAAGTTTGCCGAACCGGTCAGGCCCACGTTGCCCAGATCGATCAGCTCGACATTGTTCAACGTGGCAACTCCGGGCGCTACAGTAGTACCGTCGTAGACCTTGGAAACGTCGGCCGTGAAGCGGCCAGTGATGTGCTTCTGAGTCACCTCGTGCGAGATGTTTGCAGAGGTGCTGTCATTGAAACTGCCTGCTGTGCCGGTGAAGACTGCATGGACCGAATGAACGCCGGACGTAAGAGTGAACGTGAAGGCGTTCGTTTTAAATTGCACGACCCCATCAGCACCGCCGCCACTGCTGACGGTCTCGATCCCCAGTGATATTCCATCGACGAAGAACTCCACACTCCCGGTCGGGTCAACAGTCCCAGCTGCTGCCGTAACCGTCGCGGTGAAATCTACATTCGTTCCATACACGGTGGTGGCGGCAGTAGCCGTGAGCACGGTCGTCGTGTTCGTCCCGGCGTCTGTAAAGGCCTGCGTCACCATAGCCCCGGACTCTTGACCGACAGCCGTCACTAAGAGAGAGGAGTTCCGATACTGTTCCTCCACAAACCAGGTGGTACTGATGCTGCTGTTGACGGTGAGATCGTTGTCCGGCGCAATCCAGTCGGCCACGCCGTCGCCGCTCACATCCGATCCCAGATGGGCGGTAAATCCGCCGATACCGTCGGTGACATACCAGGCTTCGTTGCCGGTCGGTCCCACGCCGGATGTTGAGCCGCTGTATTCCGCCATGCCGTCGGTGCGGCTCACCTGAAAGCGAACTAATTCACCGGCCCCGAATTGCAGGCCGTCGCCATTGGTATTCGACGTAGTAATCACCGCGGTCTCACCCGGCGCATAATCCACATGGTCGGTGGTCACCACGGCGGCCGTCATGGGTGTGGCCGACAGCAGCAGGCGGGGTTCCAGCGACTCGAGTACAAAAGCATTGGCGCGGGGCTTACGGCTGTTACGTTTCTTGAGACTGAACAGTTTCTTGAATTTCATGTTGGAATCTCCCGTTGGTTTAACCCGCATAATTCACGAGGGCTTCTACTGCAACCGCCGATACGCTGTTCCGACGGGCGTGCTCGCCACTCAGTCGGTCAACATACTGTTCAAGTATGCTTCCCTCCTTCCCGGCTGCGCTTGCCCCTCTCATGACGCGTCTCAGCCGTTTCGTCACGAACCCTCGTGAATAATGCGGGCTAGTGATATGAGCCGCGGAATTTATTTCTGAAGATTTACTTCCACATCTCCCTCTTAACCCCGGCCTCAATCCAACCTCCCGGATTCTCAGCCACTAGACCCGGGCAGATTCCCCGACAACTGCACGGAATAGTCTGTACGCTCATCTCCGATGAACAACTATTCCTCTTCCAGGAGGGAATATCCCTCTTAAGTTGCTCCTCAAATGGGGGAGGTGCAGTGAGGTTTCACAAGCCATAGTTCGCCGGGTACCCTGACTCGGTGGACCATGTTTTCATTGCTTGTGAATCGTGAGAGAGGTGTGCGGAATGAAGCCAGTTCTGAGTTCTGCGTGTTGAGTTCTGAGTATGAAATGAGCGAAGCGGGCGAAAGTTCGAGGTTCGATGGGCAGAGTTTGAAGGCTGAAGTCCGAAGATCAGAAAACTCAGAACCCGGAACTCAGACATTCGGATCCCGCTCGTCACGCGCTTATCGGGGTCCCGCGCACATCATGAACGGTGCGGAGGTCACGTCTTATACGGCGCGACCTCCGCCTATTCTGGCGCCCTTAGAGGATCCTGTTGCTCACGTTCTTGACGGTAAACTTGTAGTTGCCCGTCACATCCGTGAAGGTCACCACATCGAGATACGTCCCGACGTTGGTGTGCGTCGTGCTGCTCAAGTCCAGCCCGGCACTCAAGTCCTCACCAAGCACCCCCGTCGCCGTCCCTGTTGCCGTGTGGGCTAACCCATCAAAGGTCACACTGTAGCCGGTTACCGTGATCACGGCATTGGCCTTGTTGATCGTGCTCTTCACGTTCTTGAGCGTATTCTTATAGTTGCCCGTCACGTCCGTGAAGGTCACCGCATCAATATACGTGCCCGCATTCGTATGGGACGTGACGCTCAGGTCCAGCCCGGCGCTCAAGTCCTCCCCCAACACTCCGGTCGCGGTCCCCGTCGCCTGGTGCGCCGTTCCGTCGTAGGTCCCGACGTAGCCCGTCAGGGTGATGACAGCGTTGGCCTTATTGATCGTGCTCTTCACGTTCTTGATCGTGTTCTTGTAGTTGCCCGTCACGTCCGTGAAGGTCACCGTATCGATATACGTGCCCGCATTCGTATGGGACGTGACGCTCAGGTCCAGCCCGGCACTCAAGTCCTCGCCCAACACTCCCGTCGCGCTGCCCGTCGCCTGGTGCGAGACTCCGTCATAGGTCCCGACGTAGCCCGTCAGGCTGATGACGGCGTTGGCTTTATTGATCGTGCTCTTCACGTTCTTGACCGTGTTCTTATAGTTGCCCGTCACGTCCGTGAAGGTCACCGTATCGATGTACACACCCGCATTCGTATGGGACGTGACGCTCAGGTCCAGCCCGCTCAGGCTCTCGCCCAACACCCCCGTCGCGCTGCCCGTCGCCTGGTGCGCCACCCCGTCGTAGGTCCCGACGTAGCCTGTCAGGCTGATCGTGGCATTCGCCTTGGTAACCACGATGGCCACGCTGCCGTTCGCGTCGTTGTAGTTGGTCCCGCCGCTGAACGCCCAATTGGCCGTCCCGCCTGGGACATTGGTGAAGCTTGCGCCCAGGTTCAGGCCGGCGTTCAAGTCCTCGCCCAAGACGCCCGTCGCGGTGCCGGTCGCCCCGTGCGCCGCCGCATCATAGACGCCGGTGTAGCCGCTCACGGTAATTGTCGCGTCAGCCTTGGTGATATCCGCTGTCGTCGTATTGACCGGCGCCAGGCTGTAGTTGCCAGATGCCGCGCCGCTCAGCGCCGCGCCCGTGAATGTCACAGTCTTGCCGGTGCCGGCGTCTGCCGTGTCAAATGTTGCCGTACCGCCGCTCAGACTCACGTCGTCACTCCCGATTACTCCTGAAATCGACGGGGTCCCCACGACTGTCGCTGCCTGGCTGCCGTCGTAGACCTTGTTGTCCACAGTGAAGTTGACCGTCAGTTCCTTGGCTGTGATGTTCCCTGTGCTCGTGAGGGTAGACGAGACCAGGCTGTAGTTGAGGCTTTCCGTGCCGATGAGCGTCGCGCCTGTCAGCGTCACGATCTTGTCGCTGCCCACATTTGCATCGCTAAAGGTGAGCGAACTGAAGGCCAGGCTCACATCGTCCGGCGCCAGGACTCCCGTTAGCGTCACGGTCACGTCGGCTGCTGAGACTGAGGTGGTGCCGTCATACACCTTGTCGTTCACGGTGAAGCTGGCAGTGATTTGTTTCGCCGCCACCTGGTGTGTGATGCTGGCGGAGGTGCTGTCATTAAAAAACAGTTTGTCTCCTGTGACTGGGTCTACTGCGCCGATAAATACGGCATGGAGATTCGGATGGTTTCCCTCGATGAGATACTGATAGGAGGGGATGCTCCAGGTCGATGTTCCAGCTCCTGTGCTGTCAGGGACAGAGGCGGTCCACATCAACGCCGACCCATCCCAGAACTCCACCGTGCCGGTCGGTGCCTCGGTACCAACCGCCGCTGTCACCGTCGCGGTAAACGTCACCACATCTCCATAGGTAGACGTAGCGGAACTCTGGGTCAGCACGGTGGCCGTGTTCACTGCTTCATCCGTAAAGGCCTGGGTTGCCACAGCCCCGGACTCTTGACCGGCAGCCGTCACTAAGAGGGAAGAGTTTCTGTACTGTTCCTCCACAAACCAGGTCGTGCTGATGCTGCTGTTCACGGTAAGATCGTTGTCCGGCGCGATCCAGTCGGCGATTCCGTCTCCGCTCACATCCGATCCGCGATGCGCGGCAAACCCGCCGACGCCGTCGACGACATACCAGGCTTCGTTGCCTGCAGGACCGACGTCGGCCGTCGAGCCGCTGTAATCCGCCATGCCGTCGGTGCGGCTTACTTGAAAACGCACCAGTTCGCCTGCATCGAATTGTAGACCCTCGCCGGCTTGATTCGAAGTGGTAATCACGGCCGTCTCACCCGGCGCATAGTCCAGATGGTCGGTGGTCACCACCGCCGCAGTCATCGGCGTGGCCGACAGCAGCAGGCGCGGTTCCAGTGACTCCAGGACAAATGCGTTGGCGCGCGGCTGACGCCGGTTGTTCTTTTTGCAGGCAAACAGTTTCTTGAACTTCATGTCGGAATCTCCCATTGGTTAGTGATATGAACCGCGGAATTTTTGTTTGAAGGTGCTCTTCCCCATCTCCCTCATTGACGACGGACTCAGCAAAAGTCCTGCTATGTGTACACTTGTCGCTGGGTGGGAAAAAATCCATCTTAGGTGCTGGAAGATCCCCCATAGGGGGGATAGGAGTGAGAGAGGGGGCAGCCAACAATCCTTCTTGCTCGCAGAGCCCCCACGGTACAGAGGATGGAACAGTGCCCGTGTCGGCCTTTTGCTCCCGGAACAGAAGAGGGGATGGAGCCTGATGATCTTCTGTGCTCGCGCAACGCGCGGTCGAAGACTCCCCTCGTTGGACGCGCGCAATAGAAAATCAATCAGCCCCCATCCCTGAAGAGATAGCAAGCGAGCTTGGAGGGGTTATCTGTAACCTCGTTCGACGGCCGCAGTCAGGCCTGACACGGGTACTGTTCCAGACGAGGGCAAATAAGCAAGCTTGGAGGGAACAGTTATATCTTTCGATGCGCGCAGTGAAGGAAAGGTTGCCTGTCCCCTATGGGGAAGCTGAAGTATCAGAAGGTGCGGTGCAAGGGCGTACGGTCCGGAGGTCACGCATTATGCGGCGTGACCTCCGGGCGTCAGACAGTTTAGAGGATCCTGCTGCTGACGTTCTTGACAGTATTCTTATAGTTGCCCGTCACGTCCGTGAACGTCACAACATCGAGATATGTGCCCACATTGCTGTGCGTCGTGCTGCTCAGGTCCAGCCCGGCGCTCAGGTCCTCACCGTTGACGCCGGTCGCCGTCCCCGTCGCCGTATGCGCCAGGCCATCGTAGATCACATCATAGCCGGTCACCGTGATTACGGCATTGGCTTGGTTGATCGTGCTCTTCACGTTCTTGAGCGTATTCTTATAGTTGCCCGTCACGTCCGTGAAGGTCACCGTGTCGATGTACACGCCGGCATTCGTGTGGGATGTGACGCTCATGTTCAGCCCGCTCAGGTCCTCCCCCAAGACCCCCGTCGCCGTGCCCGTCGCCTGGTGCGAGGACCCGTCGTAGGTGCCGTAGTAGCCCGTCAGGCTGATCACCGCGTTCGCCTGCTTGATCGTGCTCTTCGCGTTCTTGAGCGTATTCTTATAGTTGCCCGTCACGTCGGTGAAGGTCACCGCATCGATGTACACGCCCGCATTCGCATTCGTATGGGACGTGACGCTCAGGTCCAGCCCGGCGCTCAGGTCCTCACCGTTGACGCCGGTTGCCGTGCCCGTCGCCTCGTGTGCGGCCCCGTCGTAGGTTCCATAGTAGCCGGTCAGGACGAGCGTGGCGTTCGCCTTGGCGATGTTCGCCGACGTCGTATTGACCGACGTCAGGCTATAGTTGCTCGCGTCCAGACCGCCGAGCGTCGCCCCCGTGAGTGTCACGGTCTTGTTGCTGCCCACATTCGCATCGACGAAGGCCGCAGTGCCGCCGCTCATGCTCACATCGTCACTCGCGATGACTCCAGCAAGCGTCTGGGTCTGCACGGTCGCCGTCGTCGTGCCGTCGTAGGTCTTGTTCGCTACTGTGAAGCTGGCCGTGAGACTCTTCTGGCTCACCGTCTGTTCGAGATTTCCGGAGGTGCTGCTCTTGTATCGAAGATGTTCTAGCCACTCATGGTGGCCTCGCCAATGGTTCTCTTGCGGCCCCCCATCATGCCGGTGATCGTCCGGCGGTCGGTGTAGATCCCGATGTTCGTGTGCGTTGTGCCGCTCAGATCCAGCCCACTCAGGCTCTCGCCCTGTACCGCCGGTAAACACGGCGTGGATCGCATGAGTGCCGGCCGTGAAGTTCGATACCGAAATGGTAAAGATTGCGGTCGAGCGACTGCCTCTACTGGCGGTGTCATCGATTCCCAGTGACCTTGTTCCATCAAAGAACTCGACAGAACCTACCGGTCTGGCAGCTCCGTCCGCAGCCGTCACTCTTGCCGTAAACGTGACCGCATCTCCATAGATGGACGTGGCGGCGCTGGAGGTCAGAGTGGTAGTCGTACTTATGCCGCAATTGATGGCGAGGTCGTCCCTCCATCCGTTCGCGCCTGGCTTCCGGTGAGAGTGATTGCTGCCTCCGTTGCCCATTGTGTCCGAAATGCAAATCACTGCGCTCTCGACATGCGAATGGCCCACGTGGTCGTGAGTCACATCCACGGGCGTCATGGGTGTGGCTGACAGCATCAAGCGGGGTTCCAGCGATTCCAGCACAAACGCATTGGCGCGCGGCGCGCGGCGGTGACGTTTCTTAAGATTGAACAGGTTTGTAAGTTTCACGCGAAATCTCCCTTGGTGATTGGTGATAAGAGCCATGGAATAGTTATACAACGGCGCCATGACGCGGGCATTCCCCGGAGGTTGTCCCTCAAAAGTGGGGGCTGGGCTGGTTTGTTTGGTTTATTTAGTTCGAGGAACGAGAGAAACCTTGAGAGGGAGCTGAGATCAGACTTTTCTCATCTCAACCTTAGCCTCAACCTCAACCTTCCGGTATCCGAGACTACCGCAGTTCTTCGACTTGTCCCATCGCGCGCGCCAGATTCACGCGCGAGGCGTTCGCCCGAAACAAGCCGTCGATCATGTTATCCCGCGCGCGTGAGAGAGAAAAGAGCGAGTTGGATAACTCCAACGTGTTCGAACTCAGCACCCGCACCCGTTCTCGGGCGAGCTGCACTTCGGTCAGCGCCGCCTTGAGCCCGTCCTTGGCGATCCGGAGCTGTTCTTTCGCCGAGACGAGCGTCACCAGCGCTTCCCGCAACTCCATCGTGATCTGGCGCGTCACGATGTCCATCTTGATCTCTTCTTGAAGAAGACGGCTGCGGCTCTCGCCGATCCGCCCCTGCCGTTGGCCCCCATCAAAGATGGGGACCGACAAGGTTACTCCGACGTTGTAGGTGCTCAGCGTGCTGTCAATATGGTTGCCGATGAGCCCGTAATTGCCATCCGCCTGCAGCGACGGCAGTCGCTCCCCCTTGACCGAACTCAGCATGAGGCTCGACACCTGCAATCGCTGCTCCTGGGCCTTGAGTTCCGGCCGCTTGACGAACGCCACCTCCCGGGCATAGTCCTGGGTGGGCACCGGCTCATCCGGCGCTTTGAGTTCATCGGTGAGGATGAGCGTCGCATCAAAGGTGATGCCCAAGGCATTGGTCAGGATCAGCTTGGTCCGCTCGACATCACTCTTGGCCAACTCCAAGCGTTGCCGTTCATTCTCCAGTTGGGTTTCCAGCCTGGCCGTATCGAGGCCCGTGGCCATTCCGCCGCTCTGCCGGCTTTTAATGTAGGCCACGAGTTCCTTGTACAGCTCCACATTCGCCGTCCGTGCGGCCACGCTCTCGACGTTCCGCAGAACTTCCAAGTAATTCAAGGCCACAGTCGCCATCGTGTCATTCTTCGTCGTCTCGGATTCCCCTTCCGCGACGGCCAGGGCCGCGCGCGAGGCGCGCCACCGTTCAATCAAGCTCCAACTGAAGAGCGACTGCGACAGGGTGCCTCGGGCATCGGCGACATTAAAGGGATCGCTCCGGATCGGCGCCCCACCAAGCGTCCCTTGAAAGAAGGTCTGATTGTTGTATTTGGCCGACGAGGCCAGGTTCGGCAAGAGGGCGCCGAGTTGCGTGGTGGCGACGCCCCGCGCCGCTTCAATCCGTTCTTTGTACAAGCGCACATTGGGATTCTTGTCCAGCGCCGCCTCAATGGCGTCCTTCAAACTCAGCTTGAGGACCGGCAGCTCCGGTGGGGGCTGCAGCGACGACTCGGCAGCTTGGCTGTGCCCCGCACACAGAAGACCAGCCACAAAGATTGCCAACATCACGCCGGTGTAGATTCGCATACGGTCGCAGTTCCTTCACTACAAGAAGATCGTGATTTGGTCTGTCTGGTCTATTCGGTCTATCTGGTTGATCTAGTTATTCTCGTTCAACCAAACACACGAGACAGACCGAATAGACCAGACAGACCAGTCGCTAAGGCCCCTCGGCTGATGACAGGTGAAAATCCACGGTACACGCCAGGCCGGCGGAAATTGCATTGTTCGGATTCGGCAGTTCCAAGCGCACCCCGAATGTGCCGCTGGCGCTGTCGACGACTTTGTTCACCACCATAACCTTCGCTTGAAGAACCGGCTGCCCCTTTCCTTCCGGACGTACATCGGCTTTCATGCCGGCTTTCAACTTCCCGAGCAGCGAGAGCGGCGCAAACACCTCCACTCGCAATGGGTTGATCTGCGCCAGTTTCATCACAGGCGTCTGCTGGCGGGCCATCTCGCCGGGAGACAGCAGCCGATCGACAACGACGCCGGCAATCGGACTTCGAATCGTGCGCAGCTGCAGCGCAGCTGTGGCGCGATTCAATTCCAATTCAGCCTGGCGCTTGTGTTCCGATGCATCCCGATAGGCCGATTCCGCCAAGGCCTTTTCCGTCTGGGCCTCATCGACTTCGTGTTGGGCAATGGAGTTGGTCTTGAACAATTCCTGAGCCCGTTCGAGTTTCCGGCTGGTAAACCCCATCTTCAGCTGACTGCTCTTCAACGCCGCTTCTGCCTCCGCCTTGGCTTTCGCCAACGCAACAGTCGCCTCTTCGAAGCTCGATTCGAGTGTCAAGATCACCTGTCCCTTCGCGACCCAATCTCCCCGGTCCACCGGCACCGTTTGAATGAGACCCTCCACCGGGGTCCCGATGGAAATCTCGTCATAGGGTGTGATCACGCAGGCCGTTCCCGCTGCCCATACAGACGGCACCGACAGGGCAGAGAGTGCCGCTGCGACGATCAGGGTGCCCGTCGCACACTGCCCCTTCAGCCGCCATTTGTGTGGCTGTTTCACTTCCTGACATTCCACGAACATGTCCATTCAATCACCCTATTCCATTGTCCCGACTTGGGAACTGCTCCGGCCCCCTTCAGCCTTCAGTCTTCAGCCTATCAACCTACGCAGGTTCCCGATTGCCTCATTCCAATCGTCCGGAAAACGCGAGCGAAGTTTCCAACGAATCCTCATGCCGCAACAGATCCCGGCGAATCCGTGCGTGCAAGGACTCGGCCGACAACTGGGCCTGCCGCATGAGAAACACAGCCGGTTTGCCCTGCAGCGGCTTACCTCGACTCACCAGCGCCTGCGCCGCCCACCGCCACAAGAGGCGTCGCGACGTTGTCATGATCTCATCCTCCAGCGACGAGACAATCTCAAAACTTCCCGGATCCCCCTGACGGCCGCTGCGGCCATAGAGCTGTCGGTCGATGCGCCCGGCTTCGTGCCGTTCTGTGGCCAACACGTGCAGACCTCCCGCCTCCGCCACCTTCGGCAGTAACTTGATATCCGTGCCACGGCCGGCCATGTTCGTGGCTACCGTAACGCGACCAGGAAGACCTGCCTTGGAAACGATATCCGCCTCTTCTTTGTCCTGGCGTGCGTTGAGGACGACGTGCGGAATCCTGGCCGCTGTGAGTTTCACACTCAGAATCTCCGAAGCGGAGACCGATCTGGTCCCCACCAGAACAGGCCGCCCCTGTTTATGGAGCGTTGTGATATGATCGACGACCGCCTCCCACTTCTCCTCCGCCGTCGAGAACAGCCACTCTCCCACACATTTCCGCTGCCGCGGGCGATTCGTCGGAACCGTCACGGTGGCCAGGCGATACACTTGCCACAATTCGGTGGCGACCTCCTGACCCGTGCCGGTCATCCCGGCCAGCCACAAATACCGGCGAAAGAACCGCTGGTAGGTGATCCGGGCCAGCGACGCCTGCATCGGCGTGAGGGGGCATCCTTCCTTCAATTCGATCATTTGATGGAGACCCTGTTCCCACGAGCGGTCCTCCATGATGCGCCCCGTGTACTCGTCGATGATCTGGACCTTTTCGTCCCTGACGAGATAATGGGCATCGCGATTGAACAAATGGAGGGCCGTCAGCGCCTGCCGGACCAGCTCTTCACGCCGCCGCGGCCCGGACCAGAAGCCGGTGAGATCCTTCGTCCGTTCCGTCAACAGCGCCTGCCCCTCCGGCGTCAGGCGAACGCTCCGTTCCCGCGGATCGATCTCGAAATCGGACCCCCGTGTCAGTGCATGCGCGAGCTGCAACGCCTTCTCATAGAGAGGCTTCTCCGGCACCTGCCCGCCGCTGTTGGCGATAATGAGCGGCACCCGCGCCTCATCCACCAGGATGCTGTCCGCCTCGTCGACGATACCGAAGCACAACCCGCGGAGCACCAAATTCCGGAGTCTCGTCGCATCGCCATACAACTTCTCCAGCTGGAGTTGAATACGATTGGGCTGCCGCCCGACGGCCAGGCGATCACGCAGATAATCGAACACCAGTTCCTTGTTCGTACAGTAGGTCACATCGCAGGCATAGGCTGCCCGGCGCGCCACAGGGCTCTGCTCGTGGGTGATGACTCCCACCGTCAGACCCAACATCTGATAGATCGGACCCATCTCTTCCGCGTCTCGCGCGGTCAGATAGTCGTTCACGGTAATCAGATGCACCGGCACGCCGGCCAGCGCCGCCGTCGCGGCTGCCAATGTGGCAGTCAAGGTCTTTCCCTCTCCCGTCGCCATCTCGGCCACACAACCGTTGAGCAGAACCCACCCTCCGAGGACCTGCACGTCATAGTGCCGTTGGCCGATCGTCCGGTGGGCCACCTCCCGCACCAGAGCGAATGAGCGAAATACCAGTTCGTTGCTGAAACCCTCGAGCCGGAGTCTTTCTCGTAGTTGCACGACCTCTTTGCGCAGCTGGTCATCTCGCAAGCCGGACAGAGTACGGCCCTGTTCTGCGACCGGCCCTATCACATCGGTCCTTGTCGCCGTACGCTCGCGGAGCCGCCGCATGATGGGGCTCGCGAACTTGACCCCCTGGCGGTCGAACCAGCTCTCGCGTGGCACTGCCCGTTCCGGATAGGCGCTATGCAGCGCCGTTTGTTGACTCGCGATATCAAACATTGAATCGCGACAAGAATAATTGTCGTCCCTGGCGATACCATTGGGCCATGAGCGGCGCCCATCCATGATCGAACCGTACATACACGCGTCCGCCGACATTCACCACACCCAGCTCGACGGGCAATTGAAGATCTACCTGAAAGACCTTTCGAAGGGCCTTCTGGCCCTTCGGGTCTTTCGGGTCCATGGGAACTTGTCCGCCGCCATCGCTTCCGAGCGCCGGACTCGGCAGTTCATCGCTCGCCGCCGGGACCAGACGCGACACCCCGGCATCGATCGGACTGACCAGCCGTTCGGCCAAGCGCACCTGGACTTGCTTCGTACTGTGACGGATCAGATCGATATCGGTCTGATCCACGACCGTTCGCACGGTCAACGTATTCAGATCCACCACGTGGGCCAGCACGTCTCCGCGATGCACGAATCGGCCGGGCAAATCATCCACGCGCGAGACGACCAGTGTGCCGTCAACTTTTGCGGTAATGACGAGATCCTGCACCTGTTCTCTCGTGCGGGCGAGTTTCTCTTCGACGTACCGCTTTTCTTCTTCCAGGATCTTCGCCTTCACGAGGTTTTCCGGAATCTGCTCGCGAATGCGCGCGTTGATCTCCCGGAGGCGTGCCTCGAGCACGGTGAGCTGCGCTGTCAACACCGAGTCCTGACAGACCACCAGCACATCACCTCGCGACACCTTCGATCCCGGAATCCCCACGACCTTCTCGACAAATCCATCGGCCCCGGCACGCACGATCGCTTCGTCCGGAATCCACACGACACCTTCCGCGCGCGTGCGAAACGGCACAGGGGTAAAACAGAGCGCCGCGATGATGACCGCCACCGTTCCACTCGTGACCGCGATCGCCCGCCCACGCACGCGACGGATGCGCGCGCTCGTGAACAGATAGCCCAGCCCCTTTCCCAGCGGAATCAGGAACCACGTGACCGCCGTAACCACGGCGAAGAACATGCCGAGCGCGAACCACTGATCGGTCAGATACATGAGGATGACGAATACGATGAACACCCGATAGAGAAAGGCGCTGACAGAATACCCGACAAACCAGACGCGCTCGCCCGGCGTGGCATGAGGAACCTGCGCCTCCTCGCAGCCAAAGGGATAACGCTCACAGAGATAGCCGATGTACTTGTTGGCCCGCTGGCCCAGATTGGGAATCTCTGTGAGATCCGCAAGCATGTGGTACCCGTCGAACCGGAGCAAGGGATTGCCGTTGAAGAGGACGGTCGAAATCCCGGCAATCATGATGGTGTTATAGGCCAGTGTGCGGACGATACCGGGCTCGACACTCACCCACACAAAGATGGCGATCGACGCGAGCACCAATTCGACGATCATGCCTGCCGCGCCGACGACTGCCCTCTGCCACTTACTGGCGAAGGCCGATGAAGCCGAGGCGTCGACATAGGGCACCGGCGAGAACACGAGCAGCATGATTCCCATCTCGTGCACTTCCCCGCCGAACGCCTTGACGGCAAAGGCGTGGCCGAACTCGTGCAGCGCTTTGATGATCGGAAACAGAAACCAGAGCAGCACTAGATTCTGCGGTGTGCTGATCTGGTCGATGAGATTGGCCGTGAGATCCGACCAGTGCGTGGCGCCGATCAGCACGCCGGGAATCACGATCGCAAGCCACACCAACGCCCCGCCCCACCCGAAGAAGGGCCGGACTAACGGCACGAAGGTCTGCAGCAGCCGTTCCGGATCGAAGAGGGGGAACTGCCAGGCAAAGACATTCATCAGTTTGCGCTGCCACTTCTTCTGTTTGGTGCGCTCATGGCGATGCAAGAGTTCCGCGATGTCGGGGGGGATATCACACTGCAGCACATCGGTTGAGTGAAGCTGGCTCAAGAGCTGCACCACCTGAGGCTGGGTCGGCGCATCGTCGCCTAGCTTCGTCGAGACGAGTTCCCAGATCTCCTGGACCGTGCGGCGCCCATCCATCAGGCCGATAAAGGCATAGGCGGCTGGAGAAAAGCGATGATATCGTTCGTTCGACTGATCCTGGAGCACGTACCAGGTCTGGCCTCGATACTGGTGGCGATGCAGTTGCGCATGGCTCCGCAGACGCGGCGCCAGGTTCGCCACGCGGTACCAGGAAGGGCTAAAGAGAGCTTCACTCATAAAGTTGCAAGTGGTGAGTGGTGAGTGGTGAGTGGCGAGTGGACGAATCGGTCCATAATCATGAGGCTAGAAACTCGCAACTCGAAACCTCCCGCGCCTTGCGCTTCCTACTTCCTACTAGCTACTTGCTACTTGCCAGTTACTTTGTCAGGGGAGCCACGACCAGAGCGCCAATCGCATCCAATCCACGATTTGATGCGTCCAGATCCACACCAAGGATCGACGATCGATCTCAATCTTGCCGGCTCCTTCCATCCCGGGTCTCAGGCGGTCATGCGGCTGGTCGAACTGCGCCTCGACCCGGAAGAAGTTTCGGCCCTCCTTGGCCGTGGACACAGGCGTCACCTTCTCTACTGTCACCGTGATCTCCTCGGACGGAAAGGCCGAGAGCAAGAGGGAACCCCGTTGCCCGACCGCCACGTCCGCGATGTCCCTTTCGTCCACTTCGATGACCAGCCGGTAACTGTCGAGCGGCGCGACCTCGAACAACACCTTCCCCTTCTCGATCGGCGCACCCAACTGCTGGCTGAGATCGCCGGTCACGACGATCCCGTCGAACGGCGCGAGCACTTTCGTATGCGCGAGCTGATCGTCGAGCAGGGCGATCTCCGCTTGCGCCTGATGGATCTGCGCGGTCACGATTTCGACCTTGGCTGCCTCCCGCTCGCCCATCGCCTTGTGATATTCCTTTTGGTATTCTTCGAGCTTGCTCAGCGACTTCAGCCGCTCCAACCTCAACTCCCGGTCATCCAGCGTGCAGAGCATCTGACCTGCCTTCACCAGATCGCCGGCCCGCACCGGCGCTTCACGAATGTATCCATTAAACGGCGCGGCAGCCGCGCGCAGGACAATCGGCTCCAGCACAGTCTTGGCCGAGACACGGTAGTCTCCCTTCGCCAGGAAGCAAAAAAGTGCGAGGCCCACTACCACTGCGGTTGTGACCTTCAGCGCCACATGCCGCGGGCCGACCAGTGAGACGAGATAGGACTTGACGGAGCCCGCCGCTTTGGTGATCAGCCACCGATCATCCCGCCGATGCGTCTCCAGGATTGGACCGGCCAGGGCGGCGACGGATTGGCAGAGTTCGACCGTCTTATTGTCGAATGGCCGATCCATCGGCCGTTCGAGCATCAATGCGCCGATCGGTTCACCGAGCGCTTCCAGCGGGACCGAACAGAGGGCCCCGGCCCCATGCTGTCTGGCCAACTCCGTATGGGTGCGCGAGACCACTCCCGCACTCGGCGGCCCGTTTGGATAGACGATGGTCTCCCGTTGATCCACCGCTTCATCCATCGCCTCGCCAATACTCCGAATGAGATTGGTTTGTTGCTTGAATTCTGCGCTGTGCGACACGGCAAACACGCGCGTGCGGCCCCCTGAGACGAACCCGATACTCACACGATCGCACTGCAGCTTCGTGGCCAACGACGTTACCAGCGCCATCGCCGATTCGTAGCACCGCTCATGGCCGACAGACGTGGCCACCAGATCCAGCGCAGCCTGAATGCGCTCGCGGGTTTCCTTTTCCGCCTTGACCGCTTCCCGCGAGAACAGCAACTCCAGCCAGGCAGCACCCCAGTGAAGTTGGCGCACCATCGATTGCAAATTGGCGTCACTGCTGGATACCACTTCGATGACGGCCGCTCCATGGACCACACCACAAGCTTCGATCGGTCGCCCGATCGTGTACCGCCCAATCCCGGACGCGGTGGAGCCGGACCCGTCGCCGCCCCGCGTGACGACTTCCCGCCGTTCCTTCAGCGTCCGCTCGGCTGTTTTACTCAGATGGGTGACGAAATGCCCCTTCACCGGCCAGGTCGCGACAGGTCGGAACGGTCCTCGGTCCGCCGGGCCCAACAAGACCATACCGGCTTCCACCGGACCGACCACGCGACATTGGAGTTCGAGCCAGCTCACACAGAATGATTCGATGGTCGCAGCATGGGCAAACCGCGCCCAGAGGCCCGAGTCATGCTCGCCCTCCGGCTGAGCAACAGTGGCAGCAAGTGACTCGGCCGCGCGCCGCAACGCGCCTCGTTCCGATTCAGATTCGAGGGATCGATCCATAGCTATTATTCCGGTGGATGTGATGACGCGGCTCTAATATTCCTCCAGGGGACCCCTGAAAACGTCCGCTGCATCCGGGCGCATCTCTCCCGTTAGTTGTTGAACGAAACTAACCAGAGATGCCGGGAAAATCAGACTTATGACCCCCTTACGAGGGCTTGCACGTTTCACAGTCTAGCAGACTGTTTTTGGATCACTAGTAAATTGCGAAATGATTTTCCCCCGGAGGCTCCCCGATTCAAGAAATGCCTTGCGGACCTCAGATGGCAGATCGTGCTGATCGCGCCCTTCTTCTGCTCCATTTCTATCTCATCTCCGCTGTGATACGTTGTACGCACTGAGGAATCTTTTCGCATGTCAGACTTGCCGTTCGATCAACTCGTCCAGGGCCACCACTGGGATCCACTCGCAATACTTGGTGTTCATCCGATGGCCCAGGGCAGTTCCCCTACTGTAGCCATTCGATGTTTCTTGCCGGAGGCCAAGAACGTCGCTCTACTCCTCGGTGAGCAAGATCGACAGCCCATTCCCATGAACCGCCTGCATGAAGCAGGGCTGTTCGAAGTGATCGTTCCCGGTCCACTCGGAACCAGCCCCTATCGGCTCCGCATCATGGACCATGAAGGACAGGTCTCGGAGCGGCACGATCCCTATGGATTTCTTCCCCTCCTCACCGACTTTGAGCTGCATCTCTTCGCCGAGGGCACCTTCTTCAAAGCCTATGAAACCATGGGTGCCCATCTCCGAACAGTTCAGGGTATCGTGGGAATCCATTTTGTCGTCTGGGCACCAAACGCTAAACGCGTCAGTGTTGTGGGGGACTTCAATCAATGGGACGGCCGTCGCCATCCCATGACAAACCGCGGATCAACCGGTCTCTGGGAACTTTTCATTCCAGACCTCGCAGACAACACTCTGTATAAATATGAAATTCTGCCGCACCATCAAGGGACGCTGCTCCTGAAAGCCGACCCCTATGCAATCGCATCGGAGCTGCGCCCCAAAACTGCCTCGATCGCTCGAACACTCTCTCGATACCAATGGAAGGACCAGTCCTGGATGATGGCTCGGGCACAGCAAGACCCGCTCGCTAGACCTGTTTCAATTTACGAGGTCCATCTCGGCTCCTGGATGCGTATTCCCGAGGAAGGGAATCGCTGGCTGACCTATTCCGAACTTGCGAGAAAGCTCATCCCATACGTGAAGTATATGGGCTATACCCATGTTGAACTTATGCCGATTACCGAGCATCCATTCGACGGATCCTGGGGCTACCAGACCACCGGCTATTTTTCCGTCACCAGTCGGTACGGATCTCCCGAAGACTTCATGGCCTTCGTCGACACGGCACACCAAGCCGGAGTCGGTGTGCTGATGGACTGGACTCCCGCCCACTTTCCGGACGACCCTCATGGGCTTGACCAATTTGACGGCACACACCTCTACGACCATGCCGATCCACGGCTCGGCTATCATCCCGACTGGCATAGCCGTATTTTCAACTACGATCGCGTCGAGGTGCGGAACTTCCTGCTGAACAGCGCGCTCTTTTGGCTGGATCGATACCATATCGACGGCTTGCGCGTGGATGCCGTTGCCTCGATGCTCTATCTCGATTACGGACGGAAGGAGGGAGAGTGGATTCCCAATCAGTTCGGGGGGCACGAAAACATCGGAGCTGTCACACTGCTGAAAGATTTGAATGTCCTGGTCCACCGTGACTTCCCCGGCGCCATGACCATCGCCGAGGAATCCACACACTGGCCGGGAGTCTCACGACCCACCTATACCGGAGGACTGGGCTTCACCTTTAAGTGGAATATGGGCTGGATGCACGACATGCTGGGATACTTCGGCCACGATCCCGTCCACCGCCCCTTTCACCAGAATCAAATTACGTTCGGACTCCTCTACGCCTTCAATGAAAACTTCGTCCTGGTGCTTTCGCACGATGAAGTGGTCCACGGAAAGCGATCGCTGCTCAATAAAATGCCCGGTGATGACTGGCAACGCTTTGCCAATCTGCGCGCCCTCTATGGTTTCATGAATGGGCATCCCGGGAAGAAGATGCTGTTCATGGGAGGAGAATTCGGGCAGTGGTGTGAATGGAACCACGACACAAGCCTGGAATGGCACCTCTGCGAATTCGAGCGGCATGTGGGGCTCCAGCGGTTCGTGCGAGACCTCAACTTACTCTACCGCCAAGAACCGGCCCTACACGAAATCGATCACGACTGGACCGGTTTCCAGTGGGTCGACTTCCACGATGCGATCCATTCCGTGATCGCCTTCATCAGAAGAGCCAAGGATCAGGATAATCATATTCTGTGTGTGTGTAATTTCACCCCTGTTCCGCGTTATGACTATCGAATCGGCGTGCCAAGCGAAGGCTACTACCGCGAACTGTTGAACAGCGATGCCTCGGTCTACGGGGGAAGCAACATGGGGAATTTTGGGGGCCTACACACGAACGCGGTCCCCTTCCACGGCATGCCCCATTCCCTTGCGGTCACACTTCCACCTCTGTCGGTGTTGTTCCTCAAACGAACCTGATGTGGCAGGATGCTCAAAAATGCCGTCCAGCAAGGCCGCAGCGAGTGAAGAACCGAGGCGTACCCTCTGGGTACGTTGAGGATCTGAACGATGCGAGAACGATGCTGGCGGCGTTTTTCAGCATCCTGCCAGGAGGGAATTACCAGGTCCGGAAAGGCCCACTATCGAGATGGATGAACTTGGCACGCTGGTACACCCCCACGCCGCCATATTGCAACTTCAATGCGGCATCGCGCATCTCCCGTATCTTGATACCGGGAATATAGAAGTCGAGCGCTTGTCCCTGGACATGCAGACTATGCTGCGCGACTCGCCGGCTCCGCTTCACGAGCTGGGCATTGTACTCGGGTGACCGATAGGCGGAAATCACGTGGATCTCGCCCCCGCTGTCGACCGCCTTCTGCACAAGATTGACATGTTCCAACATGCGCACATCGATGGCGGCCACTTCTCCAGTGTGATGACAACGCAGAATATGATTCACCTCATCCAGCGCGGTGAGGTCATAATTGCCTTCGTAATCACGATACTGGACTTGTAGTCGTTCGTTCGTGTGGATGTTGAAGAAGGTCAATTCGCCGTCAGGGAGTCTGCGTGCATGCGCCACCGATGGGCAGAGCAGCCTGCCACCGAGCAACAGAAGCCCGACAACAGATGTTTTCAGGAGAGATCTGCGGGTCCAAGCCCAGGAATCTTGATGCTGCAAAGGACCGCTCCGGGAGGAAGTGCACTGCAGCCGTCAGAAAAGCTGGCGCACTTGTATCAAACCGCGCCAGGTCAGTCAAGATTCAAGTGCAGAGGTAACAATTTTGAACAGTCACGCGATCACATTTCTTTAAGAATGAACTGAAAGGTTCTGCTTCTTGACGACATGACAAGGATAGGTCATATCACCCTGGCCATGCCGGCCTGGTGCAACATGTTACGATGGAGGCCCTATGTATGCACGGTCGATTCACTCCGGTCACGCCCTCATAAGACGTGTGATCCTCGTGTCAATCCTGCTGTCTCCCTGGCCTGTTCTGGCGGAGGAGGGGGCTGTCGTTCCCCTTTCCAGGATTTCCCTCTATTCCAGCGGTGTCGGATACTTTCAGCATGAGGGGACGGTGAATGATCGTACGCGGCTCGATCTGCGCCTGCACACGAGCCAGATCAACGACATGCTGAAAAGTCTGGTCGTGCAGGACTTCGGCGGTGGCAAGGTCTCTTCAATCACCTATGGGTCGCGCGATCCCGTGACGAAGACACTGGGCGGTTTCGGTATCAACCTGAACGGGAATCCCACTCTCGGGCAGATCCTGATGCAGGTTCGGGGAGAGCCGGTTGAAGTCACCGCGCCCAATCCCATCGCTGGGACGCTACTGGGCGTTGAGAAGAAAACGGAATTCATTGGAGAGGGCTCGCAGCAGCGTATGGTGGAACAGGACTATGTCTCGCTCCTAACGGAAGATGGGATTCGTACGCTCTCGCTGGCGAACGTGCAACGCATCAAGCTCACGAATGCAGCCTTGAACGGTGAACTCCAGCAGGCGCTGGCAGCCCTCGCGACGAATCACGATGCCCAGAAAAAGACGGTCTCAATTACCTTCGACGGCACTGGGAACCGCCAAGCCCGTATCGCGTATCTGACGGAAACGCCGGTCTGGAAGACCACCTACCGGCTCGTCCTGGATGAAGACAAGGCGCCCTATCTGCAAGGCTGGGCCATTGTGGAGAATCAGACTCCGCAGGACTGGCGTAACGTGACCCTCTCACTTGTGTCTGGACGACCCATTTCCTTCGCCATGGACCTGTACCAACCCCTCTACAATCCCCGTCCAATCGTCCAGCCTGAGCTCTATGCCAATCTCAAACCCCAGACCTACGGCGATGCGATGGACGAGCTCAGACCGATGGCGGCTGCTCCTCCAGCCAAGAGCGAGATGAAAAAGGATCGCTTGCTCGGCAAGTTGGCCCAAGGTCTTACCGCTGGTCGTGCCAATGCCCCTGCCGCAGCTGCCGTCGCTTCCGAAATGGAAATGAGCAGCTTGGATGAAGGCGTCACTTCTATGGCCATGGCCGAAGACAAGGGCGAGTTGTTCGAATATCGGATCGACCAACCTGTTACCCTGGCCAAACACCAGAGCGCGCTGTTGCCCATCATCGGCCAGACGCTCCAGGGGCAGAAAGTCTCGCTGTACAACCAGAGCGTCAACGCGAAACATCCGCTGAACGGCTATCGGCTCAAGAACACCTCGTCACTCCATCTCATGCAAGGGCCGATCACGCTGTTCGACAGCGGCGCCTATGCGGGCGATGCGCGTATCGAAGATCTTCCTCCTGGACAAGACCGCCTCATCAGTTATGCGCTCGACCTCAAGACCGAAGTCGAGCCGACATTCCAGGGAGGCACACAGGAACTCGCGACGGTCTCACTCAAGAAGGGCACGATGCTCATCTCACGGCGTCTGGTCGAAGACCGGACCTATCTCGTAAAGAACCGCGACGCCAAGGCCAGGACCGTCCTGATCGAACAACCCTATCGCGCAGACTGGAAACTGGCCGAACCGAAAGAGCCGACCGAACGGACCAGAGACATGTATCGATTCAGCGTCGCCGTCGATGCGGGGAAGAGCGCGGCGATCCGCGTCAAGGAAACGCTGCCCCTTCAGGAATCGATCCTCTTGATGGAGAGCGGCCTCGACCAGATCCTTCACTACCAGCAGGCCAAGGAAGTCAGCCCAAGAGTGAAAGAAGCACTACAACGCGTAGTGCAGTTGCGCAGCAAGCTGGACGACGCGCGCGCCCAGCGAATTCGCCTCGACCAACGGACTGCTGAGATTACGGCGGAGCATGCCCGCATCCGCGAAAACATGCAGCGGCTCCAGCAGAACTCCGATCTCTACAATCGCTATGTCAAGAAATTGGATCAACAGGAGACAGAGTTGGAAACCCTGCGCAAGGAGATCGAGCGATTCAAGAACATGGAAGAAGAGCAACGGCGGGAGCTGCAGAACTACGTCATGAATCTGGACCTGGCATAACCCGAAGCAGGTTAAGGTTGAGGCTAAGGTCGAGCACGTATCAGCTTTTACGCTCGGCCTCAACCGCGACCTGACGGTTCATTCACCTTGAAAGAAGCGCCGTACCTCCTCCTCCGGTACGCAGCCGACGAGGAGCTCACCCTCTGGTGAGACCATGAGGGGAACCCCGGCCTGGCCGGTTCTGTGCCAGGCCGATTCCCACGCTTGACCGATTTGGCGACTTTCGTCATCGATCGCGCCGACGTTCTCCGTCGACGCTCCTGTCTGCTCGGCCAATTGTTTGAGGACCACCGGATCAGAAATGTCCTTACCCTCACACCAGAAGGCCCGATAGGTCTCCCGCACAAACGCCATGCCCTGCGCTCGATCACGACGCAGGAGTGCCGCCGCCTGTTCAATCGCCGGTTTGGTATTCGGCTTACCGGGAGGGAGCGCAATGGGCAGACCCGGCGCCAGTCGCTGTACGACCGTCACCTCGTGGCGCAGTTCAGCGCCCAACATGCCCTGCCAAGGTTTCATGGGACGAGGAAGTTGTGGCGCATGCTGGACACCCCGCCATTCACAGCGGCTGATCAAGCTTAGTTCGTGAAGCCGCTCGTGTAGCGCGTAACAGAAGGGACAATTGAAGTCGCTATAAAGAAGGTTTAGCTTTTCAGTCACGTTGTGCACTCCTCTCCAAACCCTGCCGAGTCTTCGCTTCTCTGCATCGTAACTCTTTAGGTGTTCAGGCTGAAGGCCGAAGGGTATGGTCACACAAGCAGCCCTACCCCTCAAAGCCTTCGGTCTAGCTACCTGAGTATTTACGACAGATCGATATGGTACCGACGCGGCCGGGCAAAATCCAGCGTGAACCTTCATGCGCTACCAGAGTTCCTTCAACTGGGTCACACATCGAGAGATCCAGAGCTTCAGCACACACTCGCAGGAACTTAAGAAGTTTGGGAGGCAGGCACTGCAAGCAATCGTTCAAGTTTTTCGCGGAGAGCTGGGACGGTCAAGGGTTTCGTGACGACATCGTCCATTCCTGCCTGTCGGCACTTTGCTGCATCTTCCGGCGATGCATGCCCGGTGAGGGCAATAATGGGCAGATGCCTGGTCGTGCTCTGTTCGCGACGTCTGACCTCCTGCGTCGCTTCATAGCCGTTCATTTCCGGCATCTCGCAATCCATGAGGACGGCATCGTAGATCGCATGGGCGATCGACTCCACGGCCTCCCGCCCGTTCCGCGCCACCTCGACCTGACAGCCAAGTTTCTGCAAAAATTTACAGGCCACAACCTGATTGATCTCATTGTCGTCTACGACCAGAATCCGGAGCGCGGTGGTGCGGTCGGTCATCGATGGAGTGGATGCCTTGCCGACATGAGCAGACGTCTCACGCTGAATCGCGGGCAACAGGCTGGTGGTATACGAAAAGGCACTGCCCTCGCCCGGTTTACTCTCCACCATCATCGCTCCACCCATAAGCTCGACCAATTGGCAGCAGATCATCAAACCGAGCCCTGTCCCTCCATATCGCCTGGCCGTCGATGCTTCTGCCTGAGCATAGGCTCCGAATAATCGCGCCTGCTGGTCTGCCGTAATCCCGATGCCTGTGTCCTTGATCGTCCAGTAGAGCACGATGGCGTCGGAATTCTTCTGATTGCATGGCATCAGCCTCACAGAGACAAGCACCCCGCCCTGCTCGGTAAACTTGACCGCATTCCCGACCAGATTGAACAGGACTTGCCGGAGACGAATCGGATCGCCGCGCAATACAGCCGGAATATCCGGCGCCAGTTGAACCCGAACGGCCAACCCTTTCTTCTTTGCCACTTCCGACGTCAACGTGATGACGTCCTCAATGAGAGGGCGGATTTCGACGTCGGCGACTTCCAAAGTCATCTTCCCTGCTTCGATCTTCGAGAAGTCGAGAATGTCGTTGACGAGAACTAAGAGCGACTCTGCCGACCGGTGCATGGTCTCCAGTAACTGCCGCTGCTGATCGGTGAGAGACGTATCTTGAAGGAGTTGGGTACAGCCTAACACGCCGTTCATCGGTGTGCGCAATTCGTGACTCATCGTGGCCAGAAAGATCGCCTTCGCGCGCGCCGACTCTTCTGCTGCTTCTTTCGCCCGGCGCAATGCCACATCTGCCGTGATATCCGTTCCATAAACTCGAACCTGCTTCGAGCTCCCTAAAGGGAAAAAAGACCAGGCGAGCACACGGTCTTCCACGCGGTGTTCTAATCGAACGGTGGGCTCTTGCGAAGCGAGGCAGTGATTCAATACATCCGGCAAGTTCGGGGGAAGTACGGCTTCCACTCGCCCCTGAATGGAGGTCCCGTAATTGAGGAGTTCCACCATCGCAGTATTGGCGTAGAGCATGACGCCGTCTTCGTCAAACTCCACAATAGGATTCGGCGCATCTTCCGCGAGCCTGGCCACCCGTTGAATGTTTCGCTCCGTTTCCCGCTCCAGCGTGAGATCCCGACAGACGACAATGGCCCCGACAGGCTCCGGGCCTCGACCCCTAGGCCAGAATGTCGCGGCAATTTCAATTCCGATCCCATTGGCTCGGTTCCACTGATGGGACGATACCATCGTAACTTCACCAGTCCCTATGGTGTGTTCCAACGGACAACCGCGATAGCCTGCTTCCGCTGAAGCAAGACAGCCCACCACATCGTGAAACCGTGCGCCCACGACATCCTGATGACGACCTACAAGCTGCTGCGCCACGGGGTTGAGAGACAAAATCCGGCCATCCCGACCCGTCACAAACATCGCTTCGCCGGATGATTCGAAAATGAGAGACGTGTCCTCACGAGTGGGCAACCAGTAGAGGCTCCCTTGGGGAACAGGATCAGGGGTCTGGCCCTGTGACCGGCTCATGCTGCCACCTGCCGCAGAATCGTTTCGACATCGAGCCCTTCTCGAACCGCATCCCGCACATCACGAATCGCCCTTCCACCCTCTGGTTCATGGATTAAATCCAAGGGGGTCGGGGGAAGACATCGATTCCCATACTGGTCTCTGCAGATATACAGAAGGGGGAGGTGGGCTTTCCCCGGTGTGATTGCGCCGACGACGGCGAGTTCGCCGGAACTCAATCCGACCAGACTGTAGAGAGGATAGACTCCGATAACACGAATCAAGTAGGACACAATCTGCACAAGCCCCTCATCAGTTCGATAGCGCTGGTAGAGCTGTGTCAACACCTGATGCGAAGACATCGGCGTCAAACCTGTGTGTCCGGTAATCAGTTCATCATACTGATCAATGATCCCAACCACGCGGGTGAATGCATGATCTGTTGTCGACAGCCCTTCCCTCTCTCCGGCCTCCACGGTCAAATTATGATGTCCTTTCACAATGGCAAGAACGGCCTGGCCGAACGATCCGCCTTGTTCAAGTAGCGCGCCTCCTTGAGTCGTATGGCTATCGTACAAAGCCTTTTGAGCCGGGGCCAACGTGCCCGGACGCTTCACAAGGTTCTGGGGTATGCGTGTCAGTCCGATATCGTGCAGCATGCCCCCGATCCCCAGTTGCTCCAACTGCTCACGGTTGTAGCCCAGGGCCTGCCCAAGCATCACGGACAGGGTACAGACGGTCAGCCCATGTTCATGGAGCGTTGGATCAGGCCGTCGCAATACCAACGCCGCATAACAGGCGGCCTGCCGCTCGAGCACGTCACCGATAATTTCATCGATGACCTGATATACGACTTCCTGTTGCAAGAACCCGGTCTTGCGCGCCTGCTCAAACAGGCCATTCAGACGCTGTACCCATTGGGCGCGACGCTGCGTGGCTTTTGCAAGGTTCTCAGCCAGCATGACCGCAGGGGGATGGGAAGATGGTACGGCCACAGAAGCCTGGGGTGTCACGGCTGGGGAGCTTTCGACAAGAACCGGCTCGAACGTCACTGCCCGAGTTGGTTCACGGTCTACAACATCCAGCCCCTGCTTGGTGTCGATCGTCACCTGAGTGATCCCGGCTCGCAGGAGCGCGTCGATTTCAGATTGATCCTTGATCTTGAACTTATGACGAAGAAACGGCGTGTGTAACCATGATCGGTCTACGCCGATCAGGTACATGCCGACCTTGAGCTGTTCGAGAGGAATGGTCCGTTGGGCCACGGGTTAGATCCAATGGGTACGTAGTCCGTTCAGCCCTACTCTACCGGCATGTTTGTGGTAATACTTTAATCGGTATCCCCAGGGTTAGAGCAGCTATGCTTCAGTCGTGCTCGTTGTGGTCGATTCTCACCGTCCCGTCACCAAATCCACAAAGAAAGTCGGGTATCAATTTCCCGGTCAATGGTGCATAGCAATCTGCCCAATCAGTATGATATGTCGAGCCCATGGCTGGCCGACCGGTTCTGCTGCTCACCCCTCCGCTCACTCAGCTGAATACCCCCTATCCATCCACCGCTTTTCTCACGGGGTTCCTCCGTTCACAGGGAATCGCCTGTCGCCAGGCCGATCTTGGGATCGAAATGGTGCTGCGCCTATTTAGCCGGGCGGGGCTTCAGCAGGTGTTTGATTTGGTTCGTGAGCAGGGAGAGAAATTGCCTGAGGAGGCAACGCAGATGCTCGCCATGGAGCAAGCTTATCTGGACAAGATTGCTCCCGTGATGGAATTTCTGCAGGGACGCAATCCTGCCTTGGCCGTACACCTGGCTCGAGTCGGTGTCTTACCACAGGGGCCCAGATCACGCGGAAGATCGGCATTCGCTCGCAGGGTGCCCATGGAAGACCGGGCGAAACAATATGCGACCTGGTTTCTCGAAGACCTGGCGGATCTGGTGCAGGCGACGATTTCGCCGCATTTTGCGCTCAGCCGATATGCAGAACATATCGCACGTTCAGCATCCTCTTTCACTGCCATGGAAACGGCCTTGGCGGAGCCACCAAGCCTGACCGATCAATTCATGCTGGATGCTCTGTGGGCTCACATCGATCGTCTAGACCCATCGCTCGTGGGGCTATCCGTTCCATTTCCCGGCAATCTCTATGGAGGTTTTCGAATTGCCCAGGCCATCAAGCAACGCCAGCCCAATATTCTTGTCGTCCTCGGGGGAGGCTATGCCAATACCGAACTGCGCCGCGTCAGCGATCCCCGCGTGTTCGACTATGTGGATTTCATCACCTTGGATGACGGCGAACGTCCGTTGCTCTCGCTCGTGGAACACCTGGCTGGAACCAGGCCGCGCACGGCCCTTTGCCGCACCTTCTATCGAGACGCGGGTCGTGTCATCTACACACACGACCCCTCCGCGAGAGATTTCACCATGGGCGATGTCGGCTGCCCGACATACGATGGGCTCAAGCTCGATCGCTATCTGACGATTCTTGACAGTACCAACCAGATGCATCGCCTCTGGTCGGAGGGCCATTGGAATAAACTCACGGTTGCCCACGGCTGTTATTGGAAACAATGCACATTTTGCGACGTCGGGCTCAACTACATCAGTCGCTATGAGATGACGCCGACAGATCGGCTCATCCAACAGATTGAGAAGTTGGTCGCGGAAACCGGGAGCCGGGGATTTCACTTTGTCGACGAAGCAGCGCCACCCGCGGCTTTGAAGGCACTCGCCTTGGCGCTCCTTGAAAGAGGCCTCACGATTTCATGGTGGGGCAATATCAGATTTGAAGAAGCCTTTACCCCAGACCTCTGCCGTCTCCTGGCCGCCTCAGGCTGCATCGCTGTGACGGCGGGACTCGAAGCCGCGTCGGACCGCATTCTCTCGAAGATCAAGAAGGGCATTACTGTCGACCAGACGGCACTGGTCGCTGCAGCCTTTAAGGAGGCCGGGATACTGATACATGCCTATCTGATGTATGGCTGTCCGTCCGAAACGATTCAAGAGACTGTCGATTCGCTGGAGCGAGTTCGCCAGTTAGTTGCGGCTGGCCTGATACAATCTGCCTTTTGGCATCGGTTTACCACGACGGCCCACAGCCCCATTGGCCTCAATCCCACCGCAAACGGTATCCGCATTGTAGGCCCGGAGTTTCATGGTTTCGCCGAGAATGATTTGATACATCAGGACCGTCTGGCCAAAACCCCGGAGTGGCTCGGCGAAGGCCTACGTCGATCCATGCTGAACTATCTCGAAGACCGCGGGCTTAGACTGGATGTGCGGGAGTGGTTCGATCATTCCGTCCCCAAGCCACGAGTAGCAGCAACATGGGTACGCCGACTGCTAAACAACCGACAGATGGAGGACAATCCTCAAGCTGAACGGCGCTTGGTCTGGCTCGGTGGACAACCAGTTTGTGAAACTGTGGGAAATAGGACGCGACTCATTTTCACGGGACGAACCAGCAATCACGTCCTGACACTTGCCAAGCAACAAGCTCAGTGGCTTGACGATCTGATTCGCCAATCGACACCGCAACACAACCTATCGAATCCCTACCCCCTACTCCAAAAAACGAAAACCACGTTTCCAGGAACCGCTCGCGAATTTGAACACTTTCTCGGCTCTACCTCCTGGGGAAAAGTTCGCTCAGCTGGCCTGTTACTCGTATAGCAAACTGCGGGAAAATATTTCGACACACTGACCTTCAATCGTAAATTATCATTCCCTGCCCGAGCCCTTCGAACTTGACTCTTCTATTGCGTGATGAGACGTTATCGCCCAGAAGAAAGGGAACGTACCTATGCTTCTGATCCAGACCGCTGCACTCTTTGTTCTCACGGCCCTTGCCGAAATCGTCGGCTGCTTTCTACCGTACCTCTGGCTTCGCAAGGACGGATCAATCTGGCTATTGGTTCCGGCAGCGCTCAGCCTCGCTGCCTTTGTCTGGCTCCTCACGCTCCACCCGGCCGCCAGCGGACGGGTCTACGCTGCCTATGGCGGCGTCTATGTGGCCACGGCCCTCGTCTGGCTGAAGGTCGTGGATGGCGAGAAACTCTCCGTCTTCGACTGGACTGGAGCCGGAATTGCCATTCTTGGTATGGCGGTCATCGTTTTCGGCTGGACTGCAAAGGAGTAATACCACAGGCTCAATCCCCTCCCACTATCAAGGCATTACTCCTCCTCTCGTCCATCGTCTTGCCCTTGTCAACGCGGGCACTTCCTAAGCCTGCACGTTTGGGATAAAAGACAAACAACGAGCAGGAGACTCAAACTGGTTTGTTTTATTTCTCCGGTTCATCTGGTCTGTCTGGTTTAACCAAACAAACCACACCAAATAACGGTCTTCTCCTGCTGGCGCGCTACTTCAACATCCTGGATCACATACAAAGGGCGGGAGCAGCTCACGGCCGCCCCCGCCCCTAATACCGGATACCGGTCAAACCTCTCGTTACTTGTTCGGCTGTGGAGTATAGCGCAGGTAGGGCTTCACGACTGTGAAGCCTTTGGGAAACAGCGTCTTTGCTTCAGCATCGTTTACAGCCGGGGTGATGATGCAGTCTTCTCCATCCTTCCAGTTGGCCGGCGTCGCCACCTTGAACTTCGAGGTCAACTGAAGAGAGTCGACTACCCTCAATAATTCATCAAAGTTTCGACCACATGAAGCAGGATAGGTCAACGTTAACTTGACCTTCTTGTCCGGCCCGACAATGAAAACTGATCGAACCGTCATGTTATCGATCGCGTTCGGATGGATCATGTCGTAGAGGGTCGCAACCTTCTTGTCAGGATCGGCGATGATCGGGTAATTCATCGTCGTCTTTTGCGTCTCATTGATATCGTTGATCCAGCCCTTGTGCGAATCCAGAGGGTCGACACTGACGGCAATCACTTTGACTCCGCGCTTCTTGAACTCCGGAGTAATCTTCGCGACTGTCCCTAGTTCCGTGGTACAAACCGGGGTATAGTCCTTCGGGTGCGAGAAAAGAATTCCCCAACCGCCACCCAGCCACTCGTGGAAGTTGATCGTTCCTTCTGTCGTCTCTGCTGTGAAATTCGGTGCTTCGTCTCCCAATCGTACTGCCATGGTACCCTCCGTTCTGGATAAGTCAGTAATAATGAAGATCTACGGCCCTAGCTGAGCTACGATACTGCGCTTGGCCTGGAGACTTCAAGAGGGACAAGTTCTCGAAAGTTTTGCAATACTAGAATCTTTTTCCTTACCCCAATGACCTTATGAATTTCGAGCTTCGTGAAAGGTGCACGACGGAGTCGGATACCAAGAAGCCGTATAGTCTGGTTCAACCAGACAAACAAACAAACAAAACAGACCCGATCTACCAGATCGATTCACCTAGAGGGCAAGGATGGCAGGACGGCACGATGAAATAACCAGCATATGGAGAAGAAGACCTATGGTGCGCCCGGCTGGAATCGAACCAGCGACCCTCAGCTTAGAAGGCTGATGCTCTATCCGACTGAGCTACGGGCGCCTTCACTTTTTCAATTACTTATGTGCGCTTATTAGCAGAATAAGTAGCAATGTTCTCGGCTAGTGTTCCCCTAGTGTTCTCTTGGAGGTATTTGTGAACCTTTTGAGCCGCTTGCGTCAAGTCCCGCTCCTCAATCGCATTGTATCGCTTCCACATCTTCTCTGACTTATGGCCAACGATCTTCATAGCGGTTGCTGTGTCCACCCCTGCCCTTCGTAGATTTGTGGAGGCACAGTGGCGGAGGTCGTGGAATCGAAAGTCTGAGATGCCGGCATCCTTCAGAGCAGTTTTAAAAGATCGGCTCACACGCTGGAGAGGTTTCCCCTCATAAGTGAAGACATGTCGGGAGACAGCTTCGGTTGTCGCCGTCGTAAGGGTCCGAACCTTGGCAAGGCGTTGAAGTGTCATTTTAACGTCCGGAGTCATTGGCACCTGTCGTGCCGTCTTGGTCTTCGTATCGAGAGACCGCAACGTGATGAAACCTCGCTTTATATCGACCCGATCCCATGTCAGGCCAACAATTTCACTGAACCGCTGCCCTAACTGATAGGCAGTGAGAAGGACAGGACGCAAATGCGGCTTAGCTGCCTGATACAACTTGCTCCATTCTTCATCGCTCAATACCCTATCGCGTTCGTTCTCCGGATTGGGCATCGGAACTTTTGATGCAGGATTGCTCTGAAGCAGTCCCCTCCGGATCGCCACATTCAGACAATGCTTCAGGGCAATGTGATCGTGATTGACCGTCTGCACGCTCGCTGGATTGCCGTTCTTCTTCCTCCGCTGTCCCCTGAAGGCCTCTACGTCCTGCGGTCTGATCTCTGACAGTATCTTCCCGCCAAAAAAAGGGACCAAATGCCCCTCCACACTGTGTGATCGCCCAACGAAGGAGCGAAGCGACTTCACTTCCTCTAGCCCTAGGAGCCTGTCCGAGTAATGGTCGGCAATGAGTGCCGAGCGGTATGTTCTCGGCGAGGTACGACAGCGAGACGTGATAATTCAGCTAGCCGCCGCCGTGTCGGCCAGGTGTGAGGGCGTCATCCTCTCGCTTTGGCCAGTTTCAGCCTGTTGTGCACGCTACAGAGCAACCTCCACTCACCAGCGACCTGCGACAGGCCCCGCAACAAGAACTGCCTGAACCCACGCGCCTGCTTGATCTGGCCAAACACGGGTTCGACCACCTGCTTGCGTAGACGATAGCGACTGCGATACCCAGCGCGTTTCAGGCGGATCGTCATCGCGTGGACTCGCGGCATCGGGACGGTCTTGCGCCTACCGACGGCCGAAGCCGCCCCGTGTTTCTGCCGCCCCGTGGCGACATAGCCTCGCACGTGGTGGCGATTCAACGCCGTGAGATTGTGTTCGAAACAATACCCCGCATCTGCCGAGAGCTCCCACGCCTGTCGGCCCGTGTTCGCTTTGATGGACGCCAGCATCGGCGCGAGTTGGTGCGCGTCGCGGGCCTGGTGCGTCAACCCCTGCGCGACGATCACCTGGTGCGCGGCATCGACGGCCGCTTGGGCGTTATCGCTTTGGATGAATCCGTCCTGCGTCTTCATGATGCGACTGTCCGGATCGGTGAAATTGCGCTGCGCGCGGTCGTGGGGCGTGCCGGAAGGATTCTTCGCCGGACGGCCTCGTCGAGGGCGATCCGCAGGAAGATCGGCCGTCCGCGTCTTGCCCAAGGCATTGGCCTGTGCCTCGGCTTCCAAGGCCGCTTTTGCGGCGCGGATCTTCTCCACCCGGTGCTGCTTGTTCGTCACCCACTCCGGCCGCGCGTCCCCCCGCCGGTCGACGCCCTACGCCGCGTCCTCGTGCGCGTCGCTGGTCGCGGCCTGTGCCAACCACTGGGCAACCTCGGCGGCCAGCGCCGGTTCGGCGGTCTGCCTCCGGCTGTAGCTCATGGCCGTATGCTTGGAGGCGTTGGCGCGGATCTTCGTCCCATCTAATGCGACGGGGCCCACGCGCACCAATCCCGCCTGTTGGCACAGCTGGAGCACCTGCGTGAACCGTCCACTCAGCGCCGGCCGGTGCCGTTTTCGAAAGTCGCTGATCGTGCGAAAATCTGGACTCTGCCGCGCCGTCACGGCCATGAAGTCCACCCGCTCCTCACAGGCCTTCGCGATCCGTCGTGACGCGTAGACCCCTTGGCTGTACGCATACAGCAGGAGGGCGGTCATCATCGTGGGATCATACGGCGGGAACCCACGTTCTTCGGTGTAGGGCGTCAGGATTGCCGACACATCCAGCGACTCGCGAACGAGGTCCCGCACGAAGTGAGCAAGATGCCCGGCGGGCACCAGCTCCTGCACGGATGGAGGAAGCCGTACCGGCTGATCGACGTCCCAGGATGTGAATGTTTTAGCCATACGGCAGAGGAACCACCACGCGCGCTGGCTGTCCAGTCCAAAATGGCGCATTACTCGGACAGGCTCCTAGATCCACAAAACCTTTTTACATAGAGCCGTTGGACTACAAATGATCAGTGAAACTCTTACAGCGAGAAGGATTTGAGTGTCGAAGGTATGTAACATGGGCGAGCAGGGATCTATCAGGCTGGCAAGAACGCACGATGGAAGACTTGGTGCTAAAAGATCGCTTTCAATACCACCCCAACCAGGATTGCATACGAGTGACGGAGATGACTGGTTCCATTGGAGGCCACTACTCACAAGTGGGTGCTTTCCCTTGGGGAAAAGCGTATTCTTCGCCCCATGCCTAGTCCCGAAGATCAAGCCCGTGAGCACATCGACCAGGCGCTGGAAAAGTGCGGCTGGAAAGTTCAGGACTTCAAAAGCGCCAATCTCGGAGCAGGCAGGGGCGTGGTGCTGAGAAATTTTCCCCTCGTGAGTGGGCACGGCTTTGCGGATTATCTCCTCTATGTGGACGGCAAGGCAGCCGGCATCATCGAAGCCAAGAAAAAAGGCGTGACTCTCATCGGCGTGGAAGTCCAGGCCGAGAAGTATAGCAAGGGCCTCCCCACGGACTTACCCGCCTATATCCGACCATTGCCCTTCCTGTATCAGAGCACCGGCGTGGAAACGCGATTCACGAATGGTCTCGATCCCCAACCTCGCAGCCGCCCTGTGTTCAGCTTCCATCGACCTGCGACGCTGGCCGCCTTAATCCCCCAGCGCAGCGAAGCCCCAAAGGATTTGCACGGCGCGTCCCTAGCTGCAGAAACAGCGACGACTCTCCGCGCTCGCTTGAAGACGCTGCCACCTCTGAGCACCACCGGCCTCTGGCCTGCACAAGTCACCGCCATCAATAATCTCGAAAAGTCGCTGGCTCAAGATCGTCCTCGCGCCTTGATCCAAATGGCCACCGGCAGCGGCAAGACCTTCACCGCCATCAACTTCATCTACCGGCTCATCAAGTTCGGCGGCGCGCGCCGCGTGCTCTTCCTCGTCGATCGTGGCAACCTCGGCGACCAGACGCTCAAAGAATTTCAGCAGTATGTCTCGCCGTACAACAACTTCAAGTTCACCGAAGAGTTCATCGTCCAGCGGCTGGCGGGCAACACACTGGATACCACCGCGCGGGTCTGCATCAGCACCATCCAGCGCATGTACTCCATGCTGAAGGGCAGGGAGCTCTCTGAAGAGGACGAAGAAGCCTCCGTGTCCGGCCTCGAACGGCTCTTCAAACAACCAGAGCCCATTGACTACAATCCCGCCATCCCCATCGAGACCTTCGACGTCATCGTCACCGACGAATGCCACCGGTCCATCTACAACCTTTGGGCGCAGGTGCTGGAATACTTCGATGCCCACCTCATTGGCCTCACCGCCACGCCCAACAAGCAGACCTTCGGCTTCTTCAATCAGAACCTCGTCATGGAATACTCGCACGAGCAGGCCGTAGCCGACGGCGTCAACGTCAACTACGACGTGTACCGCATCCGCACCGCGATAACTCAGGCGGGCTCGACGGTCGATGCAGGGTACAGCGTGCAGGTGATGAATCGAGAAACGCGCGCAAAACGTTGGGAGAGGCTTGACGACGACTTCGCCTACGATCCCGACCAGCTCGACCGCGACGTGGTCGCACCGGACCAGATCCGCACCATCGTCAAAGCCTTCAAGGAGAAGCTCTTCACCGACATCTTTCCCGGCCGCACCGAGGTGCCCAAGACCCTCATCTTCGCGAAGGACGACGCCCACGCGGAGAACATCGTCGAAATCCTCCGCGAGGAGTTCGGCAAGGGCAACGAATTCGCCCAGAAGATCACCTATCGCACCACCGGGGTGAATCCCAAGGATCTCATCAAGACCTTTCGCAATAGCTACCATCCCCGCATCGCCGTCACCGTGGACATGATCGCCACCGGCACCGACATCAAGCCCGTCGAGATCGTCGTCTTCATGCGCGCGGTCAAATCCCGCACCTTCTTCGAACAGATGAAGGGCCGGGGCGTCCGCGTCATCAAGCCGGATGATCTGAAGGCGGTCACGCCGGATGCCACAAGCAAAGACCACTTCGTCATCGTCGACACCGTCGGCGTCTGCGAACAAGATAAGACCGACGCGCGACCAATGGAGAAAAAGCCCAGCGTCGCCTTCGATAAGCTGCTCCAAGCCGTGGCACTGGGGAATACGGAAGAGGACGTGCTCATCAGCATCGCAGGACGGCTGGCCCGCATGGAACACCGCATCACGAAGGAAGATGAACAGGCCATTAGTAAAGTAAGTGGCGGCTTCTCACTCAAAGACCTGAGTCGTCACTTGGTGGAAGCCGTGAACCCGGATCGTCACGCCGAACGGGCCAAGCTCGACGCAGGACTTCCGGCAGATTCCACAAAGCCCATCAGTGAACAGGCCATGACATCGGCGGCGACCAAGCTCATCAAAGACGCCGTCACCCCGCTCCACGATCCGAAGCTGCGCGAATTGCTGATCGAGATCAAGAAGAAGAACGAACTCACCATCGACCATGTCAGCCAGGATCAAGTCATCGAAGCAGGCTTCAGCGCCGACGCCCTGGCCCGCGCCCGTACCATCGTGCAGTCGTTCGAGCAGTTCATCACACAGCACAAAGATGAGATCACCGCCCTGCAAGTGCTCTACAGCAAGCAGTACAAACAGCGGCTCAAGTTCGAGGACATCAAGGATTTGGCCCATGCCATCGAAAAGCCGCCCTACCTCTGGAACGAATCTCAGCTTTGGCAGGCCTACGCCGCATTGGAAAAATCAAAAGTCAAAGGCGCGAGCAGCAAGCGCATCCTCACAGACCTTGTCTCTCTCGTTCGTTTCGCCACACATCAGGACAATGAGTTGGTCCCATTTCCTGAGAAGGTCAACGCCAACTTTAACATTTGGCTAGGGGAGCAAGAGAGCCGTGGGAAGAAGTTCACGGACGAGCAGCGCCACTGGCTGGAGATGATCCGCGATCATATCGCCGCAAACCTTGTGGTTGAGCCTGACGACTTCGAGTATGTGCCCTTTGCTCAAGAAGGTGGGTTGGGGAAAGTACATCAGTTGTTTCCAGAGGGCCTTCAGACCATAATAGAAACCTTGAATGTGGCCCTGGTGGCCTAGTCTAGCGTGAAGGAGGAACGCGGCCATGAAAGCTGACGCGAAAAATATTCTGGAAGAGGCCATGCACTTGGAGCCGAGTACCCGTGCCCTTATTGCCGAGACACTCTTGGAAAGCCTCGATTTCGAGGAGGACTTTGAGATCTCACAGGCGTGGCAGGATGAGATTCAGCGCCGTTGCGAGCAGATCGATCGTGGAGAAGTCGGGCTGATTGACTCCGATACCGTGATGGCTGAACTTCGGAAGAAGCACGCCTGATACACGTCCGGTGGGCCCCAGCTTGAACACACTGTTGGGCCTTCCTTTTCCGAGCGAAAGAACTTAGAATTCAGCCATGGTCGAAACGACTCGGTTTCCGAATGCGCCCATCACCGAAGCTCTTCTCGACATTCGGGTGAAACTTCCTGCGCAAACCGATTTGGCGAAGTTAGCCACCTTCCATGATGCCATAAAGCAAAAATACCCATCTAAACAAGAACGGTTTGCGTGGCGCGGGCATGTTGAAATCAAAGCAAGCCCGGTTCCTGAAGTGTCCCAATCGGCTACGGGTGGGCCCGACGGATATTTGTTCACTTCGGTTGACGGCAGGCAAGTTGTCCAAGCGCGTTTGGACGGTTTTACCTTTAGCCAGCTGAAACCTTACGACAAATGGACAACCCTTCGGGATGAGGCCCAGGAGCTTTGGCAGCATTATGTCCGGATCGCTTCACCCGAAACCGTCACTCGCGTAGCCCTCCGTTACATTAATCGCATCGAAATTCCCCTCCCGATGCGAGATTTCAAAGACTACATTCTTACAACGCCCGAGATATCTCCTGATTTGCCACAGGGGTTAGGCAGCTTTTTTATGAGGCTGGTCATCCCAGATCCGAAGGCCCAAGCAGTTGCGATCGTGACCGAGACTATGGAGCCTATTGACGAATCGAGCAATCGCCTCCCACTGATATTTGACATTGATGTGTTTCGTATGGCGGCCTTCAACATTCAGGACAATGCAATGTGGGAGGCGTTCGAGTACCTGCACGATCTCAAAAATGATATATTTTTCAAGAGCATTACACTCAAGGCAAAGGAGTTGTTCCAATGAGCATGGCAACAATTCGTTCTCCGCAAGCACTACAATATCTCTCTGTCGTGGGAATGAGTCGGGATTCCCAAGTGGTGACGGAACAATGGCTCAAATCGGAGGAGCACTACTGGCTTCCGATCACTCGAAGGCCACAAGGAGACGCAGGAAAGTTTCAGGCGCTCGCTGAGACTTGGCGCCGGGAGGTGCAATTTCTGTCCTCCGTTACTGAAATGGTGCTCCATCCGGCCTATCAACGCATTATCGGGATGGGTATCGCAGTCGTTCCCCACCTGCTTCGTGAGCTTGAGTGCAGACCGGATCACTGGTTTTGGGCGCTGACCGCGATTACAGGGGCCGATCCCGTCAAGCTCGAAGACAGAGGCAAGCTGAGAAAGATGACCGAGGCCTGGCTCAGGTGGGGCAAGGAACAGGGACTGACCTGGTGAGTGAAGACCTCGAATCCGTGTTTCCCCATCTCGCCCGTTCTGTTTACGCGATCACGAGCCCTTCAACCCCTGAGTACAATTGCATCGCCTGGGCAGCTGGCGATGTTGAGCGATGGTGGTGGCCCGTTGCCGGGTCTTTCGCATACTGGCCGCCAAACATTCCTTTGCAGGAATCCCTTGATGCCTTCATCAAAGCGTTCGGTTCGATTGGATTCACTCCATGCGGAGACGCGAATGTTGAGCAAGGGTACGAGAAAATTGTCTTGTATGTGGATGAAAATGGGAAACCAACCCATGCAGCCCGCCAACTTCCTAACGGCCGCTGGACCAGCAAGCTTGGCAAAGTCGAAGATATCGAGCATGAGCTTGATGGCTTAACCGGCGCGGTGTATGGAGTAGTAGCGCAAGTTCTCAAACGACCAATCGACGAATAACTCCCTACGAAGTCTCTCAGCGCGTCGGCAACGACGCTGAACGAACTTATTGAAGAACTAAACGGGGCGTTAGCAGCGTAGCTATGCCGAGTGACAACAACGCAAGTTGGCCACTGAAACTATTGTCTGAAGTCGTGGATCTCAATCCACGTCTGGATAAATCCGCCTATCGAGACAACCTCAAAGTGTCTTTTGTGCCGATGGCTGCGGTCGAGGCTGGCAGTGGACGGATGGAGGTATCTCAGACAAAGCATTTCTCTACGGTTAAGAAAGGCTATACCCCGTTCAAGGAGGGCGATGTTCTGTTTGCCAAGATCACGCCATGCATGGAAAACGGAAAAATGGCGGTCGTGCCAAAGCTAACAAACGACATAGGTTTCGGATCGACAGAGTTTCATGTTCTTCGCCCACATGAAGGAATTGATCCTCGCTTTGTTTATTACTTCGTTTCGAGCCAAGACTTTCGTCGGGAAGCAGCACATCGCATGACCGGGGCGGTAGGTCAAAAACGCGTGCCGCAGTCTTTTCTAAAAGAGGCATTGATTCCAGTTCTGCTCTTCGATGATCAGAAGCGCATCGTCGCGGAGATCGAAAAGCAGTTCTCTCGCCTCGATGAATCCGTCGCCAATCTCAAGCGCGTCAAGGCCAACCTCAAACTTTACAAAGCCGCCGCCTTCAAAGCTGCTGTGGAGGGTTGCCTTGTTCAGACTGAGGCTGAACTCTCTCGACAGGCGGGACAATCCTATGAGGCGGCAACCCAACTCCTGAAGTCAAATGAGCAAAAGTCATTGCCAAAACCGACGAAGCGAAGAGCGGGGCGCCTCTGGGGCGCTGGACATGTTCCGCAACTCACACCTGATGAACTCTCAAAACTTCCAGAGGGTTGGACCTGGGCCAAGGTGCGGCAGTTAGGATCAGACCCAGAGAATGCTGTTCAAGTCGGTCCAATGTCTATGAGATCAGAAGATTTCAGAGAGACCGGCGTCCCTGTACTAAATGTTGGATGTGTCCAGTGGGGGCGTTTCGACGAGACGAAACGCAACTTTCTACCAGAAAAGATAGCGGAGGATTTCAGCCGGTATCGCATCCAGCCTGGCGATGTTCTGTTTACTCGGTCTGGAACGGTGGGACGTTGCGCGGTTGCAAAATCTCATCAGAAAAATTGGCTCATGACCTTCCACCTTTTGCGGGTTCGACCGAATCCCAATTGCTGCCTACCTGAGTACCTTCGGGCGGTATTCGAAGGGTCAGCACATATCCGACGGCAAACCAGAGAAGCGTCAATAGGGACCACCCGTGCCGGGTTCAATACGAACTTGCTCGCGTACCTCGACGTTCCCCTTCCACCAATGGCTGAGCAACAACGGATCGTGGCCGAAGTCGAACGCCGCCTGTCCGTCATCGAGGAACTCGAAGCCACCGTCGAAGCCAACCTCACCCGCGCCGACCGCCTGCGGCAGTCCATCCTAAACCGAGCCTTTTCTGGCCGCCTTGTCTTACAACGATCTTGCCTAGAAAGAAGCTTTGCTAAGGGGTAGGTTACGTAGCACTATGTCACAACCATCATTCGGATTCGGCTCGCTACTTTCACAGTTTTCAATCCCGACGAAGCGGAAGATCTTCGTGAGCTATCATCATGGAGGCGATCAGGCCTACTATGACGCCTTCTCGAAAGCTTTCGCTGATACTTACGACGTCATCTTTGATAATTCACTCGAACGCCAAATTGACAGCGATAATGTAGACTACGTGATCCAAAGAATTCGCGACAGTTACGTTGGTGGTTCATCGTGTACAGTTGTGCTTTGCGGCGCTGAAACACCCTGGCGCAAATATGTGGACTGGGAGATTAAGGCCACTCTGGATAAGCAGCACGGACTCGTTGGCGTCAACCTACCGTCGAATCGTCAGAACGCTGGCGGCCACCCTACTGTCCCAGACCGATTTCACGACAACTTCCAATCAGGCTATGCTCTTTGGATAGGCTGGGCCACTTTTATCCAGAGTGCGGCGAATGTTAAGTCGCTAATCGAACAGGCTATCGCCCGTCCTGCAAATCTAATAGTCAACAATCGTGAAATGATGTCGCGAAACGGAATACCACCATGGAGATAATAGGCGTGTTCTGGTTGAGCATCCCAGTCAAATAGGAGCTGCGCGATGAAACTGCGAAAATGGCTAGAAAATTGGGATATGACTAGCCTCAAGATCAACGTCGGGATTCTTGAAACTGAGTGGCAGCCGCAAGAGAAAGATCGCGAAGCGGCTTGGGAACTCTATATTGAGATGCTCACTCGAATTGTTACCCAGCCACTGCCTCAAGGTGACGGGGATGAAAAGAGCACTCTCGACAGCGTGCACGCGTTGTTCGGTATCACGCGGGAAATCCTACGGCGTAAGGGCCGCGACTGCGTTCAGTTTACAAAGATTGCAGTGGTTGTGCTGAACCAGATCATTCGTCCATTCACAGCCAAGTGGCATCGCATGTGTCTTGGTGGAGCGTTCAACGATCCGGGTACTCGGCAAGAATTTCGGAATGACCTATCTAAGCTTCAGGTTGAATTGCGCAAATACACGAAAGCTCTTGCCGACATTGCAGAAGTCGAAGATCTGAGCGCCTTGGCATTTGAAAATACCGCAGATTGACCTTGAACGCTTCAAATCGGCTTGTCCAAAAACTCTGGAACTACTGCAATGTCCTCCGCGATAACGGGATGAGCTCCGGCGACTACGTCGAGCAGTTGACGTATTTACGGTTCTTCTGACTTGGGGAAAAGGGTAACGGAAGCGTCATGCAGAAGTCTAAAATAGAGGTTGGCAAAGAGTACGCTCTTCGGGAGTCTCGGAAGATGGACTCACCCTTACAACGTATCCGAATCCTTCAATTCGTGAGAGGAAAGAAATGGAAGGCTGCGTGGATCGAGCCGAATTCAGGCCTCGTCGACTACGTCGAGTCGCAGAACATCATCGTTCGCTGGAAGGATCACAAGGTTTATGTGCGTGACGAAGAACGCGAGCGCCAGCTTCGAGAGTACAACGAGCGCCAAGGGTATAAGCCCTCATCGCCTTTAGACAATGTGCTTGGAGGGATCTGTGAGGCTGCTGGAGAGCCACAGTTGAGCGGCTACGGAGGGGTCATTACCGGACCGGTCGATGCTCTTGAGCGGCTTAAAGTACGTGCACGGGTAGATCAGGCAAAAACCTATTCCTATGAGTATGTCGATCGCCATGGAACTGTTCATATCCCGTTCGACGGGGCGCTTGAAATAGCCAAGGCATTCTGTGCTGCTGAACCAAGTACGGTCCTCATACCTATTGAGGCTACTGAGCGTGAATGGACGCAGAAGGCCTCTCAGCCTGGTGGTGACTATATTGTTGGGTTGCTTAACGAGTATCGTGCCTCGTGGGCAATTATCAGACAGTGGGCAGGAATGGATGCGGCCATCGCTCAGCGTGAGGCACGCATACAGCAATTGGAGCGCCTTGTTTGGGACGCCGTTTATGCGCTACAGAAAGGCAAGCTTGATCAGGAGGCAGACCGGCTTCGGCGTGCGCTGGAGCGCCGGTAGGTGTTGAAGCAGTCCCTTGAGCCCTTGATGACCATCCTCCAGACCACCTTTGCAGGAGATCGATGAAGATCATCCGTGATTGTTTTGGCCGATCCGTCAGACTGACCGATGAACGAACCGCGCATATTCTCCAGCATCAGGAAATGGCCGATATGGAGGCGGAGATTGAACGGGTGCTTCAATCTCCGGCGGAAGTAAGGGTTTCTCGTTCGGATAATACCATCCAGTTGTTTTATGAGTTCTATGCCCGAACGCTGGTTGGTGGGAAATGGCTGTGTGTCGTGGTAAGGTATCCCCCTGATGACGGGTTCGTGGTGACGGCATATTTGACTGACCAACTCAAGGCAGGAGAAACGATATGGCCGAAAAAGTAAAAGTCTGGTTCGATCCTGAAGGCGATTTTCTGGAAGTGCAGTTCAGCGACGCTCCAGGGTTCATGCGTCCAACGGCCTACGAGGCCGTCATGGAGCGCGTGGACGAGCACGGGCATGTGTTGGGATTTAGCGTCCTCGGCGTCAGCCGTTTCAAAAAAGACCACCCTCTCGAAGCCGAACTTATGACTGGAACATAAGGACGGGAGCTGGGTCCACCTAAGCTGGTGGCTCCTCCGACTTCCACCCCAATGCGGCCCTAACAACCTCTTCCCTGACGTCCAAACTATCTGAACATGAGTCCCTCAGCTATCGTTCAAAAACTCTGGAGCTACTGCAACGTCCTTCGTGACGACGGGATGAGCTATGGCGACTATGTCGAGCAGTTGACGTACCTGCTGTTCCTCAAGATGGCCGACGAGCGCACGAAGGCGCCGTACAACCAGCCCAGTCAAATTCCCGACAAATACAGTTGGCCCAGCCTGCTGAAGAGGGACGGCGACGACCTGTTCGATCACTATCGCCATCTCCTGGAAGAACTCGGCAAAGGGAAAGGCATGCTCGGGCTGATATTCACCAAGGCCCAGAATAAGTTTCAGGACCCCGTCAAGCTTCGGCGGCTGATTGTGGATCTGATCGACAAGGAAGACTGGTCCACGATGAGTGCCGATGTGAAAGGGGATGCCTACGAGGGCTTACTGGAGAAGAACGCGCAGGACACGAAGTCCGGCGCGGGCCAGTACTTCACCCCAAGGCCACTGATTGCCGCAATGGTGGAGGCCATCGCTCCGAAGTCCAGCGAGACGATCTGTGACCCGGCCTGCGGAACTGGCGGGTTTTTCCTGGCTGCACATGACTACATCGTGAAGCACTATCCCAATCTCACCAAGGACGAAAAGCGACAGCTCAAGCAAGGCACGTTTAAGGGATGGGAATTGGTCCAAAGCACGGCACGGCTCTGCGCGATGAACATGATGCTCCACGGGATCGGAAGCGACAAAGACCTGCCCATCGTCGTGGCCGATTCCTTGGCCGCTGATCCGGGGGAGCGGTTCGACATCGTAATGACCAATCCGCCGTTCGGGAAGAAGAGCAGCACAACCATCGTTGGCGAAGAGGGCCAGGTCTCCAAGGAACGGGACATCGTCGAACGTGACGACTTCTGGGCGACGACCTCCAACAAACAACTCAACTTCGTCCAGCATGTCAAAACGTTGCTGAAACAGAATGGCAGAGCCGGGGTCGTAGTGCCTGACAACGTCCTCTTCGAAGGTGGCGCGGGGGAAACTGTCCGGCGTAAGCTCCTGCACGAGTGCGATGTGCACACGCTCCTGCGTCTGCCGACCGGCCTCTTCTATGCGCAGGGCGTGAAAGCCAACGTGCTCTTCTTCGACAAGAAGCCAGCGAGCGAGACCCCATGGACCAAGAAGCTCTGGATCTACGACCTCCGTACCAACCAACACTTCACACTCAAGACCGATCCGCTCAAGCGCGAAGACCTCGACGAGTTCGTGAAATCCTACAACCCAGCGAACCGGCACGAACGAAAAGCAACCTGGTCCGAGAAGAAACCAGCGGGACGCTGGCGTGCCTACGACTATGATGAATTGGTTGGCCGCGACAAAGCCAGCCTCGACATCTTTTGGCTGAAAGACGAATCCCTCGAAGCCTCCGACAACCTCCCCGATCCCGACATCATCGCCCAAGAAATCGTCGACGACCTCGAAGCGGCGCTAGAACAATTCAGATTGATTGCGAATGATCTTGGTAGTGATTCAACAGAAAAGACGATCTCATGACCGCCGATGATCGCTACGATGTGTCCGGCTTGCCGGAGGCGCAGTTTGAGCCCGGCTCCCATGGGCTGGTGCTCAAGAATCGGCTTGGTGTTGCGGCGAAGCAAGACATGGACAACGCGGAGGCAAGAGCTCTTGAGCATGCAATGGATGTCCTGGTCAGAGCCTACGATGAGACGCATCGGTTTATGGCCACGGATCTCTGTGACTGTCACCGCACTTGGCTTGGCAGCATCTATGAATGGGCCGGCTGCTATAGGCGTGTGAATGTCAGTAAAGATGGATTCCCTTTCGCCGCCGCCGCTCAGGTGCCTACCTTGATGGATCAGTTTGAACGGGATGTGTTGCGGCGCTATACGCCCTGCACGTTTGCAGATCGAGCGGCAGTTATCCGTGCGCTGGCCGAAACACATGTCGAGTTGGTGCTGATTCATCCGTTCCGTGATGGAAATGGACGCCTGGCCCGCGTGCTTTCCACGCTCATGGCGCTTCAGGCAGGACTGCCGCTGCTCGTCTTCAGTCTCATGGCGGGGACGGGCAAGACCGCGTACATTGCCGCGATTCAGGCAGGCCTCGATAAGCACTATGCGCCGATGGAGAAGCTGTTCGGAGAAATTATCGAGCAGAGCCGCTTGTCTTCTTAATCGGTAGCGGTTTGTCCCGTTCAGTCAGAATGCGGGCGATGGATTCGACGGATGCACCAGTCTCGACCGCCGTCGAGCTGGCGACGTTGGCGATCAAGGCTTTCCGGTATTTCGCTGGAACTTTGATATGTTGGTTGGTTTCAATGAGTGGCTTGTTCTTCATCGCTGCATCCCCCCTCAGTGAATGCAATTGTACCGCATGCCTTGGACTGAGGCTATCTCAAAATGACCTCTTTCTATTCTGGGGTTGCTCCGTTTGTCGGAGACTCGCTACTCCTCTCATGGAATGGCACCCGTGTTGGTCCTACTGCGGCCGTCGAACGAGCACATTCTGATCGTGCGCGTTCCGGGAGCATGGGATCAGCACGGGTGTCATTCCGTTCCTCCCGCTTGCGCTGATCTCCAGGCGTGGAGTAGGCTAAGCCCGCTGGTTTTTCGTTTGTGGGAGGCTCGCCATGCCGGTTCTCCTTCTCCTGTTGCTCCTGCTGCTACTCCTGCCTCGCTCAATCCACGCGGAAGATCTCGGCGAGCTGAGCGCAAATCCGTACAATCCTAATTCCACATCGAATCTCTATGGAGCCGGCAGCCCCTTCAAGTCGGACGGCATCAACAATCCCTTCAGCCCCTACAGCAGTCCCTTCAGCAATCAATCGGCGACGAATCCGTTCGCAACGGATGCGCCTCGGCTGTATGACCAGCAAGGGAACTATCGAGGCAAGCTCAGCGCGAACCCGTATGATCCTGATTCGACCAGTAACCCCTACGGCCGCTACGGCTCCCCGTTCTCACCGGACTCGATCAAGAATCCCTATGGCGCCGGGAGTCCCTATAGCCCCAGCAGTCCCACGAATCCCTACGGCCGTGGCCTCCGAATTGAAGGACGCTGATCCATTCGCTAAACCGCTCCACGTGATCTCATGGCTGTTTGACACCTCAATCCTACACCGCAGCCACGGGTTTGTTGTCGTAGCCATACCCGGCAGGTGCCGACCGCCTAGCACCTGCGAGGCGCACCGCTCGCGCCAGTAGAGCTGTCACTCCCGCTGCTAATCCCTCTCCGGCACGCCGGCGCCGGCCTCTGCCTCACGTCTCCTCCGTGAAATGTGCGGTGGCTCTCCTCTTCCTGTGAGAGAGCCAACTTCATTTCAACAAGGAGGACACAAGATGGCTACCCACAACAAACCAACTCACACGCTGCGATGTGGCAACATCAAAGCGACGATCTGGCAGAATGTCAGCGAGAAGGGTCCTTTCTTCTCAACGACCTTCTCCCGCCCGTTCAAGGATCAATCTGGCGCGTGGCGCAATGGGACCTCGTTCGGTCTCAATGACCTGGAGGCGCTGCTCACGGTGGCCCGTGATGCCAAGGAGTGGATGGCCGCTCATGTCTTGAAGCGCTGAGCTGCTTCCATGGGAAGCCTCCGGCCCTCCGGGGGCTTCCTTTTTCTGCTCAAGCGTCGCATTCTCCAACCGCATTGTTTTCACCCAAGGTCTTTGCATGGGAACTCGCACCAAACGGTCAGCATTCGCATCGTCACGCTGTACTTCAAAGAGCTATAAGTCGCTGGGAATCTACTCGGGTTATCGTCTAGAGAAGGAGGCCATATGTTGAATGACCCACCATTAATTTCCATTCCACGCCATCAACTCTATGAGCAGGTCTGGTCTCAACCGATGACGCGGCTCGCTTGTCAATACGGCATATCCGACGTCGCACTCGCCAAGATCTGTCGAAAACTGGCTATCCCCTACCCGGGGAGGGGCTACTGGCGGAGAAAGCAGACCGGGAAAATCGTGAAACAACTTCCACTCCCGCCGAGCGCTGATCCAACCAAGCAATCAGCTACCATCTCCAAACGAAGTCTGGCTCAATCAGGAGATCATCTATCCATACAAGCCAAGGAGAAGATTCAATCAGAACTCACAAGCGAACCGAGAATTGAGGTTCCTGATCGGCTCGTCTCACCTCATAGATTACTGAGCGGGCGGCTCACGCCATTGCGATCACCTAAAGTCAACAACTATGGAGCCGTGTCGTCTGGTGGCTTCAGGGACCTCAACCTTCGTGTGAGTCCCTCCAGTCTCCCTCGGGCTCTGCGCATCATGAATGCGCTTTTTCATGCACTCGAATCTCGGGGGTACCAGCTGAGCCTGGACGGTGGGGCAAAATCTTCTCTGTCTGTCCGAATCGATGGAGAACCGATTCATTTCGGCCTCGAAGAAAGGTTTCGACGAGAAGCGCATCCGGACCAGCACAACGACCGCCTACCGGCATGGCAACGCCAGCGCTATACATATGTGGCGACGGGAAAACTCTTGCTTAAGGTTACCGAGTGGGGAGCACAAGGACTCCGGAAAGTGTGGACCGACTGCAAAGCTGCCAAGGTAGAAGCTTGTTTGAACGAATTCATTGGAGGTCTGCTAAAGGTGGCCCATGCTGTGCGGGCAGAACGATTACGACGGGAAGAGGAACATCGAGCACGGGTTGAGGCCCAACGGCGACAATGGGCTGAGGAGGAGCGAAGAAAGAAAGAAGAGGCTCGAAAGAACTACCTCATGAAGGAAGCTGAGGCGTGGGGGCAAGCCCAGAACGTCCGGACCTATGTGACTGCGTTCAGAGAGAAGTTTGTTGCTCGATACGGTGATATCCAGGCTGGGTCCCAGGCTGATCAGTGGATTAGATGGGCCTGTCGGCAGGCCGACAGTTTGGATCCGTTAGCGTGTATTGAGTCCCCATCATCTACAGCCTGATCCCGGCACCTACCGACGAGCGCCGGCGACCTTCGCTCGCGTCGGAGTGAGATGGCATGCGTCCGCAGTCAGTTCCAATTTCCCACCGAGCACGCCGAGAAGCTTCTGCAGTGTTGCGAAGGCAGGGAAATGAGCACCACTTTCCAAGCGAGCAATCTGCGGCTGTTTCATCCCTGTGAGCTTCGCTAACTCCGTCTGACTCAACCCGCGTCGCTCACGTAGCTTCGCAAGCTCCAAGGCGATTCCGACTTCCTGCTCCGCCTTGGTGAGCGCATCGGCGAACTTCGGGTCTTTCTTCATCTGCTCGTCGATATACTGCCTATGCGTCTTCATTGTGAATCCTTCCCTTGATGTCCTCGTATCGTTGCTCGGCGATAGCGATGTCCCTTTCTCGAAGCTTCTGCCTTTTCTTTTGAATCGCGTGAAGGATGACAAACCGCTGACCCACGATCGCCCCATAAAAGAACCGGAACTCATTCCCAGACCATTCCGGACGCAGCTCCCAAATCTTGCCTCGGACATGCGCCGCGATTGAAGCTGGCAGGCGTGTGCCGTCGATTTCCAATCGACTGATATACGCAAGACATTTGGCTCGAGCCTCACGGGACAATGCGTCGAGAAATGCCTCAATTGGCCTGTCTCCCTGCACTGTCTCATAGTAGAACACTGACCAGGCCATGCGATAAAACTATAACACTTGTGTTATAGGTCGTCAAGGAGCGGGCGATGGTATTGCCGAAAGCATCTCATCTCGTTAAGGATAAATAGTTCCCTTGCTGCTCTCTCTCTACTCGCTCTCATTCGATGCCGAATCGACGACAAGTCCTCTATGCCGCCCCTTCCCAATCACTCCCACCCTATAAAGACTGCACAACTACGATCGTGATAAATTAATCGCCCGTAGTACCATACCAATCACTGGCCCGGTGTAATGGTGACACCATCTATGCGCGCCGTATGGTTAACAGATATTCATCTCGATTTCTTGAGCTCACACGCTCGCCAAGACTTCCTGGCCGTCGTCGCCTCGAAACATCCTGATGTGGTGTTCTTGACCGGAGATGTTTCAATTGCTCCCTATCTGATCGAGCATCTTTCTGAAATCTGCAGTGCCATCAACAAGCCGGTCTATTTTGTGCTTGGCAATCACGACTTCTATCAAGGGTCCATTGCAGACGTGCGAGCCACAGTTCGAAATTTCTGCCGTACCCATCCATTACTCAACTACCTCACGGACACAAGCATGGTAGCACTCACTCAATCAACGGCATTGATAGGGCATGATGCGTGGGGTGATGGGCGATATGGGAATTATGCACAGTCTGCCGTACGACTGAACGACCACCTGCTCATCAAGGAGCTAACCGGTCTGACGTCACCCAAGCTGCAACAGCAGCTCATGCGCCTAGGAAATGAAGCGGCCAATTGCTTGCGAGAAATACTGCCCGATGCACTCACCCGTTATCAGCATGTAATCCTGCTCACTCATGTACCTCCCTTCAGAGAATCCTGTTGGTACCAAGGTCAGGTCAGCAACGATGACTGGCTCCCGTTTTTTGCCTGTCAAGCGGTTGGAGATGTTCTCCGAGAGGAGATGGAGAAACGACCGGACCGCCGGCTGACAGTCTATTGCGGCCATACCCACAATGGGGGAATCGCGCACATCCTGCCAAATCTGCAGGTGATCACGGGTGCCGCAGAATATGGGGCCCCACAGATTAATGACGTGATCACGATTACATGAGGATGCTCCTCCCGGTTGTCGTTGCTCACGAGGGATTGAGATGACGGCTTATACATTGGCATCTCTCAAATATAAAAATCGCGTATCTGCGGCCAACTTTAGGTAGATGCCCTACGTGTTCCCGGCGTGTTCACTTTACGTCTACGGCTTAAAACAACCAAGATGGGCTCACTCCACATGGATAGCACCAGATACTAAAACCGGTGGAAAGCCACTCTAGCAGAGGCACGCGGCTGTACGAACAGGGATTCGTGTAGACGAACTGTACAGGCATAGATACCAGGAGATCACGACTACCGCGATGTAGTCATCGCTTCGGCAATCTCCGATAGACTTCTTTGCGATCGCCGATCTTTACGACCAAAACGAGAAGCTCCTGATCGTTGATCTTATACAGAATGCGGTAATCCCCTGAGCGGACGCGATACAGATCGTCCTCGCCTGTGATCTTCTCTACACCGTGCGGACGCGGATCATCAGTAAGCTTATCGATTCGCCGACCAATTTGAGTCCGAATGGGCTTGGGCAAGGCCTTGAGTTGACGTTCAGCAGCTGGCGCAACTTCGACTGTATAGGCCATGACCCCGCCTTACAGCCCAAGTTGCTTCTTGAGCACCGACCAGGGTTTGGTGCCCTTCTTCTTGGCTTCGGCAATTGCAGCGCGGGCATCACCCAAATCCATGCGATCCTCTAAGTCCCGCAACAGCTCCACATCTTCCACGGGTACCATCGCCACTACCGCCTTACCATGCCGTTCGACCATAACGCGCTCTTTAGTGTAGGCCACGCGGTTGACCGTTTCAGCGAACACTTTCCTGGCTTCACTAACCGTAAGTGCCGACATTGCGTTCCCTCCCCTTCATTTCGTACAATATGTACAAAATATACAACTTGGACAAGAGGCTGTCAAGCCTTATCGATCCATGCCAAGACAGCGGAAGAGTTGCAAACTTTTCGTTCCTCCCTGAATCATAAAAGACCCGAATATACATAGAAACCCTACGTGTTCCCGGCGTGTTCTCTTTTCAGCAAAAATCGCCTAAATCCACCTGAATTCGACCTGTCAAAACTGATCACGAAACACAGCGAAAGACCGCTCTTGGAGCGGCGTTCAGCTATTCCGTCAATGGCTTGCACGGTGAGGTCGGAAAAGATTAGAAGGCTGATGCTCTATCCGACTGAGCTACGGGCGCCCTCTTGAGGTTGTGAGTTGAGAGTGTTGAGTTCTGAGTTGGGAAACAGTTCCTGTCCGTATGTGTCCTAACTCAACACTGAACACTCACAACTCAGAACTCGTCGAAGGGGGTTGGTCGGGGCGAGAGGATTTGAACCTCCGACATCCTGCTCCCAAAGCAGGCGCGCTACCGGGCTGCGCTACGCCCCGACGTTGCGATTCTAAAGGGAATGCATTGTGCCCTACTCGCTCGAATTCTTCAAGTAATACAGCGCCGCCGGTGCGACAATCCACCAGTTCACTAGCGAACAAGTTGGTGCGATATTCAAAATCTCGTGATGAAGTGGACCCGGACCAACCACCGTAAAGTACCAGAGAATAGTACGCTCGCCGATCGCTTGTCGGAGCCGCTGGGCTAGCCAGTACGTATATATAGTGTTCGGACAGACGGAGAGGTGCGGTTTGAGTCCTATCTCAGGTGTCCCTATCTCCAAGCCACCTCGTGTGGGATCTCTCCTGCGACGGCAAGCGACATTCAGGACATCTGCCCAGACATCCAGGCGAAGATCTCTAGCTGATGGTCAACTGCAAAATGAACCAGGCGGAGAAATGATTCATGCGGGGAGGGTAAAGAGGGGCAGGAGGTGTACGCCTCCTGCCCCGTACTTATCAGATTGCTCCAGTCACAGAATCCTCTAATATACAGACTCTTGCATCTGACCACGCACACACCAGACGTTACCGGCACTGCCCTTACTGCTTGTACCCACAAGGCCATCCTGGAAGTTTACGCCAAACGCGCTAGTAGTACCCACAGCACTCGCTGTCGCCGACCAGTAGGTGGCCGTCTGCACACCTGTAAACACTGCTCCTGGGACATACGGCGCCGGTAACGACGGATCGATCAGACTCGTCAATTCCACCACCGAAGGCAGCCGCCAGCCGCGCGTGTTCCCGACATTCTTGTTGATACACTGCAAGCGGGCATTGCTCCAATCCGTGGCCGGAGTGGATGGGGTTTGTTCCCACACGAGACCAGTGCTGTTGTCCCTCACAGCCGCGTTATTGTCCGCCAAGACGGTAAAACGCGGCAACGCCTGATTCGCCGTTGCGCCTCCGGAGGCAGGGGCTGGACCACCATTAAGCTTCGCAAGGATTTCGTCAAGTTTGGTCATGATTTGCTTAAACGGATTCTTATAGGCACGGTCGTGCGCCTGCACAGAGGTGATTTCCCCGCCAAAGTTTGCCAAGACAAGCCCTCCTGCAAAGACTACCACCCCGACTCCACTCAACCATCTGTTCGATTTGCCTCGCATTGTCCGCTCCTCCTTTGGTGATGTGGTGATTGCAACGATTGACTGTCTCTCGGCCCATGTTTCATCATGCATAACACGTCCCTCCTCAACATCTTGTCGTTCTTGCCTTGCCTCTGCCCTCTCTACCTCGCATAACTTCATTGCTGAGGCTCCGCATCCTGTTCGACCACCCAGTGCTGTTCGATGATCGTCATCGCTTTTTCCCGCACATCGTCGTTCTCGTCATCCAGTGCCACAATCAGGGGATCCATCGGAGCTTGGGCTCCCTGCTGCGCCCACGTATCCAGGGCTCCGAGCCGCACAGAGACTTCCGGAGCGTCCAGCGCCTGCGCGATCCAGGTAGGCAGGGCCAGATACTCGGGCAGTGTCAGCTCTCCTTGGGCTGCTGATGCTGGCGCATTATTTGACGAGAACGCTTCGGCGAAAGGCATGCGGCTCGTTTCCGGAGTGTTCTGCGAAACGGGCTTGGACTCGGATGACATTCCCACGCTAGCGCGGGCCTCCGGATTCGACGTGTGGTCGGATACCCCCGGTCCACAACCGGAAAGGCCTGCGAGAACCATCATACACAAAAACCACGCCAGGCCCGGAAAGAGCTGAAGCGGAAGATGCTTTGATGAACACATGTTAGAAGACATAGAGACGGACAAATCGACATGACAAGATACAGCATAATTATCTACGTATGATGTGCCTAGCATATTTCATTAACACTTTCGTACTGCCTAGCGAACCTTCGCGACTCTTACTCTCCCGTAGCGCAATCGCCGTGCCATCAGGGAACCGTTCAGATTCGGTGTGGCTAAACCCGATGAGAATCCATCGACTTGGCTCAATTCGATGGGAGAAGTTACTGTGGGTTTGTCCTGTTCTAAGCCCAAGAAGTGCCGAAATTGGCCCCTTGGAGCACAGAAATTGGACCCGCAGAATATGCCGTAAAATGGCTTTCAGAGCCAGTTTGCGCCAAACGATATGGCGGCCATCGTTGGACTAGGAATCTTTGTGCTTCACATCCAATATTGCAGGAACACTATGGAAGCTGGCTGGAGGGTGCGCCTCTTGGATGATGCCTGAATCCCCTCTCTGAGCCATGCGCACTCAGGATGCCAACGACGCGCGAATGCGGTACAGCGCAGCATTGAGTACGCAGCCGGTCGTGTGGTGGGTTGTGTTGTTGAAGGCGGGGGGTCCACTCTCTCTTGTTCTGCGCGGACAGTATAAATATCGTATGCGACGCCAGGCGTCTGGTTGCTTTTTATCTTTGCTCGCGCACCAAGGAGAGGAGCATGAGGCCTTAATGCAAAGGCCAAGATGATTAGACAGAAATGAAGAGAGACAAGAGAGTACAGATCTGAGAGCTGAACTACGTATAAACACAGAGGATTGCTGCTCCGATCAAGAACTTCAGCAATCCTCTTATTTACGCGCTATGCCCCGCCAGACTGAAGAATGATTCATCGGCATTCATCACCGATGAGAGAGGATCCTAGACCCGGTCACCCATTGACGAACGACTGTTGACCAAGGCGTTTCACAATTTCTCGCATTTTGGTGAACGCCTTTGCGCGGTGGCTGATCCTGTTTTTGTGGTCTGCCGATAGCTGCGCCAAGGTCATTCCTAATTCTGGGATGAGAAACACAGGATCATATCCGAATCCAGCTGTTCCGCTTGCCTCTTCTGCAATGAATCCGTCCAACGTCCCTCGTACCACCCGTATTCCGTCTGAAGGCAGAGCGAGCGCAGCGACTGTTAAAAAGCGGGCGGTTCGTTGTTCACGAGGCACGCCCATCAGCTCTCGCAGCAACTTTCGACAGTTGTCTTCGTAAGTCGCCCCTTCGCCAGCATAACGGGCAGCGTACACACCCGGCCGTCCTCCAAGCGCATTGACTTCCAGCCCTGTATCGTCGGCGACAGCCGGCAGCCCCGTATACTCGGCAATGGCGCAGGCCTTCTTGACCGCGTTGGCCTCACAAGTATCCCCGTCTTCGACCACCTCAGGAGCCTCCGGAAATTCATCGAGAGTTCGGATCGTGACGCCCAATCCTCCTAAAAGCTGAATGAGTTCTGTTGCCTTATGCCGATTATGCGTCGCGAGTACCAATTCAAAGATCATGCTCACGGCCCTATTCCAGCTCTCCGATCAGATCCTTCTGCAGCGCGGTGAGAGTCTGAATTCCGCCCCATCCTATGGCCATAAACTGATCCATTTCCTGCTTGGCAAAGGGGGTCCGTTCCGCCGTGCCCTGAACTTCGACGTAGCGCCCTTGGCCGGTCATGACGATATTCATATCGACTTCGGCCATCGAGTCTTCCGTATAGGCCAGATCCACGAAGATCTCCCCACCGACTTTTCCCACACTAATGGCAGCGAGGTAATCCGTCAAAGGACGTTTCTTGATCAAACCCTTCTTTTTGAGGACGGTACAGGCATCGGCCAAGGCAATGAACGCGCCTGTGATCGACGCAGTTCTGGTTCCTCCATCAGCCTGGATCACATCGCAATCGAGCCAGATTGACCGTTCTCCCATCTGACCCATATCTGTCACTGCACGAAGTGCCCGTCCTACGAGACGTTGAATCTCCAATGTCCTGCCGCCCTGTTTTCCTTTGACCGCTTCACGCGGAGATCGCTCATGGGTTGAACGGGGAAGCATCGAATACTCTGCCGTCACCCATCCTTGCCCTTTCCCCTTCAGGAAGGGAGGAACCTTCTCTTCGATAGAAGCCGTGCAGATCACTTTGGTGTCGCCCATTTCGATGAGTACAGACCCTTCGGCATGTTTGATGAAATTCCGCGTCACTTTTACCGGACGTAGCTGATCGTTTCGCCGCCCATCGACACGCAAGAGACCCGTCGAGCTGTTCATTGATCCACTCCCCTCTATGGTGCCGCGCATTATAGTGAAGGACCTACTAAAGCGCAATGAAGACGGTGTCACGCCCAGATCACGAGTAGCGCAGGACGGAATGCTCGGTGCTCCTGTCACGTTTCCCGGTCGATTGTACAAAAGTACGCGGCGCGAACGGCTAATTGTGTACGGACCTGCGCGTACTCCGGCCGAACGATCCACCAGATTCCAAAGTAATAGGGCGAGTGCCTCACATGAAAACACGGTCGCAGCGATGAATCCAGGCGCTTCCACACTACGGCGACGTCATCCGGTGAGACGCCCGCACGATGCAGCTTTTCGCAATATATTGGCACAAAAGGTGCACATGGCTTTACAGTTCTCCTGAGGTACCGGAATAACCTGACACAAGTGAGCATCCACCGAGGCTAACAGCGTTCTCCTTCATATCTATTTACCTCATATACACGGTTCAAAGTCATGACATTGCTTCTTGACCAATCTGTCCAGCAAGCTCTTCTTGAACTCAAGCGTGTTTTGATCATCGACGACGAAGAACCGATCCGCCGGTTGCTGGGATATATGCTGCAAACCCATGGGTATGAGACGGTGCTCGCCTCCGATGCGCGTGAGGCACGGACGCGGTTAGAGGAACAGCCCTTTGCATTGATCTTGTGCGATGTGAATATGCCCGGTGAGTCCGGCATGGACCTCATCCGCAGTGTCCTGAGTCAACATCCTCATACCGCCGTAATCATGGTAACCGGTCTCGACAGTTCAGTGCTGGCAAACGCGGCGCTGGACATGGGTGCCTTTGGATACATCGTGAAACCGTTCGAATCCAATGAAGTCATGATCAATGTAGCCAATGCGCTCCGCCGCCGCCGGCTTGAGCTGGAAAATCACTTACACCGGGAGAATCTGGAAGACGTCGTAAGAACCAGAACCATGGCGCTCCAGCAAGCGCTCGAGTGGCTTGAGCGAAGTGAGAAGGAACTGCGTCTCTCACGGGAAGAGACGATCCAACGACTTGCCATCGCAGCCGAATACCGGGATAGCGCCACGGCACAGCATATCCAGCGCATGAGTCACTACTGTGAATTGCTTGCCAGGAAATACGGGCTGTCCGCTGAACGATGTGATTTGATCCGCACGGCCAGTCCGATGCACGATATCGGGAAAATTGGCACACCGGACCATGTGCTCCTTAAGCCCGGCAAGTTCACAATGGAAGAATTCAACGTCATTTCTCAACATGCGGAGATCGGCTACCGCATACTCAACGGATCGGACGCGGAAATCCTCAAAGTGGCGGCATCGATCGCCTGGACTCACCATGAACGGTGGGACGGCAACGGCTATCCGCGTAAGCTGAAAGGCGAAGCGATTCCCGTGGAAGGACGGATTGCTGCGATTGCCGACGCCTTCGATGCCCTGACCACACAACGGGTTTACAAACCTGCCTTCAGCCTCGACCACGCGGTCGAACTCATGACCAAACATCGTGGGGAGCATTTCGACCCTGAGCTTCTCGACGTCTTCTTCGCCTCGCTCAGCGATATCAAGCAGATTCATGACCAGTATGCCGACCAACTGCCGCGAAGAGCGGTTCCGAAATCCTAGCTTCTTTTCGTCATTTCGTTGACCGTTTTTCGGCCCACCGATATACTTTTGCCATCTCGTCAGGTACAGCCTCACGTACAGTCTCTCAGACCCTGTACCCATAACATCCTACGACCATGAAAGGGTTGCCAAGTATGGCCAAGAAAACGCCTGTGGCCTATAAACAGGAGACAACTCGCAATTGGATCGCCTACCTGTGTGAATTTCTGGTCACGTCAGGAGTCATGCCGACCTGGGAGGCTGCAACCTATCTGACGGAAAACCTGTTCGGAGAAAAGCCGAACCCCCGCCTCTTAGGTACGATTAACGCCTACGAAATGACGTCCCAATTTCTGCAGCGCCTATACCGCCCCCTCGTCGAGGCTGCATCACGCGACATCACCCTGCCCGATGGCGCCATACTGCACGTATTCACAGATACCAGCCTCACCGGAAAATCAGCGGTACTTGTCGTCTACATCTCTGGCGATACGCACCAGCACCAGTTGCTGATGCTGGACACAGTCAAAGCCTGGGAGCTCGTCTTTAGTGATTCAGCTGATGTAAATCGCTGGATGGAAGAACGATACCGTCGCGTAAGGTCTGCGCTGACCGTGGCGATTGGGAGGCCCGCCCCTGAGGCCGTATTGGCAGAAGCTTCCTAAGCCAACTCGTAGTTCAGATTCGGCGACAGCCAGCGTTCGATCGCGCGCTGGTTCATCCCCTTTCGGCTGGCATAATCTTCAACCTGGTCTTTTCCGATCTTTCCCACGGCAAAATACCTGGCCTCCGGATGGGCAAAATAGAATCCGCTCACCGACGCAGCAGGCAGCATGGCAAAGCTCTCAGTTAGCGTGATGCCGGTATTCTGCTCGACTTGCAGGAGATCGAACAGAAGCCGTTTCTCCGTGTGGTCCGGGCAAGCCGGATAGCCAGGGGCTGGTCGAATACCTCGATACTTTTCGCGAATCAGGTCTTCAGTTGAGAACTCCTCGCCCTTGCCGTATCCCCAGGCATCCCGCACGCGCTTATGGAGCGATTCCGCAAAGGCTTCGACTAGACGATCTGCCAAGGCCTTGGCCATAATAGAATTATAATCGTCGTGGTCACGTTCGAACTCTCGGCATACAAGATCCACTCCGAGTCCTGTCGTCACGGCGAACGCCCCCACATAGTCTGCACGCCCGGACTCTTTCGGCGCGACAAAATCCGCAAGCGCAAAACTCGACTGCCCTTGCGGCTTCTCCGATTGCTGACGCAGGGTATGGAACGTTGTCACGACTGCCGTACGAGAATCGTCGGTATAGATCTCAATATCGTCACCCTGGCTGTTGGCAGGGAAAATCCCGTAGACCCCTTTGGCCGTGAATAATCGTCGGTCCACAATCTTGCGGAGCAGGATCTGCGCATCATCGTACAACTCCTTGGCCTTCGAACCGACAACAGGATCTTCAAAAATGGTCGGGTAACGTCCCCTCAATTCCCACGCGTGAAAGAACGGCGACCAATCAATGTAGGGAATCAGCTGGTCCAACGGCTGCTGCGGCACCACCTTCAGCCCGGTAAAAACCGGTATGGGGATATCGACCTCAGCCCAATCGGATTGGAATCGATTGGCCCGCGCCTGCGCCAATGTCCAGAGAGGTTTGGCTCCTTTGTCCTGATGGGTTTGACGTATCTGATCATAGTCGGCGCGAACCTTCTTCGCGAAGTCATCCCGCAAGTTGGCATTCACCAGACTTCCGACAACACCCACCGCTCTGGAGGCATCCAGCACATGCACCACGGAGTGGTTATAGCCCGGAGCGATCTTGACTGCCGTATGGGCTTTACTCGTGGTGGCGCCACCGATGAGTAACGGCAGGTCAAAACCCTCGCGCGTCAGTTCGCGTGCCACGTGCGCCATTTCGTCGAGCGAGGGGGTAATGAGTCCGCTCAGCCCGATCATCGCGACCCCGTGTTCGCGCGCAGCAGCCAGGATCTGCTCACAGGGCACCATCACACCAAGATCGATCACCTCGTAGTTATTACATCCCAGGACTACACCGACGATGTTCTTCCCGATATCGTGCACATCGCCCTTGACCGTGGCGAGGAGAATCTTCCCATTCGAACTCGACGCCCCGGATTTTTGTTTCTCCGCCTCCATGAACGGCATGAGGTACGCGACGGCTTTCTTCATGACCCTGGCGCTCTTGACCACTTGCGGCAAGAACATCTTGCCGGACCCGAACAGATCCCCCACGATATTCATCCCCGCCATCAACGGCCCTTCAATCACCTGTAATGGCTTGGCATATCGTTGCCGAGCCTCCTCGATGTCCTGCTCGATGTAGTCGGTCATGCCCTTCACCAGCGCATAGGATAGGCGCTCCTCGACCGTGCCAGAACGCCACTCATCGTCTTTCACCACCGCCTTGCCCTGTTGCTTGACGGTCTCGGCAAAGGCCACCAGTCGTTCCGTTGCATCCGGCCGCCGGTTCAGCAGCACATCCTCGACCAGCTCTAGGAGATCCTTGGGAATTTCTTCATAGACTGCCAACTGCCCGGCGTTGACGATGCCCATATCCAGACCAGCCTTGATCGCGTGATAGAGGAATGCCGCGTGCATCGCCTCGCGCACTCGATTATTGCCCCGAAACGAGAAGGAAATATTGCTGACGCCGCCGCTCACTTTCGCCAGCGGAAGATGCTGCTTGATCCATCGAGTCGCTTCGAGGAAGTTCACCGCATAGTTGTTATGCTCCTCGATGCCGGTCGCCACGGTAAGGATATTCGGGTCGAAGATGATGTCCTGGGCGGGAAAGCCAATGCGCTCCGTGAGGAGGTGATAGGCCCGCTCACAAACCTCGATCTTGCGTTCATAGGTATCGGCCTGGCCGCGCTCATCAAACGCCATGACCACGACGGCCGCTCCATAGCGACGCACGAGTTTGGCCTGCTGGAGAAATTTGGCTTCGCCTTCTTTGAGACTGATGCTATTGACGACGGGCTTGCCCTGAATGTTCTTGAGACCCGTTTCCAGTATGTCCCACTTCGAGCTATCTACCATGATCGGGACGCGGCAAATATCCGGCTCCGACGCCACCAATCGGAGAAACTTCTCCATGGCGGCCTGGGAATCGAGCATGCCTTCGTCCATATTGATGTCGATGATCTGAGCGCCCCCTTCGACCTGTTGCCGCGCCACCGAAAGTGCGGCGTCATAATCGCCTCCAAGAATCAATTTAGCGAAGGCTGGTGATCCCGTCACGTTGGTCCGTTCACCGATGTTCACAAAGTTCGCTTCCGGAAGGATCGTGACCGCTTCCAGCCCGCTTAGTCTGGTGTGCGGTGCGACAGACGAAGGAACACGCGGAGGAAGACCTCTTACGGATTCAGCAATGAGCTTGATGTGTCCAGGCGTCGTCCCACAACAACCACCGACAATATTCAACCAGCCGTTCTGTGCCCATTCTTTCAACTGAGGCGCCAGGCTATCGGGTGTCTCAGGGAATCCCGTCGGCAACAACGGATTCGGCAATCCTGCATTTGGATGCGCACTGATATAAATCGGCGCAATGTGAGCGAGTTCTTCAATCAATGGGCGCATTTCTTTCGGCCCCAGGGCACAATTCATCCCGACGCTGAGCAAAGGCACATGGGAAATGGAATTCCAGAATGCCTCAACCGTCTGACCTGTCACGCCCCGATTACTACCGGCCTGGATGAAGGTGACTGAAGCCATGATGGGGACGCAGTATCCACCGCGGTCGAACACCTCTTGTATGGCAAAGAACGCAGCTTTGGCGTTGAGGGTGTCAAAGATGGTCTCCACCAGTAGAATGTCGGCCCCACCATCGAGTAAGCCACGAGCCTGGTCGCTGTAAGCCGCTACGAGTTCATCGAAAGTCGTTCCCCTCGCCCCTGAGTTATTGACGTCGGTCGAGATGGATGACGTCTTCGTCGTGGGCCCGATTGCGCCGGCCACAAAACATTGTCGCCCCGGTTGAGCGGCTTGAACTTTGAGTACGGCCCGCTTTGCGCATTCCGCACCAGCCCTGGACAGTTCATAGCCCAATGACTCCATATGGTAGTCCGCCAGGGAGATCGCCTGAGAATTGAACGTGTTCGTTTCGACGATATCGGCGCCGGCCTCCAGATACTGCCGGTGAATGTCCTCAACAATTGCCGGCTGGGTGAGGTTCAAAAGGTCGTTGTGGCCCTTCAGATCCTTTTTCCAATCTTTGAACCGCTCGCCACGAAAGGCCGCTTCATCCAGCTTCCGCTGCTGGATCATCGTACCCATCGCTCCGTCGAGAACCAGAATGCGTTGTTGCAATAACGTTTGTAACGATGCACTCATATGACTTTCTCCGCAGCCCAATCAGGCGTGATTGTGAAGGAAATTCAGCCATCATATCTGAGAGGTTCTGATGCCAGCAAGCAGTCCCGATCGTCGGTGATGTCACGCGACTTGTGTAAATTGGCGAAGGGTGCGCGGGCGCCACTCCAGGTTAAACCGGTTAAAGATGGAGAAGATCATCCGCTCCACGCTCTGCACGTTCACGAAACACACCATCGGGCGGGTCCGCCGTCGGA